>CACZRZ010000149.1 GCA_902783655.1 uncultured Bacteroidales bacterium
AAATAGTAACTTTTTTACTATTATTATACTATTACAACCATCCGGCATCCTTGTACCAGGCGACACTGCGACGGACACCCTCATCGAGGAGAACCTGTGGCTCATAGCCCAGGTCGCGGCGGGCAGGTGTGATGTCGCACTGCCAGTTGCGCTGACTGAGGATGTGGTACTTATCGAGGTTCAGGGTGGTGAGTTTGCCCAGCCAGCGGCATACGGTGCCATTGATGGCACACACGAGCCAAAGGAACCACAGGGGAGCCTTGATGTGCAAGACCCAGGGGTCGCCAAGTTCCTTCTGGAGAAGGTCGCTGAAGGCACGGCTGTTGTAAACCTGACCATCGCTGAGGAAGTAAGCCTTGCCCACAGCATCGGGAGCATCGAAAGCCTTGTACACAGCCTGCACGACATCATCGACATAGACAAAGGTGATGTCCTGCGGACGATAGCCCACGGCAAAATCAACATGTTGCTTGATGCTCTTGGCCATGATGTAGTAGTCGCGCTCACGAGGGCCATAGACTCCCGTGGGGCGAAGAATCACATAGGCAAGTCCCTCCATAGTTCTCAAGAACTTCTCTGCCTCCCACTTGCTCTCTCCGTAAGCGGTGTTGGGCACGGGAATGTCGGTATCGAGGATGGGCTGATAGGGGAAGGGCTGTTCGCGGATGGCACCAAAGATGCTCAGGGAAGACACGAAGATGAAACGCCGAGGCGTCATGCCCTCTGCCATCAAAGCATTTACTAAATTCTTTGTCCCTTCGGTATTGGTCTTGAAGAAGCCCTCGCGCTTCAGGCTCTTTGTGGCTCCTGCAGCATGAACGACATAGTCCCAACCATGTCCGCCCATCTCCGACTTATACTGGCGAAGTTGAGCGCACAGGCGTTCGTAGTTGCCAAGGTCGAGTTCGGCAAACTTCATGCGTTCGTCCTTCAGATACTGACTGCTGCTGGTGCGGCGCATACCTGCCCATACCTCGAAACCACGGTCGAGGCCTTCGCTGCAAATGAAACTACCAATGAAGCCCGAGGCTCCGGTAACAAGAACTCTATTTAATTCATAATTCATAATTCACAATTCATAATTCATAATTCATAATGCATAATGCATAATTCACAATTCATAATTCACAATTCATAATGAACAATGCATAATTTTGTGCAAAGATACAAAAAGATTAAAGATTAAGAGTTAAAGATTAAAGATTATTTCATAACTTTGCAAATAGTAATTGACTAAACATAAATCTATATCATGGCTAAGAGTAAAGGTAAAGGCACTAAACGCGTCACCCGCAAGCAGTTGGTGGCAATGGTGGAGCAACTGTTCGAACACAAGGGTGGCGAGCGGTTGGAACTGAAAGAGATTTTCCGTACGCTGAACCTGAACACACATCCGGCGAAGATGTTGTGCATGGATGTGCTGGAGCAGTTGTTGGAAGAGGACTTCCTGACCGAGAAGCCCAAGTACACCTATGCGCTGAAGCACCAGAGTCAGGTGCTGGAGGGTGTGTTCCAGCGCAAGGCCAACGGCAAGAACACGTTCCTGCCCGATGAAGGCGGACAGCCCATACTGGTGGCTGAGCGCAATGCCCTGCATGCCATGGATGGCGACCGCGTCAGGGTGACCATGATGGCACGCCGCAGAGGACATGTTCGCGAAGGCATGGTGACACAAATCCTGAAACGGGCCGACAAGACCTTCGTAGGCCGACTGGAGGTGCACCACGACCTGGCCTATTTGGTAACCGAAGACCGTACACTGGCCAACGACATCCTCATCCCGCGCCGTAACATGAAGGGTGCCAAGCAAGGTGACAAGGTGACGGTACGGATACAGGAATGGCCTGCCGATGCCAAGAACCCCATCGGCAAGGTCATGGAAGTGTTGGGACAGTCGGGCGAGAACGAAACAGAAATGCACGCCATTCTGGCTGAGTTCGGCCTGCCCTACACCTACCCCAAACAGGTGGAGGATGCCGCCAACCGCATCAGCGACGTGATACCCGAAGAAGAGATTGCCCGGCGCGAGGATATGCGCGACGTGATGACCTTCACCATCGACCCACGCGATGCCAAGGACTTCGACGATGCCATCTCTATAAGAGAAATTCAAAATTCAAAATTCAAAATATATGAGGTGGGCGTTCACATCGCCGATGTATCGTACTATGTGCAGGAGGGCAGCATCATCGACAAGGAAGCACAGAAGCGCGGCACGAGCGTCTATCTCGTGGACCGCACCATACCCATGTTGCCCGAACGGCTGTGTAACTACCTGTGTTCGCTGCGTCCCGATGAGGACAAACTGACGTACAGCGTTGTCTTCCTCATGGACGAGGAGGCCAATGTCAAAGACTGGCATTTGGCCAAGACCATCACCCGCTCGAACCGCCGATTCATCTACGAAGAGGTGCAGCAGGTGCTGGAGGCACACGGCGAGGCCAGCGAGGAGGACTACCAGAACCCAGGCGACCACGTGGATCCGGAAAGGCCCGAATACGAGCCTGCCGAACACTTTGCCAACGAACTCATCACCCTGAACCGTATGGCCAAGGCCCTGCGCCGCCGGCGCTTTGCAGAGGGAGCCGTGGACTTCGACCGACAGGAGACACGATTCGACATCGACAAAGACGGTAAGCCGCTGGGCGTGTACTTCAAGGTGGCCAAGGATGCGAACAAACTGGTTGAGGAATTCATGCTGCTGGCCAACCGTACGGTGGCAGAGAGCATTGGCAAACAGGGCAAGGGCAAAGGACAAAGGGTAAATGGCAAATCGGTAAATGGCAAATCCTCCAAGGTCTTCGTCTATCGTATTCACGAACAGCCCGACCAGAACAAACTGATGAATCTGTCGGAGTTCGTCCTTAAGTTCGGACTGAAACTGAAGCCGACAGGCTCGAACGCGATGGTGAGCCAGAGCCTGAACAAGATGTTGCACGAGGCCAAGAACACGAAGGCCAGCAACCTGATAGAAATGGTGACGCTGAGGGCCATGATGAAGGCTAAGTACAGCACCGAAAACATCGGGCACTACGGACTGTCGTTCGACTACTACACCCACTTCACCAGCCCCATCCGCCGCTATCCCGACCTGATGGTTCACCGTCTGCTCTTCCGCTATGCAGAGGGTGGGCGCAGCGTCATGAAGCGTACCTACGAAGACCTCTGCGAACACGCCAGTCAGATGGAACAGACGGCAGCACTGGCCGAACGTGCCAGCATCAAGTACAAGGAGGTGGAATTCATGCAGGACCGCATCGGGCAAGAGTACGAAGGCACCATATCGGGTGTCACCGAATACGGACTGTACGTGGAGATCAACGAGAACAAGTGTGAGGGCATGGTGCCCCTGCGCGACCTCGACGATGACTACTACGAGTTTGACGAGAAGCAGTATTGCCTCTGGGGTCGCCGCACCCACCGCCGCTACTCGCTGGGCGATGAAGTGCGCATCAAGATTGCTTCCGCCAATCTCGAGCGCAAGCAATTAAACTTTGCGATTGTACGAGAGTAGAGCGATGCTTGTATCAGCTCTACCGAGTGTGAGCAAAGTCGACCGGAGGTCAACTTCACGATTGTACGAGAGTAGAGCGATGCTTGCATCAGCTCTACCGAGTGTGAGCAAAGTCGACTGAAGGTCAATAGACAACCGCAAATCTTAAACCTGCTTGATAAAACTAACAACATATCCGACAGACAGCCCTTTGACAGGACAGAGCAAGTGGTGGGGCGAACCAGATATGCCAGACAATCTGGACTATCCCGAGTTGCTGCTGACCGATGAAGACGGTGAGAGCTGGCAAGACCCGCTGACTTTTATCTGCCAGATACGTTGCGAGGATGTTGCCACCCTCGACCCCGAAGGACTATTACCCCACGAGGGTATGCTCTACTTCTTCGCCGCCCTCGACTATTTCCTGGGCGACATCGAGGCGCCGTCCTATCCTGGGATGGGAACGTGGCAGCCCGAGTATTTCCGAGTGCTCTACACACCCAACTGCGAGGAACTGCACACCCACCATATCGTCCATGAGGATGGCACACCCGCCACGCTGTCTGCCGAGGCCATCAACTTCGAACGCTGTCACGAGCACGGCGATGGCATCCGACTGTTGGGCCAGCCCTACATCGAAGAGGTGAGCGAGGAGATGCCCGACAGGATTTCGCTACTGCAGGTGGACGAGTGCGACCGCTGGCAACTGACCTTCCACGACTGCGGTATGCTGAATTTCCTCATCCATCCCGACGACCTGCGGGAACAGCGATGGGATAGGACAGCATGTTACCTGTTTAGCTTTTGAAAGATTATCACCTTTTCAACTTTCAACTATGCCAAATACATCTGACCCGTTCATGCGACGCTTCCGCACAAAGGAGCGCGTCATGCAACTCACAAAGGACGACGTTGAACTGCTGCGCAAACGGGCTGCCGAGGGCAATCTTCATGCCCAATATGGACTGGCCCGCTGGATCTACTACACAGCATCCTCCGACACCTCTATGAGTGAAGCCGAAGAACTGCTGCTCAAGTCGAAGAACTATGTGCCTGATGCCTTAGCTGCCTACGCACAGATGTGGCGATATGGCGAGACCAAGGAGAACGAGATGGACGTAGCAAAGAGCAACAAGTTGATGCAAAAGGCCCTCAATCGCAACAGCGAATGGGCAGCCCAGCAACTGGCACGCTACCGCATCTTCGGTCTGTTTTGCGAGGCAGAGCCGGAAGCGGTGGCTCAGGAGATAGAGCAACGGCTGAAGACTGACACGGAGGCCGATTCCCTCTGGCACACGCTCCTGGGGCATGCCTACACCGAGTTGGAGAAGCGCGATGAGGCCATCAGTCAGTACGAACAGGCCCTGACGCTGGGAGAACGGGATGCCTACCTCTTCCTGGCAGCCACCTACCAGCAACGGGGCAACATGGCCCTGAGCGATAGCCTCATGGAAGAAGGCTGCAACAAGGGGGCTTCCGCCTGCATGATCTACGAGGCCGACACGAAGGAGGAGGACTACGAGACACTGACTGAGCAGGAGCAACAGCGACTGCACCACAACATCGACGAACGCCTGCATCGGGGTATGCAGATGGGCGATGGGACATGTGCCTTCTACCTGTGGCTGCACAACTACTATGGAGGGTTGGGCTACGAGGAGGATGTGCCCAAGGCTATGCTTTATCTGCAACGCGGCATTCAGTTGGGCGACACGTCCTGCATAACGACTCTGGCTCAGATGGCCGACGACGATGAACTGCCCGCAGGGATGGCGCTGACACCCACAGAACGGGGCGAGCTGTGGCTCCGTGCCGCACGTTACAGTCCACACGACGAGGAGACGCTGCGTGGCCTGCAGCGTGTCTGTGACCCAGCCTTCCTGCTCAAGCACAAGGGTGAACTGGAGCAGTATTGGCAACCCCTTTTCGCGGAACGTTCTGACGAGGAAGAGCCAGAGGAGGATGAGACAATGGATGACGATGGGCGGTTTGATGCGTGGACTTGAGGATAATTGAAGATTGAAGATTGAAGATTGAAGATTGAAGATTGAAGATTGAAAATTGAAGATTGAAAATTGAAGATTGAAAATTGAAAGTTGATAATTGAGATGGACAATAAAGCGAAAGTAGAGCGACTTATCGCCAACGTGAATCAGATGCGCGAGAACTCACAGGAGATGCGGATGTGGAAGAACATTCCGCTGGCTCGGGAGTGTGTGGACCTGATACGGGCCATCGACGACCCGGAGGAAACGCCCATGGGCAAGGCACTGGCCTGCGAGGCCGTCATCCAGCAGTTGTCCGAATACGACGTTCCACGTCTGGTGCTCAGCATCCTGCACTACAAACTGGAGCTGATTCAGCAGTCGGACGAACAAGACCCTGAACGCTATCCCACAGCAGAGGAAGTACAAGAGGAGATACAGCGTCTGCAGGACTATATCGATACTGAACATGTCAGCAACGAAGCGTTCATGGAGAAATACCATCGACACCTGAAGTCAGATCCCATAGAGCGCACGCCCCTATGGGAAGAGGTCTACTACGAAGTGGAACGTGAGTGCGACCGGCGCTTAGGCGACACACCTCGTGGCATGGGCTTCTGCTTCGCCTACTGGAGCACCCTGCGCCAGGTACTTGCCGAACGGGGCATTCTATGGCAGTCGCCCTCGGCACTCAACCCAGGAGTGATGTTTGACTAATTGAAGATTGAACATTGAAGATTGAAACCTTAATCTATTAATAGTTATGGCAACAGTATGCTTCATCAACGTCTATAACAGTCATGTTGACCGTGGCGCCACGGTGACCAATATACCCCGCGAGCACTACGAGGTGGACGAGGAAGAAATCAAGGTGGGACAGCCCCTGCCGAAGTTCAAGTGCGGCAAACCCGTGGTGAAGGCTTACGATGGACAGCAGCTCACGCTGGAGCTTGATGGCAAGACCTTCACCATCAAGGCGGGCGAGGAGGTGGAAATTAACAGCTCCGAACACGAAGTTGGGATGGGTGTCTATAGTCGCAGCTGTTACTGCGTGAAGCTCATCGGCAAGGAACTGATCTATAAAGGCGGCTGGCAGTTTGCCGACACCATCTTGCAGAAGCTGGAAGGTCCCCTGGGCAACGGTGAGGTGTGGTACCCAAACGGCGACCACTTCAAGGGCACTTTCCACCTAAGCTACGCCAGCATCAGCGGCCCTGCCTATGCAGCCGACGGGCGCTACGAGTTTGCCGACGGCAGCTATATCGAGCGGGCATGGATCCACACATCCAAGGACCGTGAGCCGCAGTGGTGGGGTCTGCACGGCGTATTCCGCATCCAGCGCCCGAAGCTGCACCCTGATTATCCTTCGTTCAACGATCCCGACTCCATCGCCATGTTTCTGCATGGTGGTCAGCGCTACGGCTTCGAACTGTTCTTGCCAGAAGTAACCTGGCAGAAACCTTGGGTCAGGGAGTGGTATGCCGGCGACCGCATCGTGCGCTATTCGGGGCCCGATGAACTGTTCCAGTACGAAGTGGTGGACTATGAACTGGACGAGACCAACCGTGTGGACTGCACCACGCTGCGGCTGACACTCCGCGATGGTGACAAGGTCTATCGCATTGAGCAGCAGGGCGGACGCTATACGGAGAACCAATACAACAACCATGTCTATGAGCCGGCGACCCACGCTTCCGTTGAGCTGCCCAATGGCGACATCCTGGATCACTATGGCGACGATGTGCGCGACTTCAAACCGTATGATGGCTACGTTGAAGTTTATTGTGCCAAGACAGGCATGAGCCGCAAAGAGCACTGGACGGAAGGTCAGTTGACAGAAGCTCAGGAGTGGAGACGCGACTCCCGTGCTGCCACAAAGATGACACTGCCCGACCCTACAGGCATCGGGGGCGAGCTGGAGGCCAATGTGTGGAAGGACGGGCACATCGAATATGGATACAAAGAGTGGACCTATGACGGTGAGGTGAAGAACAACCGTCCCGACGGACAGGGCGTGCTCGTGGGCGACCGCCGTCACGGGGAGCGCCGCTACGAGGGAATCTTCATGGACGGCATCTACGTCAGCGACGAGGAAGAGTACGAAGGGGAAATCACGCTGCACGTCAAGAGCGGACACAAGTCATGGACGGTCTATAGCGATGGGGACTGGGAATACAAGGAAGAGGACATCGTGGCCAAGCGTGGCCGACTGAACCTCGACGGCTTCTGGAGCTACGAAATCACCAGCATCAAGCGGGACTGCATCACCATCGAATACTACGACGAGAAATACGAGGTGCGTCCTGACAAACCTCTGCACCTGTCCAAGGAAATCGAGGGCCGCGAATACAGCGACGGCTGTGTTTACGACGGTGACGACTATTCGCTGACGCTGACCTGGAAGACGGAGGGCTGAACTTTTAGAGCAGAGAGCGCAGAGCCCAACTAAAGAATATTGAAGCGCAGGGCCTGGCTGTCGAACTGAAGGTGCTGACTGGGGAAGTACTGGGGCAGCACATTCGCCAATTCACGCGGTGTACCCACGGCAAACACATCTTTCATCTCTGTGCCCTCTGTGCTCTTCTTCATCAGCCACAGGCGGTCGGCAGTCTGCAGAGCCATGTCGAGGTCGTGAGTAGAGAGGAATATGCACTTGCCCATGTCGTGGGCCAACCGGCTGAGCAGGAGCATCGTCTCCACCTTGCTGGGGAAGTCGAGGAAAGCCGTAGGTTCGTCCAGCAGAATGATGGGTGTGCCCTGTGCCAGGGCCTTGGCAATCATCACCTTCTGCCGTTCTCCATCGCTCAGCGTTGCCATCTGACGGTTTACCAATGATTCTATGCCCACCTGCCGGATGGCATCGTCCACATGACGATGGTCCTCTGCTGTCAGCCGTCCCCAGAAGTTGGTGTACGGACTGCGTCCCATGGCCACCATATCGCGGACAGTGGTGCCTGCCGTACGGATGCGCTCGGTCAGCACTATGCCTATCAGCGTACTGAGTTCGCGAGGGGGAATATCCTGCAGGCACCGTCCACCGAGCCTTATCTCACCCCCCAACGCTGGCTGGAAGGCAGCCAACGTCCTGAGCAGCGTACTCTTGCCCGCTCCGTTTGCTCCGAGCAGACAGCAGAGTTCGCCCTCGCGCAAACTGACGGTCATCGGCCCAGCCACCTTGTGACCTGAATAGCCGATGACAAGTTCCTTTAATTCAAAATTCAAAATTCAAAAGTGTTTTATTCAATCTTCCGGCAATAGGTATATCCCAACTTATCGTAAAGCTTCAGCATACGAGGCAAGCGGGCCTTGAAGGCTTCGAAATCCTTCTTGTCTCCGGGCATCCACTGCACCTCGCTGATGGCATCCAGGCGAGGCAGCAGCATGTACATGGCATGCTGGGGATAGCCCACATACTCGCACCAGAGGTTCACCTGCGGTCCCAGTATGTATTTGGCTTCCTCCTCGTTCAGTTCGTTTGTGGGCTCAAAGCTATACACCTTTGACACGGGCAAATAGCCACCGATGGACATGGGTTGTCCCCACTGGTCCTTCAGTTGGTAATAATCGATGTAGCAGAAATCTGTCGGCGTCATGATGACACGATGGTGCTGCCGTGCAGCCTGTATGCCACCCTTCGTTCCACGCCACGACATCACGATGGCGTTCTCGCTCAGTCCGCCTTCCAGGGTCTCGTCCCAACCAATCAGGTCGCGTCCCCTCTGCTGCATGTATGCCTCCAGTTCCTTGTTAATATAGGTCTGCAGCTCGGCCTCGTGCGTCAGGCCCAGTTCCTTCATCTTTGCCTGACACTTGGGGCACTGTTTCCAACGGTCGCGGGGACTCTCGTCGCCACCGATGTGGATGAACTTCGAAGGAAAGACATCTGCCACCTCGCCAAGCACCTTCTTCAGGAACTCCAGCGTCTTGGGATTGCCGGCGCAGAGCACTTCGCGCGACACACCCCAGTGAGGCCACACCTCATACGGACCACCCGTGCAGCCCAGTTCGGGGAACACGTGCAGGGCTCCCAGCATGTGTCCGGGCAGGTCTATCTCGGGAATGACGTTGATGAAACGCTTGGCAGCATATTCCACTATCTCGCGGCAGTCCTGCTGTGTGTAGTAACCACCATAAGGCGTACCGTCATAGACACCGCTGTTGCGACCGATGACCGTCTGTTTGCGGACACTGCCCTTCTTGGCCAGCTCGGGCATCGACTTCACCTCGAAGCGCCAGCCCTGGTCCTCGGTCAGGTGCCAGTGGAACTGGTTGCAGCCATGCAGGGCAGCAATGTCGAGGTACTGTTTGATGAAATCGACGGGGAAGAAGTGACGGGCACAGTCGAGCATGACCCCGCGATAGACAAAGCGCGGTTCGTCCTGGATGGTAACATACGGCAGGGCTACGCTCTCGCCGCCCTCAGTGCCAATGGCCTTGTGCAGGGTCATGATGCCGCGGAACACAGCTTCCTCCGATGCACCCAGAATCTGGATGCCGTTCCGGTCCACCGTCAGTGTGTAAGCCTCCTTGTTCTCGCTCTTCGGCTTTTCATTCTTGTTTTTAGCCTTTTTACTTTTTACTATTTCATTTTTAATTCCCAGAGTGATGGCAGCGCCCTTCACATCGGGCTGCGCCTTCAGTTCCAGTCCGGAGCCTGCCTTCAGGAAATCCACCAGCAGCCGGGCATTCGATGCCAGCACCGCATTGTTTCCGTCGTAGGTCACCACAGACCCTTGCGACAGGGAATAAGCCTCGCCCGCAGGACTCAGCTGCACACTCTTCGGGAGAGGTATGACATCGTAAGACACCTGTGCACACGACGCGACAGTCATCAGGGCCACACTCAGTAAGGAAACGATTCTCTTCATGGTTCGTATAGTTTATGAGTTATTTGACGGCAAAGATAGTGCAAATCGAATGAAATGCCAAATAAATGGTTCGAAAATTCCAACGGATCCGGAATTGAAAGAGGTTCAACACATTCAAATATGCCACAACGGTTGCGACAAAACCATACGAAGATGCACGTAGATTGTCCAAGGCTTGGGTAGCAGGTCTTACGAGCATCTTCTTGACGCACAATTGTCCGTCAAGGCAAACGACACGTCGTTGGAGCTCAGACGATACTATGGTTATGCTTGACGGACAATTGTGCGTCAAGCAAAGTCTGCTATCACTTGCATGCGTAGCATACGCGTATATCCCTCATTCCTATTATGGAATACAAAAAAGGCACGCAAAAGGGGAGAGCCCCTTTTGCGTGCCTTTTTTTGTGTATTATACCTTTACGTCAGAACTGGAACATGCGCCAGCGGTCTGCCACACGCTCGGTGGTGTTGGTGACGGGGGTCTGGTTCTTGCGAAGCTTTAGGTCGCGGGCTTTGTCCGATACCTGCTTGGTGAGGCGGTCGGAAAGGTCACCGAAACTGATGTCGCCATACGATTCACCGATGGCCTTCAGCAGATAGTAGGTGAACAGGCCGTGGCCCTCCTCGGGGTAGCCCTGAGCGGTCTCGTTGCCCTGTGCGGCAGAGAATACCACCATAGCACCATCGCTCAGCGTAGCCTCTTCGGCATCGACCTCCACACCACGCAGTCCTTCGGTGACGCCCTCGCTGTCGCGGTTCACACCACTGAAGCAGGCATCCAGGAAGACGCTGGTCTGGTTGAAGGCCATGTTGCCCAGACGGCTATAGAAGTCGTCGAGCGAGATGCCGCGCTGGGGAGCAGTGCCGCGCACATCGGTGGGCAGGAGGTAGGCCTTGTAGTTGTCCTTGACATCGGGCACACCATGACCGGCATAGTAAACGATGAGGTTTTTCTCCTCGCGGTTGGGAATCTTCTCGAGCCAGTCGCCGAGTTCCTCTTCCAGAATCATCTGCTTGGTGGCATCCTCGCTGATGTGGATGTTGGCAGAGGGTATGCCCAGGGTCTTCTTGCAATAGTCGCCAAAGACGCGTGCATCGTGGATGGCATAGGGAACGTCGGACACGAAGCGGTAGTTCTGGTTGCCGATGACGAGGGCGTAGGTATTGGTGCGACTGAAGGTATTGACGGGGATAATAGAATCGACAGAGGACGTCATGTAGTCGTAGTCAACGGTAAAGGACTTGACACCATCCTTGATGGCCGACGGTGCAATGCCGTACTCCGAACAGTTCTCCTTGTTGATGTAGGAGGGCAGGCGCAGGATGTCGCCGGCATAGAGCGAGTGGCGCACTTCGTCGTCAATCTCCACCTCGCTGGCGAATGCATGATGGCCGAGCAGGGCCGTGGGAGCCACTTCGAGCGACTTGATGCCTGTGCACGAAACGAAGGCCTGCACACCTACGCGGCAGTGGTCGGGAATCTTGACAGTGGTCAGAGCCGTGCAGTTGGCAAAGGCGATGGTCTCAATCTTCTGCAACTGCGTGGGCAGGGATAACATGCGAAGGCGTGTGCAGTTCATGAAGGCTCCCCACCCTATCTCCTGAAGATTGGTGCCGTGGAAGATGACCTCCTGCAGATCGGCACAGTTGGCAAAAGCACAGGAACCGATGGCCGTGATGCCGGCACCGATTTCTACACGCTTCACGGAGAGGCGTTTCTTGCGCCAAGGAGCCTGCCGACGCGACAGGTCGTAGTTTTCGATGACTGCGGAATAACCTTTCTTATTCACATTCTGTATGGTGAGGGTGTAGCCGTCGAACTTCCATTTAACGTCTTCACCGCATGTGCCCTCAGCCTTCTGCGCCAATGCGGGCAGCGTGAGGATGGCCATCAAGGCCAGGATAATATGTCGTTTCATGTTTAATGTTTATGGGTTATGGGTTATTGAAGGGTTATGGATTATTGAGGGGACTGGTTTACTTGCCGAAGCGGTAGGTGAAATAGATGCGATTGATGGTGGTATTGAACTTATAGGAGTACTCACCATATTCGCTCTTGGCTATCAGGTTTTTGTACTTCAGGTTGCCCCAGCGGTGTTCGTATCCGAAACCGATGCGCCTCCAAGTCATGTTAAAGCCGAAGGTCTGGTAGAGGTTATGTCCCAGCAACAACTGGTTTTCGTTGAGTCTGTCGGATTCTTCAGTCCCATCAGAGCTGACGTCGCTGTCTGAATCGCCAAGCATCAACATCATGGCCACATTGTATCCTACATGGTAATAAACATTGAACTTGACAAAATGTAAGCCTCTGGCATCCTTAACGTACGTGAACGGAGCCAATGTAAACGATGGGCCAATGGACATTCCGTAGCTGATGTCGTACTTTTCCAGGTTCCAATGGGAATAGCGGCGATCGCCCTTGCTCACACCCTTTTCGTTCTTGAAGTCGAATGTTGCCTTGCTGTCATAGACGCCCTTTTTATCGTCATTCACACCGGGCTCAGTGCTGTAGTGACTGACACTGAGGTCGATACCGGTGAAGTCGATGTTGAACTGGAGGGTGTTGGCGATGGGTTTGTGAAGTTTGATGTTCTTACCGGCCATAATGGATGCACCCCAGTTGTTCGTAAACTTAGGGGCTTTTCCACCATTGTAGGCGACACCGGTTTCGATATACTTTGCCTCCTCATTATTCTTCTTGAGGAGGTTGTATGTTGCTACCGGGTCAAGCGTAGCCTTCGTGTGATAGGCAACGTTGAAGAAACCGTGATTTTTCCAAACTTTATCAAAGTGTGCTGCCGTAGCCGTACGACTGGTCACCGCCTGCTGCGTACGGACAATGTCCTTGATGGTGGTGATTTCCACTGAGTCCTCTTTCCAGTCGATGTTCGCCTTGCGACTGTCCGTGTCCTGAGCCATTGCAGCAACGGCAAACATCGAGAGGACAATTGTTGCTAATTTCTTTCTCATAATCCTAATATTAATTCATAATGCATAATTCATAATTCACAATTCATAATGCATAATGCATAATGCTCAATTCTCTGCATCCGGATTGATGACCTTTACACTGCGACGATCAACCACCATGTCTTGGTCGGTGCGTTGGATGTCGAGGAGCCATTTTTGGAAGTCGGTGTATGCCAACGAATTGGGATGCTTGGGGTCGTTACGTTTGTCCACACACTTGGTGAAGGGGTTGGGCGAGAAGATGACCACCAACTGGAAACTCTCTTCGTTGCGCTGCGTGCTCAGCGTGTAGTACTTGGCATTGGGGTCGATGCTCTTGTCAAAAAGTGTGTAAGGATGGCTTGCCTTGACAGGGAAGCGGCCGAGATTGCCACGACTGTCGTAGGGCAGCAGGCAATAGACCTCCTTGAAGGCCTCCACCATATAGATGGCCAAGTAGCCGTCCACAGGCGTCTGGAAGTCGATGAAGAAACGCTCCTTCTGCTGGAACCGCGTAGTGGCCTCCATTCCTTTGGCACCACGACGCTGAGTGACCCAGTTGACACGGATGCTCGACTGCACAATCTCGCGCGCCGTGCCCCATACGTGTGCCGTAAAGAATATCTTCCCGTCGCGGGCCTCAACGGTCACTTCCGCAGGTTTGCGGTCGGCCAGCCAAATGCCTCTGGCACGGGCCGTTGTGCTGCCCATGACAGAACTTGTGCTCTGTCCGTCTTCCTCTGACTGCTCCGTAGTGGTGAGGTCGTCGATGAGCGTACCGAACTGGTATCTGATTGCCTCGTTCTTGGCCAGCTCTATGGCGCGTTGCTTGGCCTGGAACATGGTGATGTTGTCGTCCTCGCTCACGGTCACGGTGTACTCGCCCTCAACGCGGGCCTCAGTCTGGGCCATGAGCGACATGGGCAGCAGAATCCATGCGAGCAGGAGGAGTCTGAATTTCGTATTCATAGGTTCACTGATTTTTTACTAAATAGAACACCTGCACCTCGGTCTGTTCCTGTTTGTCCTTGCCTGTCACCTTGCGATAGACCTGCAGACTGGGGCGCATGCCCTTCAATGTCTGGCGCACACGCACGTCCACATTGGTGTTGCTGCGGATGCCGCTTTGCACATCCTTGCCACTGTTCAGGTTCTCCATCACGAGGGAGGTGGCACTGGCCACTTCGCTTTCTATCATGCCTGCGCTCTCGCTCAGGGCCATTGCGTTGGCTTCCTTCTGGGCCAACTGTGCACTCTTGCGACAACCATGACCGATGACAATCATCGACTGCATTTTGTCTGCCTCGAGCTCCATGTAATATTGGGTGACGGCCTCATCGATGGTCTTCGGGGAGGCATAGACATCCCAACCACCCTTCTTCATGAGTTTAAGGGTCTTCTTGCACTCCTTCCGCAAGGCCTTGTCTCGAAGGGTGCCCTGTGCAAAGCACGCACCAACGAAACAGAGCATCAGAAGAGAAAGTGTGAATCTTCTCATTATAACCTAATTTTTATTTTAGTACTATCACACGTATGCGACTGCTGTCCAGCCCAGGCATTGAACGGCCGATGGGAGCACCGATGTAGGTGGGGTCGCAAACGACAAAGTTTTCGTCCTTGATGGGGATGTAGTCGCCATTCACCTGCTCGGAGAAGGCTACAGCCGTAGCCAGATGGCCAGGATAGAACACCAGTGCAACGGGCATCTCCAGAAGGTCGCGCACGAGACGCGAGAACAGGATGCTGCGGTCCTCGCAGTCGGCGTAGGGATAGTAGAGCGTCTCCTCGGCAAAGAAGGCACGGTCGTGTCCCCAGACCTCGTCATCGTATTTATACTCGAGCGAGTGCTGAACGAAGGCCAGCAACTTGCTGACGGCATCGCGCTGACTGAGTCCTCCCAACTGTTCCTTCAGCTTCGGATAGAGCTCCTCGACCACGTTCTTGGCCATCGGCGTATTGGCATACATGGCCCAGCGGGTCATCAAGTCACCGCCAATTTCGGAGGAGGGATAGGTCTCGTAGAAGTCGATAAGATTCTTGTTGACACTGACATTGGCCTCCATCTTAGGCGAGATGCTATTCACCAGCGAGCGTACAGGTGTGGCTTCGTCAGCCAACACAGGTTCCTCGGTCAGCACCAAGGAGAGAGCTTGCTCCTCAGGATAGGGCAGCGCGCAGATGGACAGCGTCTCCTCGTTGCAATTCAGCGGATAGTAGTTCTCACCGTTCAGGATGTAATAGTCGCGGTTGTAGATGTTGTGACGGCTGGCAAAGAGCATGAACAGGCGCGACTGCGTCTTGCCCAGACGCATCTTGTAGCCCGACTGGCAATAGATGTAGGCCATGAGCATGGTGGCCTCGTTGGTGTCTTTGCCCAGAAGGGTGTTGGCCACGCACTGCAGCAGTTCCAGGTATGCCCAGTCGCTCAGGTGCAACTGGTGACGGATGGTCAGACAGTCGGCAATCGTATTGTTGTAGTCGTCATCCGAAAGGGTGAGCCAAGCCTCGGCAATGTCTTTCTCGTTGAGCGAAGCCAGGCGGAACGGCTCCTCTGGTGCATAACGGACATACACCTTGGTTCCGAAGAACAGGACTTCGTTGCCCACAGGTGCTGGCAAGGGAGCTATTGGCAACAGTTCTATTTCAGGCTTTGGCACATCGATGGTGGGATTGGGCACATCGATAGGATGTTCCTGAACCACAGGATGCGACAACCCCAGAGTGTCCGGCACGAGATTGGGTTCGGGTACGGGGTCAGGTTTAGGGAGCACTACCGTATCAACAACCGTTGCACGGTCGTCCTGTACAATGGGCAGAACGGGCAAAGGCTGCGGAGTGGGCAGTTCAAATATCTTGATATTATCGTCCTTAACCTTGATGGGCACACTCTTGATGGGAGGCAGACGGTCCTTGCCGTTCTTTGGAATGACAAGCGGCTTCACATCGGGCTCCTTGGGAGGGACGGGTTCGGCTTCCTCGCGCTTATATTCAGCCCACGGGTCGGCCAGGAATTCGGCATACTCCTGGTTGATCTCGGCACGGAACTCTTCGTACTCCTTGATTATCTGTTGGCGGAACTCTTCGTACTCCTGACGGTTTTCTTCAGCGGTCTTGTTGAAGTCCTTTTTCCATTTCTCCACGTCCCATTCATCGTCATCATCCTCGTCGCTGTCGTCAGCCTCCTTTTCCGGATCATATTTAGCCACTTCACGGGTGATGGTAGCGGCATCGCTATGAGCACGTTGGGCACGCTTAGCCCCTCCGTTCATCTGTTCGGTAACGTAGTCGAGGTAACGTTTCGTGACAGAACTCACGCCATTCTTTCCGTTTGCCAAGAACACCGAGAGGGTGTTACGGCCCGGCGTCTTGATATGGTACTGTTTACCGGCCTGACGGTCGACAAGGTCGAGGGAGGCATTATAAGGAATGCTGATGACGGCATCGTCCGACAACTCTGCACCCGCTTTGATGGGCTTTCGCTCCGAGTTTTCAATCACTACGGGACGGCCCGAAACGGAAATCACGGTCAGTTTTCGCGGCAAGGCGGTTTGTGCCACGATGCAAAGGAGCAAACTAAGAATTATCTTTTTCATTTATCTTATCTTTAAGGTAATCACGGATGATATTGTACGAACTTTCCGCCGTAACCAGAAAGGCTATGGCACCAAAGGCATAACCGAGATTGAAACTGATATCGTATTTGACAAAGAGCAGATAGGCTCCAAACATTATCAGGCCCACCCAGATGAAGGAAATGAGCGAACCCACGATGGGGAAATTCAGCAACAACCGGGCAAGCGGACTGCGTCTGCGTCCGATCCAGTCTTTACGCCACGAGCGTTCGATGAAAATAAACATGACGATAATGAAAGAATACAGGAACAGCTTATATCCTGCAATATCCTTCACCTCATTGCCCTTGATGAGGGTCTGCACCCCATAGGCCAGCAGTTCCAGTCCGGCTATCTTGCCCAAGGGCGTAATGTGCATATCGCCCTCCTCGTGCATAGCACCGAACAATACGATTCGGTCGGTCAGCAAGTCGGCGTTCTGCTCTATCTCGTCCCAGGAGACAACGGTGAAGTCGGTAGGCATAAAGTTGATGTCGATGTCTGTATCCTCCGTCGGAGCTATCTCCTCCCCGGCATACATATTGGCTACGGTGCACACAAATGCCGGCTTCAGTTCCCCGTTCAGTTCCCAGCCACGAACCAGTTTGCGCTTCACGCGTCCCACCTTCGTTCCCTGCATGTTGGTGACGGCCTCCGTTGCTCCTGTCTCTTCGACAAAGAACGAACGGTCGGGAAAGGTGTAGCCCAGTTTGTTGTCGAAGTCGTAGAGCCGCAACGACCACACGATATTGCTGTATTTAGCTGCCACGCTGCGTAAGGCATTGTTTCCGAGCGAATCGTCTTTCAGTCCCTGGAATACCATATCCACACCAATGACAGCAGGTTCGCACGCCTCCACCTGTTCCAAGGCCCGAGCAATGTCTCCCCGATTTATCAGTTCCGTCATGTCGACAATGGTGATAAACGAGTTATCCTGTCGCTTCATATCGGACATCTCATAGAACAGATCCGTCATGGAGAAGTCCTCGATGGCCTTTGTAATAGGACTGAAGGTGGG
This sequence comes from uncultured Bacteroidales bacterium, assembly GCA_902783655.1. Lineage (GTDB taxonomy): Bacteria > Bacteroidota > Bacteroidia > Bacteroidales > Bacteroidaceae > Physcousia. The sequence continues at coordinate 17,925 of CACZRZ010000149.1, forward strand.
AATCTTGATGGTAAAGAAAGATTTCATGATCCACAGCACGAGGAAGGCGAGCAGCGTCACAATCACCACTCTCCATTTTTGCCATATATCAAGAAATTTCTTCATACTCTGCGTCCATTATTGATCAGTCAAGCAGAACCACTTTGGCCTGTGCGTTGTTCATGCCCTCCATTGTGACCCCAGGTTCAGGAATATAGTTGGTGGGGTCGCAAATATAATATTCATCGCCATTCTCCAGCACCAGGCGGTCTTGGTATTTGCCTGTCAAAGGTTTGCTGAACTGCACAGCAGCGGCCAGATGGCCAGGATAGTACACGAGCATCGCCTTCAGTCCCAGCAGGTCGCGCACGAGACGTGAGAAGAGGATGGCATGGTCCTCACAGTCGCTGGTAGGATAGAACAACGTCTCCTCGGCAAAGAACACACGGTCGTGTCCCCAGACTTTGTCGTCGTACTCATATCGCAGGCTGGTTTGGGGCTTATCCCATTCGCGCGGCTGAAGAAGGCTCAGCAACCGGCGCACCTGGTCCTGTTCCGACAGGCCAGAGAGGGCATTCTGCAATCCAGGATAAATCTGGGCCTTCACCTCCTCGGCCAGCGGTGTATTGGCATACATGGCCCACTTGCTCAAGGGGTCTGACGAAGCTCCCGACACGGGGTAGTCGTTGAAGAACTTTATGAGGTTCTCGTTCACGCTCACCTCCATGCTTACCTCCGGATATTTGTCCGACTCTATGCGACGTGCCTTCGAAGCCGTTGCTTCCAGTGCAGGTTCCTCGGCCATAAGCAGCGACATGGGCTGTTCGCTGTCGTTGATGGCCTTGTCGCAGGCCTGAATCGTGGACAGTCGGCTCACCTTGGCACCCAAGGGATACAGGTTCATGCCATCCATCTTGATGAAGGGCTGGTTGTACACCGTATGTTCGCTGCCATAGAGCATCAGCAGTTTGCCGTCGCTCTGCGCCAGGCGGATGCGGTAGCCCGACTGACAATAGATGTATGCTGTCAGGAAGGTACTCTCGTTTGAATCCGCTCCCAGATGCGCATCGGCCATCGCCTTCAGCATCTGCAGGTAAGCCCAGTCGCACAGGCTGTACTGGTCGCGCAGTTCCAGACAATCCTGTATCAGTCCTACATATTGTTTCTTGGAACATAGCGTCCAGGCATTGGACACGGTCTGCGGCTGCACATCGCGAATGTGCAGTTTCTCGGGCAGGTCGCCCATATCCACAGCCATCAGGGTGCCGTAGTAGGAAAATTCATGTTTCCGCTGGTGTTTCTCCTCAGCGGGAACGGTAACAGGTGTCGGGACAGTAACAGGTGTCGGGACAGTAACAGGTGTCGGGACGGTAACAGGTGTCGTCGGAACCTCCTTTTGGACTTTAGCCACATTATTCTGAGCCGCCTGTTTGGCCAGCTCCTCGCGTTTGGCCTGTTCCTCGCGTTCCTTGCGCTGCGCCTCCATTCTTGCGGCCTTGCGCTGCTCGTAGTCGCTACGCATCTCCACCATGGGCTTGGCAGGCTTTCCGCCGAAGAACTCGCGCACCTTCATCATGGCGCCGCGGAAGCGTACCCCGTCGGTGGTTTCGTCGGTCTTCACCTCCGCTACCATCATGGTTGGGTCCTTCATCTTCTCCAACACGTCCTTGGGCAGTTTGTCGTGCTCGTCAGGAACAGGCACAGGCTTCTCGCCCCGGAATTTCTTCCAGCCCTCGGCCAGAAACTTGGCATAGCGGGCATTGCACTGGTCGCGGAAGTTATCGTAGCGCTCGTCTGCTTTCTGCTTGAAACGGTCGAACAAGTCCTGCCCACTGGCACGTGTGCCAACAAGCATCAAGGCGAATAGCAGTATTAGCGTTCTATTCACTTTCATAACGTTGCGATAAAAAGGCTTTTACTTCAGGCAGTCAAGTTTCTTGCTCAGGCCCTTCATTTTCTTCTCCAGTTCGTTGGCAACTGCCTCACGGGCTGCGGTCTCGGCCATGGAACGGGCATAGGCCACGGTGCGCATGATCTGGACATTGCCGTTGGGCAATTTCTTCATTACCTCGAACAAGGGGATGATGTCTCTCAGGTTGGCCTGCACAAGTTCCGATATGGCAGCCGTCACCTGGGCCACAGATACGGCCTCGTCGGTGCTCATGACACCGGATGTCTGCTTATTGCCGACCTCGGCCTCGATGATGGCCTTCATCTTTCCGCCCAGCTGTCCGGCAATATCCAGTTTGCACAGGGCTGCAGCCTGCAGGGAAGCGGCATCAAAGAACTGAGCAGTGGGGTTCGAGGTGCCCAAGTAGTAAAGGTTCTGTTCGTTGTCGTCAAGGTCATATTCCTTCGTATAGCGACGAACCAACTGCACATCCATGGGCAGCGCACCAGGAGCAACGGTCCAGCCCTCCTTCTTCAGTCGCTTAGCCTCTTTCTTGGCCATCTTTGCTATGTCTTTCTCACTGAGTGCGGGCTTAGCACCTACCGTGCCAACTAATGCAAACATGCTCACAAGAATCAAAAATAACTTCTTCATAGTCGTAGAATTTATTAATTAGTTAATATTATTTTGGCAAAGGTAGTAAAAAAAGAGAGACGCGCCCCTATATACGTGTTAAATAAAGTTAAAAACGGGTATAGCATACGCGGGTCTGACATAGCCCCGACGACATAGGGATTCAATCGACGCGTCGTTGGAGGTCAAACGACGTGTCGTTGGAGCTCGATCGACGTGTCGTTGGAGCCTGATCGACGCATCGATGGGACCTCCCCCTCCCAACGCCTGCGCACATACGCCTGCGCGCATATAATATAGTAATATGTATCAATGCTCCAGACGCAGAATGACCCACAGCACCACTGGGGCCCCGATGATGGGGGTGATAACATTGATGGGAATGACTCCCGCCTCGCCCGGCAATGTACTGATGAGGTTGCAGGCAAGGGCCAGCGAAGAGCCCGTCAGCAGGGTGGCAGGGAGCAGCACACGATGGTTGGAACTGCCCAGTATCATACGGGCGATGTGAGGCACTGCCAGACCTATGAAAGCAATAGGACCGCAGAAGGCCGTACTGGCAGCCGTCAGGAGTCCGGTGGTAAAGAGCAGGAGGGTGCGGGTGCGGGTGATGCTGATGCCCAGGTTGCGGGCATAGTCGTCGCCCAGGAGCAGGGCATTGAGGGGTTTCGTGAGCAACAGGGCCAGCACCAGACCCAGGCCGATGAGCACGACAACGTAGGGGAGGCGGTCGAGCGAGACACTGGCAAACGAGCCCATGCCCCAAAGCGTCATCGCATGCACTCCTTCAGCCGTAGCACGGAAATTGAGCAACGATATCATGCTGGAAGCAATGTACCCCACCATCATACCGGCTATGAGCAACATCACGTTGTTCTGCAACAGACGGCTCAGCACCAGCAACAATGCCATCACCAGCAAGGCTCCCATGAGCGCAGCAACGATAATAAGGGTGAAACCACCCAAGGTCAGGCTTCCCGTGGTCAGACTTCCCCCAACCATCAGCACGACCAGCGCCACACCCAAGTGGGCACCACTGTCGATGCCAAGCACCGAGGGACCGGCCAACGGGTTACGGAAAGCCGTCTGCAGGAGCAGACCACTCACCGAAAGGGCAGCACCGCACATGAGCGCCGTAACAGCCTGGGGGATGCGATTCTCGATGACGATGTACTGCCACGAAGGATGGTCGGGGCAGCCACGGCCCAACAGTATGTCGGTGATGGCCGACAAGGGGATGCTGACGCTGCCGCTATAAAGCGAAGCGACAAAAAGCAGCACCATAGCCACAAGCAAACCTATTATCGCGACCGAATTTTTCATTCGAGGGCATAAAAGTACTGCTTTTTATTCTGAATTCCAAGATTCGGATGAATAATTCGTACCAAATCAGCCAAAAGACGGTCGGGATGGTAGGGTGTCTCTTCATAGAAACGGGAAGTATCCAGGTTGCAACCATAGACACGGCCCGACTGGAACGAACGGAAGTGGGCAAAGGAGGGGAAGTCGGAACGTATTTGTTTCAACGTGAGCGGAGTAGGCTGGTTGTACTTGATAATCCAGATGTCGGCCTTCTGAGCCACTTCATAAACCGCCTCCACCGAGAGGGCCAGCGAACCGCTCTTCTTCCGGTCGCTGAAGAGGTAATCGGCACCGGCATCACGATACAGAATGCCCATCGCGCTCTCGCCGCCAGGCACGTACCACACGCCACTGTATGGTTTCTCGGCAATGAGTGTGGGACGACGCTGAACCTTGTTGGCCTCATCGCGCAGCGCCATATATCGCGACTCGACGGCACGGAAAAGGCTGTCAGCACGTTCGTACTGACCAAAGAGCAGGCCATAGAACTTCATCCATTCGGCACGCGCCAACGGGCTGAACTCCATGTAGTCGGCACACTCGATGATGGGAATGCCAAGACGTTCGACACGACCATAACCGCCCGAGTTCTCGAAGGGAGAGATGAGCAGGGCATCGGGCTGCACGTCCATGATGCCTTCGATGCTGGGTTCCATCGCATTGCCGAAGTTGGCCACACGTCCTTCTTTGACGGCCTTACGAATGGAGGGTATGTGGATGTATTCTATCTCGCAGATGCCACGAATGGCCGATTCGCAACCCAGTTCTTTCACCAGTCCGCAATGGACGGCGGTGAAGATGCCGGCTCGGCGCAGAGGGGTGCGGACAAGGGTACCGGGGAGTGATGAAGCGAGTTTTCGCTCTTCACTGACCAGAATGTAGCGATGCAATATGGCTGTGGTGTCCCACGGATTGCGAATAAACACCTCTGTACGGTCGGAATAGCGCACCATCGTCAGGTTGCGGGCATACCTCATGGGTATGGTATCGCCCTGCTCGCCCTCATTGTTGGTTTGATGTGACCCACAGGATACAAGAGTGAAGAGTGAAGAATGAAGAACGAGGAATAAGAGTAACAACCTCTGGTTCATTCCCTTGTGTGGCAGATTTCTTTTGTACATCATGTTATTTCCATTGCGGTTTTATCTCCAGAAAGATCTCAAAGTTGCGCCCTGGCATCGGACGGGACAGAACGGTGACGTATTCCGAACCCAGCAGATTGTTGACGACACCCTTCACAGAGGCATGTACTTTCTTCCACTGAAATGTCTTTTCCAACGAAATGTTGTTCATATAATAAGGAAGCAAACGGCCGGTA
>CACZRZ010000150.1 GCA_902783655.1 uncultured Bacteroidales bacterium
AAAGAAGGTTGTCTCACGACAACCAATCTTTCATTAACCTTAAATCTAATACCATGAAAAACACTGATGCAAAGGTACGGGTTTTTTACAAAATGGCAAGGAAAAGTTAAGATTTTATATAAAAAACATCCTCTTTCTTGATATATATCAATTTTGGGGACTGAAAAAAAGGCAAAAACATGAAAAAAGATGCATTGATAGTTGTTTCGGGTGGAATGGATTCCACGACGATGTTGTACGAGTTTCGGGACGAAATAGCATTGGCTGTTACGTTTGATTATGGGGCCAACCACGGACCGAAGGAAATACCCCTGGCGCGCATGCATTGCGAGCGCTTGGGCATCGAACACATAGTGATACGCATGGACTTCATGCAGCAGTATTTCCAGTCGTCGCTCTTGAGCGGGGGAGAAGCCATTCCCGAGGGGAGTTACGACGACGAGAACATGCGCTCGACGGTCGTGCCCTTCCGCAATGGCATCATGTTGGCCATTGCCTGCGGACTGGCTGAGAGCCGCGGCCTGAAGCGACTGATGCTGGCCAATCACGCGGGCGACCATGCCATCTATCCCGACTGCCGCCCCCAGTTCGTCGAGGCCATGAGCCGGGCCACACAGGCTGGTACATACGACGGAATCAGCATCTTTGCCCCCTACACCCATCTGACAAAAGGCGAAATTGCTGCCCATGGCAAGCGTCTGGGGCTGGACTACAGTGAGACGTGGAGCTGCTACAAAGGCGGTGACAAGCACTGTGGAAAGTGTGGTACCTGCGTGGAGCGACGCGAAGCGCTGGCCGAGGCCGGTATCGAGGACCCCACGGAGTATGAAGTGCCATGTGCATGATGTCCTGTTTTGATGATGCAAAGTTACGGCACTGGAAAAGTCCAATGTCAGTCTCTGACAGTTTGTGTCACTCTATCGTATTATATGTCAGTATAAGGGAGTGAAAGGGGAGTGATAAGGTAGTTAAAAGGGAGTGGAAGGGACGAATGTATTAGACAGATTGAAGGAAATTGAGGAAATTAGAGTCCCCATTTTTTCGGTGCTGGTGTTGGGAGCTATGCCAAGAAGTTGCGCTGACTTTGTGCACAACTGGGACAGAGGCCTTTAACCATATAGTTGACGGATGTCACTTGGAATCCCTCGGGCAGTATGGCCTGAGGGATTTTTTTTTCTCTGAAGCAGAAGGTGCGATGGCACTGTTCGCAATAGAAATGGATGTGCTGGTCGTCGAGAGTGTGGTGGTCATCGCTCTCGCAGGGTTCGTAGCGCAGCGAACCGCTTCCGTCCTCGATGGCATGGATGGCATGGTGCTGCAGCAGGAGGGTGAGCGTGCGGAAGATGGTACTGCGTTCGGCCGTAGGCATACGGTCTTCCAGGTCGCGCAGCGACAGGGGACGGCGAGCACGCTCCAGTTCCTCGTATACGAGCAGACGCATGGCGGTGAGCTTGACACCATGGTGCTCCAAGTGTTGCTCTATTTCTTGTTTTTCCAAGAGTTGCTAATAAACTAGATAGTCTAGGTAATCTAGATAGACTGGATTTAGAATTAATACTTGAACGAGCTGCCGCCGGCGAACTCTCGGATGAGCGATGTGGGCGGAACCTGACGGGCAGGCACGGGCAGGAAGTAGCGCAGGAACTTGCGGAGGCGCGAGGCTTCGCTGTATTCCGGTTCGCGTTCGTCCACCTGTTCCAGGATGGGCATCACCTGTTCGCGTATGACATTCAGTTCGTAGAGCAGAGCAGAATTGAAGGTAGCATCGGCCGTTTCCTGGAAGGGGTAGATCCATTTTTCCTCGCCACGGGTCACCGAGGGATAGCGTCGCAGCGTGTCGAGGGCCGTGTAGCCTCGATAGCGGTAGTCGCGAATGAGCCGGCGCAGGACACGGATGTCCTCGGTGGGCACGAAGTTGTGGTCGTCGAGGGCTATGGTGGTCAGGGTGGAGACATAGATGCGATACTTCTTGTCGTCAGGAATCTGCTCCGACAGGATGGGGTTCAGGGCATGGTTGCCTTCCAGGATGATGACGTCTCCGGGCCCAATCTTCAGTTTCCTGCCATCGAACTTGCGTTCGCCGCTGACGAAGTCGTAGCGTGGCAGTTCCACCTCCTCTCCGTTCAGCAGTTGGTCCATCTGTCTGCGGAAGAAGTCGGTGTCCATGGCCTTGATGTGTTCAAAGTCGTATTCTCCGTTTTCGTCCTTGGGACTGTCCACGCGGTTCACAAAATAGTTGTCGGTGGAAAGTGTGTGGGGGTGCAGGCCGCAAGCCATCATCTGTATGGCCAGACGTTTGCTGGTGGTTGTCTTGCCGCTACTGCTCGGACCAGCCACCAGCACCAGCTTGGCTCCGCGCTCCACGATTTCGTCGGTCATCTTGTGCATCTTCCGCTCCTGCAGTGCCTCGGCAACGTTGATGATTTCCGAAGCCCTTCCGGCGCGTATGGCAGCATTCACCTCGCCAGCATTGCGAACGCCCATGATGTGTTGCCAGCGGTGGTATTCGTGGAAGACCGCAAGTTGTTTTTCCTGCTTCTCCTGTGGTTCCAGCTCGGACGGTTTTTTTCGCGAGGGTACACGAAGGAGCATGCCACTATCCAGCGGGACGAGGTCGAAGAGATGAATCTGTCCCGTACTGGTGAGCAGGCTGCTGTAGAAGAAGTCGATGCTGTTCTCCAGCTGATAGTAGTGGACATATAGGTTGCCCTGGCTCTCCAGCAACTGGGCCTTGCTTTCCATGCCATGCTGGCGGAACATCTGGATGCCCTCTTCGATGGGGCATTGTATGCGGTGGATGGGCAGGTCAGCATCGATGATTTCCTGCATGCGTTGCCGGATGCGTGTGACATCGGCTTCCTCAATAGGGCGGTCGATGTACAGTTCGCAATAATAGCCTCGACACACGGGTGCACCGATGATGAGGCGCCCGTCGGGGTAGGTGTCTTCCACGGCCTTGGCAAGAACGAAGAACAGCGAATGGACGTAGGTGCGCATGCCGTCGGCAGTGGTAAGGTCCAGCAGTTCGACATCCTTGCTGTTGTAGAATCGGTAGTTCAGTCCTTGCACTTTGTTGTTGATGCTGGCGCAGACGGGACCATAGTTCATGGTTGCGCCCGAAGCCAGATAGACTTCATTGACGGAACAGCCCAGGGGCATGGGAAACGTCTTGCCGGTGTTCTTGCAGCGTATTTTTATTTCGTTGGCCATGGGAGAGGTTAAAGGGTTAAAAGGTTAAAAGGTTAAAAGGTTAAAAGGTTAAAGGGTTAAAAGGGTTATTTGATTATGACCTTCTTGCCGTTCATGATGTATATTCCCTTAGGGAGCACAGAGGACGCAGAGGAGGCTGAGGGCACAGAGACTTTCCGTCCATTCAGGTCGTATATGGCGTCAGCCTCATTCTTCATTCTTAATTCTTCATTCTTAATTTCAGGCAGTCCTGTGATGTGGTCGATTTCGTAGTCGCCATAGTAGTAGAGGCGGAAGTTGTCGAAGATGGTCCAGTCCTTGGAGACGCTGGCGGTCAGGCGTATGCCAACCTTCATGGTGGCGCTGGTGGTGGTCTTCAGCATCACGTTGTTGTCGTACCATCCGGCATCGAACCATTTGCTGGCAGCCAGCATGTTGTTGGGCACGTACAGGTTGCCCTCCTTGCTGGTGGTGCCTCCGAGCGACTTCGCCTGTGCGTCGGCCCAGATGCTCTTCACCTTCTGGCTCTTGTTCTTCAGGTAGATGATAGCTTTCACACCATCTGATCCGCTGGTGTAGGCTGTATAGGTGTCGGCAGACGAGCCTGGACGCTGGTAGGCCTGCACTCGGAGTTCGTAGGTTCCGGCGGGAACCTTTGCGGTTGTCGTCTGGTTGAGGTCGAAGGTAGTTTCGTAGAATTCGCAGCACGAGTAGTTGACGGTGCCTGGGTTGTTCCATCCGTTTCCGCCATCGTCGAAGTTGGGATTGGTGAGCATCCAGGTTAGGTCGATGGGCTGGCTCATGTCGGTCACCTTCACCTCGGCCAGGAATGTCAGGGCGGCCGTTTCCAGTTCGTTGAGGGCTTCCACCACCTCTTCGGGCGATGTATAGCTGTCCTTGGCTGTAGTGATGGTGGAGATGAGGTCGGTCAGTGCCTTGTCGGTGGCGGCAAGGTCGGCATCGGCATCTTTTGTTGTGTGCGGTGTGCTGACCATCTTCCCTACGTTTGCGAGCATGGCTTCCAGGTTGGTCATCACAGCCTTCACGGCTCCGCTTCGGTAGGCTTGCATTTCCTCTTCGGAGAGGAACAGCCAGCGCTGGCTGATGGCTGCGTTGGAGAAGTCGAGCGATTTCGATGTGACGCTCTCGCCGTTTGCCTGCAGCGTATTGGCGCCCTTGTTAAAGGTTATCCAGTAGCCCGTTCCTGTGTACTGTTCCATCGTGGTGGCCTGTCGGGCAGGCAGCAGGTGGAACTTGTCGGCTGCCGCGGGTGCGTTGCGGGTCGCGCTCTTGAATCCGTTGCTGCATGTCAGATAGCGGCCTGTGCCCACGTTCTGGAAGATGTAGTATGATGTCTTGGGGTCGTAGGTGATGTGCCAGGCGAAATTGTCGCTCTGTTCGGCATCGTATGGCAACATCTTCAATGCCCCAGTCTCGGTTACGGTCAGGAAATTCACATTCCCGGCTTCCTCGCTTGTCAGGTAATACTTCCGGTTGTCGTCCTGCTCAAATACGTATGCCGGAGTGGCGAAGCCCACGCTGGAGGAACAGATGAGGCCGTCGTGGTGCAGGGCGTGGGTGGTGAATACGTTTCCATAGTAGAGGATGGTGTTTTCGGGGTTGTAGGTGTCCTCGTGTGCACCGTTGATTCCATAGGGCCACATGTGGGTGTTGTCGCCTGTGAGGGTGGCTGCGGGGTCGTTTTGCAGGAACTTAATCACCTGGTTTGCCCTGGGGCCCAGCCACAGGCCGCGACTGGTCTCGGCACGCAGGTTCGAGTTGTTGTACCATTCGCCTGTGGTGCCCACGCCCACGCCATGATTCGTCTCGTGCAGTATGGTGCCCGTCTGCTGGTAAGGCTGATTCTGGCTTACGCGCATCCATCCGCCGTAGGAGCAGTCGGCCGTTCCGCCACCAGCTCCCGAGCCAGGCGAGTAGTGCACACTCAGGTTAAAGCCACGTATGTTGGCCAGATTGTCGTAGAGCCACTTCACCTCGTTCACGGCAGAGCCGATGCGGTAGTTTGTCTGTTCGTCGCCGGCATTGTCGTAGGTGGTGGTCACGTTGCCCTTTGGCAGTGTGGCTATCTTCACCACGTCGCCGTAGGCCACCTGCCAGGTGCTGGTGATGGCGTAGGCACGTACATAATATATGGTAGCGGGCTGCAAGTGTTCCATGCAGTAGATGTTGCCGTTGTTCGAGAAGTATCGGGTCGAACGGTTGTCGAAGATGGTAGGTTCGGGTTCTGTGCTCCAGCAGAAGCCACGCTCCTTGGCGTTTCCCTTCACCGTCAGTCGGCCCAGTGCGATGGTCACTCCCATGGGGACAAAGGGTTCGGTGGTGACGGTTGGTATGCTGCCTGTAGCGTTCTGGATGCGATAGCCCAGCGTGGCGCGGCTCAGGGCACGGGCTGCGGCAGCGTACTCCTCACTGGGGCGCAGGGTCTTATCGTTGACCATCTGTTTGGCCTCGTCGATGGCAGTCTGCAGCTGGGGGCCTGTCACTCCGTCGCCCATCACGCTTTCGGCCTCGTCGATGAGTCTCTGCATCTCCTGCGTCATGCCTTCCCAGGTCAGTTCGTTGAAGTATAGGCGGAAGTTGTCGATGCACACCCAGTTGCCCGTGCAACTCTTCGTGGTGAGGCCAATCTCGGCCTTTCCCTCCAGGACGGTAAAGGTGACGCTGTAGTCGGCATGCGCCGAAATCTCGGTCTGCTCGTTACCGGCAAACAGGAAGGCTCCCGTCTGCGTTGCGTCCTTGTCCTGCTGAATGTTCTGTGCCGTAGCCACCAGGGTGTAGGTGCCGACGGGCAGGTCCAGCAGCGTCTGCTTCATGTTGGCTGCGTTGCCCACCTTCGAGCCTTTGCTCACCCACTTCTCCATGAACACCATTCCGTGTTGTCCTGCAAAGCCTTTGGAGGTGTTGAAACTCATGCCACCGTTTTCCCATCCTGCGAATCGTGCTTCGAAGTCGGGGTTGTCGATGTACTTTTTGGTCACGTCGGTCTGGGCCAGACAAGTTGACAGTTGAATGTTGAATGTTGAAAGGACAGCAATAGCTGCCAATGCGATACGTCTCATGGTATTCTTGAATTGTGAATTATGCATTATGAATTATGAATTATGCATTATGAATTGTTTGTATAAACTCCTCCATGCCCTCGCTGGCGCCCTTCATGATGTGGTGGAAGCGATGCGTTGAGTTCCAGGGCACGGGTTTCGGGTCGATGAGGTAGATGGGCGCTTCCGCAGGCACATAGTGTATGAGGCCTGCTGCCGGATAGACGTTGAGGCTGGTGCCGATGATGAGGTAGATGTCGGCCTGTGCCGATAGTTCGGCAGCCCGTTCGATATTGGGGACGGCCTCGCCAAACCATACGATGAAGGGGCGCAGTTGACTGCCGTCCTTGGCCAGGTCGCCCATTCTGACTTCGCAGCGGTCGGGAGGCAAAGTCTCGATGAAATGGGGATTATTCGGGTCTCGGCTGCTGCAAACCTTCATCAGTTCGCCGTGCAGGTGTGTGACCTTCGTGCTGCCTGCCCGCTCGTGCAGGTTGTCCACGTTCTGGGTGATGATTTCCACGTCGTAGTCCTTCTCCAGCTGGGCCAGCAGTTCGTGGCCGCGACAGGGCCGCACGTTCTGCAGTTCCCTGCGTCGGGTGTTGTAGAACTCCGTCACCAGTTGCGGGTTGCGTGCCCATCCCTCTGGTGTGGCCACGTCCTCCACATTATAGGTGTCCCACAGTCCTCCGCTGTCGCGGAAGGTGCTGATTCCACTCTCTGCGCTCATGCCTGCGCCTGTCAGTACAACCAGTTTTTTCATCCTTTTAGGCTTTTATTGCCTACAAAACTACGAAAAAAACATGGGTTTACCAAAAAGTTTGTGCTTAAATTAAGGAATCGCGTCGTATGATGCGCTCGCGACGCACGTATGTGAGGAGGTCTGCTTCCGTGTGCCTTGCAAGTTTCTCCCGTGGGGTTTCCGTTGCATCCTCGTCAACTTTCGCTTGACGCACAATTGTCCGTCAAGCGAAAGCATAGTATCGTCTGAGCTCCAACGACGCGTCGTTTCTCTTGACGGACAATTGTGCGTCAAGCGGAACCCTGCTGGCTTTCCCCACTTGCCCTATGACGAAAGGCCGGGAAGTTTCTGAGGTAAAGGTAATATTCTTGCTTCATTTCTTAGGTCTTGACGGAATTATTTCGTAAGTTTGCATCCAGAAACAGGCAAAAAACGTATGGAACACCCATTAGCACTATTCCGATACTGCCCCAAGTGCGGTTCGGCACGATTTGTGGAGCATAACCAGAAGAGCAAGCATTGCGAGGACTGTGGCTTCACGTATTACATCAATCCCTCGGCCGCCACCGTGGCGTTTATCCTAAAAGGGAGGGCGGGGGGAGAGTCTCTTTTGGTGGTCCGCCGAGGCAAGGAACCTGCCAAAGGCACCCTGGACCTGCCGGGCGGATTCAGCGACCTGTACGAGACGAGCGAGGAGGGCGTGTGCCGCGAAGTGCTGGAAGAGACGGGACTGGAGGTAGTCCGTACCGACTTTCTCTTCTCCCTGCCCAATCAATATCTCTACAGCGGCCTTCTCGTACACACGATGGACATGTTTTACCGTTGTGAGGTCCGGACGACCGATGGTGCACGGGCGATGGACGATGCCGCCGAAATGATGTGGATTCCGCTGCAGGACTTACGTCCTGAGGAGTTCGGCCTGCGGTCCATCCGACGCGGTGTTGAGAAATTTTTAGCAAATTTTCCTATATAAATAAGGTATAAATGAGATTTTTGCCCTAACTTTGCAGCCGAAATATCCAAAAAACACAAACTATGGCAAAAGAAAACCTGGTTATTGTAGAGAGCCCTGCAAAGGCAAAGACGATAGAAAAATTCTTAGGCTCGGACTATAAAGTGATGTCGAGCTACGGACATATCCGCGACCTGAAGAAGCGTTCGTTCAGTATCGACACCGATACTTTCGAACCTCAGTACGAGATACCTGCCGACAAGACCCGCCTGGTGTCGGACCTGAAGGCGCAGGCCAAGAAGGCAAAGACCGTGTGGCTGGCATCCGATGAAGACCGCGAGGGAGAAGCCATCTCGTGGCACCTGTACGAGGTGCTGGGACTGAAGCCCGAGACGACGAAGCGCATCGTCTTCCACGAAATCACGAAGACCGCCATACTGGATGCCATCAAGCATCCGAGACAGATAGACCAGAACCTGGTGAATGCCCAGCAGGCCCGCCGTGTGCTGGACCGCATCGTGGGTTTCAAGCTCTCGCCCGTCCTCTGGCACAAGGTGAAGCCCGCCCTCTCGGCAGGCCGTGTGCAGAGCGTAGCCGTAAGGCTCATTGTGGAGCGTGAGCGCGAAATCAACAGCTTCCAGGGTTCGGACTATTATCGTGTGACGGCAACCTTCCTGTTGCCCGACGGCGTGGAGGTGCAGGCTGAACTGAACCATAAGTTCCAGACTAAGGAAGAGACCGAACAGTTCCTGGAACAGTGCCGCGAGTCCACGTTCACCGTCGACGACATCCAGACCAAACCCACCTTGCGCACTCCGGCTGCCCCCTTCACCACCAGCACCTTGCAACAGGAGGCGGGCCACAAGCTGAACTTCAGCGTCGCACAGACCATGATGGTGGCCCAGCGACTGTACGAGAGCGGACACATCACCTACATGCGTACCGACAGCGTGAACCTCTCGAACCTGTGCCTCAGCACCTCGAAGGAATACATCACGAAGGAGATAGGAAAGGAATACGTAAAGACCCGCCGATATCGTACTAACAGCAAGAGCGCACAGGAGGCCCACGAAGCCATCCGCCCCACCTATATCGACCGAACCACACTCGAGGGCAACAGCCAGGAGCGACGCCTCTATGAACTCATCTGGAAGCGTACCATCGCCAGCCAGATGGCTGATGCCGAACTGGAGAAGACCACTGCCACCATCTCCGTCAGCGGCTCGCAGTATCAGTTCGTGGCTCAGGGCGAAGTGGTGAAGTTCGACGGTTTCCTCCGCGTCTATCGCGAGACTCAGGAGGACGAGCCCGAAGAGACACAGGGCAGCCTGCCACAGATGAACGTGGGCGAGGCCCTGCAGCGCAAGGAGGTGGTTGCCACCCAGCGCTTTGCCCAGCGTCCAGCCCGATACAACGAACCTTCGCTGGTGAAGAAACTGGAGGAACTGGGCATCGGCCGACCCTCGACGTATGCCACCACGATCACCACCATACAGAACCGCGAATACGTGGTGAAGGGCGACAAACCAGGCGAAAGCCGCAACTACACCATACTCACCCTGAAGGGCGACAAACTGAAGGAGACGGAGAAGAAGATCACCATGGGCAGCGAGCGAGGCAAACTGATGCCCACCGATACGGGTATCGTGGTCAACGATTTCCTGCTGGAGCATTTCCCGCAAATCATGGACTACAACTTCACAGCCGACGTGGAGAAGTCGTTCGACGACATAGCCGAAGGCAAGGAGGAGTGGACCGACATGATGCAGACCTTCTATCGCGACTTCAATCCCCTGGTGGAGAACACCATGAACGAACGCGACGAACATCACATCGGAGAGCGCATGCTGGGCAAGGACCCCAAGACGGGACTGGATGTGGCGGCCAAGATAGGACGCTTCGGCGCCGTAGTGCAGATAGGCGGACCTGATGGAGAGCAGAAACCACGCTTTGCCCGCCTGCATCCCAACCAGAGCATAGAGACCATCACCCTGCAGGAGGCTCTCGACCTCTTCCAGCTGCCTCGCGACTTGGGCACACTGGAGGGTGAGACCGTGACTGTCGGAACGGGACGCTTTGGGCCATACGTCCAGCACAACAAACAATACGTGAGCATCCCCAAGGGCATCGACCCGCTGGCAATCACGCTCGAAGAGGCCGTGGCCCTGCTTCAGCAGAAACGTGAGGAGGAGGCTGCAAAGCTGATGAAAACCTTCGACGAGGAACCCGAACTGCAGGTTATCAACGGACGCTTCGGCCCCTATCTGCAATACAAGGGCAGCAACTACCACCTGTCGAAGACCGACCAAAAGCGTGCCAAGGACCTGACACTGGACGAGTGCATGCAAATCATTAACAACCAGGAGGAAAAACCCGCCGCCAAGTCGACTGGCAAGGGACGCCGCACCTACACACGTCGCAAAAAATGACACGCATTATCCTTATCGGATACATGGGCGCCGGCAAGACCACCATCGGACGGCAATTGGCCTTGGCGCTGGGACTCCAGTTCTACGACCTGGACTGGTACATAGAGATGCGCTACCATAAGAAGGTAAGCGAAATCTTTGCCGAACATGGCGAAGCATATTTCCGGGACCTGGAACAACGCATGCTGCACGAGGTTGCCGAGTTTGAGGACGTCGTAGTGAGTTGCGGAGGCGGAACGCCTTGTTATGGCGACAACATTCAGTACATGAACCAGCAGGCCGAGACCGTTTACCTGAAACTCAAACCCGAGGTGCTGGCCATGCACCTCAGCATGGGACGCACCGTCAGACCACTCATCCTGGGCAAGTCGGGCGACGAACTCTTGCAATATATCAAGGACTCGCTCGCTGTGCGCGAACCTTTCTATAGCCAGGCCAAGCACACGATCGACGTGTCCCTCATGGACAATTACGAGAAAATAGCAATCACCATAGACCTCCTTCGCAAGGAACTTAAACTGTAAACAGTAAACGGTAAACAGTAAACTGTAAACAATAAATGAAAAAGTGGCGTATCGAAGACTCGGAAGAGCTCTATAACATCAAGGGCTGGGGTGTCAACTACTTTGGCATCAACGAGAAAGGGCATGTATATGTGACCCCGAAGAAAAACAGTGTACAGGTGGACCTGAAAGAGGTTGTCGATGAGCTGGCCACGCGCCATGTCACCGCTCCTGTCCTCTTGCGCTTCCCCGACATCCTGGACAACCGCATCGAGAAGACCGACGAATGCTTCCGCAAGGCAGCCAAGGAGTACGACTACCAGGCCGAGCACTTCATCATCTTCCCCGTGAAGGTCAACCAGATGCGTCCCGTCGTGGAGGAAATCATCAGCCACGGCAAGCGCTACAACCTGGGACTGGAAGCCGGCTCCAAGCCCGAGCTTCACGCCGTGCTGGCCACGAACATGGACAGCGACAGCCTGATCATCTGCAATGGCCACAAGGACCAAAACTTCATCGAACTGGCCCTCCTGGCACAGAAGATGGGCAAGCGCGTGTTCCTGGTCATAGAGAAACTGCCCGAACTGAAGATTATTGCCGACACGGCTCGCCGACTGGGTGTGCGCCCCAATCTGGGCATACGCATCAAACTGGCCTCCAACGGCAGCGGCAAGTGGAGCGAGAGTGGGGGCGATGCCTCGAAGTTCGGACTGAACTCGTCCGAGCTGCTCATGGCACTGCAACTGCTCGATGAGATGGGACTGCGCGACTGCCTGCATCTGCTGCATTTCCACATCGGCAGCCAGATTACGAAAATTCGCCGCATCTCCACTGCCCTGCGCGAGGCAGCACAGTATTATGTGCAGCTCCATGCCATGGGCTTCAACATCGAGTTTATGGACTGCGGCGGCGGACTGGGCGTGGACTACGACGGCACTCGCTCCAGCAACTCGGAGTCCTCGGTCAACTACTCCATTCAGGAGTACGTCAACGACTGCGTCTATACCCTCGTAGAGGCCGCCAACCAGAACGGCATCCCTCATCCCAACATCATCACCGAGGGCGGCCGCTCCCTGACCGCCCACCACAGTGTCCTCATCATCGATGCCCTGGAAAGCGTCTCCGCACCCCAGATGCCCGAAGACTTTGAGCCTGGACCCGACGACCACAAGCTGGTACACGACTTGACGGAGATATGGGATAAGCTGTCGAGCCGTTCCCTACTGGAGGACTGGCACGATGCCGAGGACATTCGCGAGGAGGCACTCGATCTGTTCCGCCACGGCATCATCGACCTCAAGACACGCGCACAGATAGAGTCCCTCTACTGGGCCATAAGCCACGAGGTGGCCGAACTGGCACACCACCAGAAACACGTCCCCGACGAACTCCGCACCCTCGACAAGCAGATGGCCGACAAGTACTTCTGCAACTTTTCCCTCTTCCAGTCCATGCCCGACTCCTGGGGCATCGACCAACTCTTCCCCATCATGCCCATCGACCGCCTCTCCGAGCAGCCCACACGCAGCGCCACCCTCCAGGACATCACCTGCGACTCGGATGGTAAGATCTCGGCCTACGTCAACGGCGGACATCAGACCAACTACATCCCCCTCCATCCCGTCAAGGCCAACGAACACTACTACATCGGCGTGTTCCTCGTCGGAGCCTATCAGGAGATTCTGGGCAACATGCACAACCTCTTTGGCGACACCAATGCCGTACACATCTCTGTCAATAAGGAGGGCTACGAGATAGACCAGGTCATCGACGGCGAGACGGTGGCCGACGTGCTCGAATACGTCCAGTACGACCCCAAGAAGCTGGTCCGCCGCCTGGAGATATGGGTAAGCCGCGCCATCAAGGACGGAAAGATTACCGACAGCGAGGGCAAGGAATTCATCTCCAACTATCGTGCAGGACTCTACGGATACACCTATCTGGAGTAACGATGCTCGTCTGCTTTGCCGTTGCGGGCATTGCTGTGTGATTACCACTCTCGTATTTTTCCCC
>CACZRZ010000151.1 GCA_902783655.1 uncultured Bacteroidales bacterium
ACGTACAACTGAACCCCGACTTCCAACAGGCGCTGCAAAGCATCTACAAAGCCGACTGTGAGACGCTGGACTTCAATCTGCAGTCCTCCGTAGACCACATCAACCAGTGGTGCAGCAAGCAGACCAACGGTTTCATCCCCAAGGTGTTCGAACAACTGAGGCCCGACTACATCTCCTACCTGCTCAATGCCCTCTATTTCAAGGGCGACTGGACAATGCCCTTCTATCCCGACTTCACCACCGACCGCACCTTTACGAAGGAGGACGGCACTACGACCTCCGTACCCATGATGGTACAGGCAGAAATCGAAGATTTCCCATATGCCGAGGACGACCTCATGCAAGCCCTGCGCCTACCCTTTGCCAAGGGCCGTTACAGCATGACCTTCCTGCTGCCTCGCAAGGGGCAGACCGTGGGCGACGTGCTCGATGCACTCTCTGCCAAGCGGTTGGCCGCACTGGACAAGGAACTGCAGTACGTCCCCGTGGATATGCGGATACCACGCTTCGAGACCAACCAGACCACCCAACTCATCAAACCCATGAAGCAGATGGGCCTCAGTTCGTGGTTCGACGGCGACAATATCATGGGCATCGTGCAGGAGCATGACGGAACGCCCCACGGCGTTCACATCGCCGCAGCCTTCCAGGTGGCTCGCATCAAGGTGAACGAGAAGGGCACCGAGGCTGGTGCCGTCACCGTCTTTGGGTTTACCGACAAGGCTATGTCCGGCGAACCCAACGACTTCTTTGCCGACCATCCCTTCGTGTACCTCATCACCGAACACTCGTCGGGTGCCGTGCTCTTCGTGGGCACATACCAGGGCGAACCTGCCAGCAACGGCACGGAGACGGGCATACGCCCCATCTACATGTAAGGCCTCACGACGGAGGCTTGCGCTTGACGCACAATTGTCCGTCAAGGGAAACCATAGTATCGTTGGAGCTTCAACGACGCGTCGTTTCCTTTGACGGACAATTGTGCGTCAAGAGGGGGCACGTGTCCCCGTTGGTCATAAGGGCTGTGAATTTCTGTCCATCCTCAGCTACATCTTTGCACGCATCGTGCGCACCTTCCCGTCCTGAATGTATAGGCCCCGGCTGAACGGAGCATTGGGGGTGGATGGCTGATTAATGGCTGCGCGACGCCCGCTGAGGTCATACACGGCAGCCCTATTCCTCATTTTCTCATTCTCTCCACTTCTCACGTTCTCAATGCCGTCGGAGAGGGGCGAGAGGGCCTGGAGGCTGTCGAGGAGGCGGTGGAGGTCGGTGAGCAGGGAGAAACGGTTGTCGGCTGTGGCATCGCGCAGGTTGGCAAGGCTGGCCAACAGTTGCTGTCGGAGGTCGGCAGAGAGGTCGGCAGTGGCGATGACCTGCTGTGTGCGTTCGACGTACCAGGCCTGGACGACCTGTCCGATGCTGTCGTTGCGGTCGCGGCGTATGAGTCGGACGTTTCCTGCCCACACTTCCTGCCCGGGGGCCAGGTTGCCTTGGATGCCTATTGTCAGGTTGTTGTCAACGGCCAGTCCGCAGGCGCTCTGGAGGAAGTCGCCGCCCAGCATCTGCCGGCTGATGTCGTCGGGCGCCGTGGGCAGGTTGTCGCGCAGCGAGCCGTCGGGCAAGTGGGTGGTGACGCTGCCTACACAGATCTGCGGCCCGTCGTGTGTGGCGAAGCCTTGGATGAGGACTTCGTAGTAGCCGTTGGCCACGCCGGTGCAGGTCTGGCGGACGGAGAATGGGCCGTCGGCGGCGTGCATCAGTGGCATGAAGGGTGTGCCGAGGCCCGACTCCAGACGGGTCTGCTCGTCCTTCGTCGTCGTCCATCCTGTCAGTTGGCTCTTCATGAAGTCGGCATTGGTGAGCCGATAGTCGAGCCGCGCTCCGTCCTTGGCATAGAAGACGGGGGCCTGCTGTTCGGTGAAGGAGGGTGAAGCGCCCTTGACGTAGGGCCATCCCTGTGCGTCCCAGCGCAGGCGGTCGAGCAGCAGGACGCGTCCCTTGCTCTCGTCGTTGGCATCGTAGGCGTGGTAGAGTATCCAGTCCTGCCCTTCGTCGTCGGTAAGGATTTCGCTGTTGTGTCCAGGCCCCACCCAGCGGCTGTTCTTGGAGATGAGCACGGAGTAGCCGTTGTTGGTCATGGGCTTGCCGTCCTTGCTCAGGTAGGGTCCCATGAGGCTGGTGGAGCGTCCTACGACGGTCTTGTAGGTGGAGCGCAGGCCCTCGCAGCAGGCTCCGACGCTGGCAAAGAGGTAGTAGTGGTTGCCGTGTTTGTGAATCATGGCCCCTTCGAAGGCGGTTCCTGCAATCCGCTTGATGTTGTTCATGTCGCGCACCTGCAGTCCGTCGTCGGTGAGTTCGGTGATGTAGATGCCGTTGAACGAGCCCCATGCGAGGTACTTCTTGTCCCATTCTTCGATATAAACGGGGTCGATGCTGTTTTCGACCTTGATTTCCGTGCTGCGGAAGAGTCGTCCGCGGTCGGCAAACTTGTAGGGGCTGATGCCGATGGCCACGCCGATGCCCGTGCGCGAGCCGTTGCCCCAGAGGGCGGAGGCATAATACATCACATATCGGCCATTGAAATAGTTGACATCGGCAGCCCAGAGGCTGTAGTAGTCGGTGTGCTGCTCGCCATCCTTGACGTAGGTGGTGTCGTTCCAGGTGGGGCGGCCGAAGACGTCCCTTACCTCGGTCCAGCGGACGAGGTCGCTGCTGCGGCGTGTCTGGCAGTTGGTGGCATAGCAGTAGAACTTGCCGTCCTGTGAGCGTTGGATGCTGGGGTCTGGCGTGTCGCGGTCGAAGACGGGATTGGTGTAGGTCTGGGCGCTGACAGTGGCCAGCGACAGGAAACAGAATAGGAATAGGTGGGTCCTCATATTCATTTTTTTAGATGTGCATTCATTGATAAGACAAAATATTTGGGCTGGCGGGTGAGAAAAAGTGAGAAAAATTAAAAAAATCGGAGGGTTATTTGTATTTTTGCCTCGGAGAATTGTCTTTCATTACAGAAACCGCATAATTCTGACGAAGAATGAAAAAACAAATCCTACTGCTGGCTGCCATCGTGCTGAGTGTGTGCACAGGAGCCAAGGCCGATGTGGCCTACCAGGACCAACACGTGAGAATCACCGTCATCGACGAGGGTACACTGAGACTGGAATATGCCCCCGACGGAAAGTTCGTGGACAAGAAAAGTTTCCTGGCCGTCGTGCGCGCGTATGATAATATAAGGTATAAGATGCGCGATGCCGGGAAGACCCTGACGCTGGAGACCGACCGGCTGAAACTGGTGTACAGGAAATCGGCAGGCGGATTCACGCCCCAGAACCTGCGCATCACCAGTGGGAAGGCCCTCGGCAAGACTTTCACGTGGACGCCTGGGACAAAGCAGCAGGGCAACCTGAAGGGGACCTACCGCACCCTGGACGGATACAACGGCGAAAACCTGGTGTACGAGAACAACAAACCCATGCCTCTGGAGGACGGACTGCTGGCCACCGACGGATGGACACTGCTGGACGACTCGGACGGACTGCTCTTCGACGGCGACAAGGACTGGGAATGGGTGGAGGAACGCCACCAGGCCGACGGGGCACAGGACTGGTACTTCATGGCCTATGGACACGACTATAAGGCTGCCCTGAAGAGTTATACACGCTTTGCCGGCAGAGTACCCATGCCGCCACGCTATGCCTTCGGCTACTGGTGGAGCCGCTACTGGAGCTACAGCGACCAGGACTTCCGCAACCTGGTTCGATGGTTCCACGAGAACGACATCCCTCTGGACGTGCTGGTCATCGACATGGACTGGCACCCGATTAGCGAGGAAGCCGGCGGAGGCTGGACGGGATGGGACTGGAACGAAAACCTCTTCCCCGACTACCGTCAGTTCCTCAGCTTCCTCGACAGCGAAGGCATCAACGCCACCATGAACCTGCACCCAGCCGACGGCGTACGCCCCTTCGAGAAGAAATATAAGGAGTTTGCCCAGCGCATGGGCGTCGGCGACGGAAGGGCCGTAGAATGGCTGGGCAGCGACAAACGCATGGTGAACGCACTCTTCGACACTTATCTGCATCCCTACATGCAGGAAGGTGTGGACTTCTGGTGGCTCGACTGGCAACAATGGCTCTACGACAAACAGATGGCCCGACTGAGCAACACGTGGTGGTGCAACTACATCTTCTTCTCCGACATGGAGCGGCAGCACCAGAAGCGGCCCATGCTCTACCACCGCTGGGGCGGACTGGGCAACCATCGCTACCAGATAGGATTCTCGGGCGACAGCTACATCACATGGGAGAGCCTGCGGTTCCTCCCCTACTTCAACAGCACGGCTTCGAATGTGCTCTACGGCTACTGGAGCCACGACATCGGCGGCCACCAAAGTCTGAAGTATGGCACTCCCGTGCCCACAGAACTCTACACCCGCAGCATGCAGATGGGACAGTACTTGCCCATCCTGCGCACACACTCCACCAAAGACCCCGCCCTGAACAAGGAGCCCTGGGCCTTCGACCACGCCACGCTGGGCCGCCTGAAGCGCGTCATCGACGGACGCTATGCCCTGGTGCCCTACATCTATGCTATGGCCCGCCAGACCTACGAAACGGGTGTCTCGCTGTGCCGGCCGCTCTACTACGACTATCCCGAAGAGGCCGAGGCCTACAAACGGCGCAGCCAGTACATGTTTGGCGACGAAATGATGATTGCACCCGTATGCGACCCGGTGAACCCCGACGACGGATTTGCCACAGTGGAGGTGTGGCTACCCCAGGGACAATGGCTGGAATACGAGACAGGTACCATGCTCGAAGGGGGACGAAGCATGGAACGACGATTCACCATCGACGAATATCCCGTCTATGTCAAGGCAGGAGCCATACTGCCCTACTACGACAAACTCCGAAACCTGAGCGGAACACAGCAGGCTGTCACGCTGCGCATCATGCCCGGAGCCAACGAGGGAAGGTTCGAGATGTATGAAGACAACGGCAACGACTGCGACTACGCAAGGGACTTCGCCACTACCCTGCTCCGCTACCGGCGACAGGGCGAAAAACTCAGCGCGACCATAGCCCCACGAAAGGGCAACTACCCCGACATGCCGGCAAACCGACACTTCCGCCTGGCCCTGCCCTGCGCAGTGGCTCCCCTGAACGTGAGCCTGGACGGCAGGAAGGTGGACTTCGGCTACGACGGCTTCGCTCTGGAGACGCAGATTGACCTGGGCATGCTGGACTGCAGCCGAGAGCACAACATCGAGGTGACATATGCCAATGCCGACTATACCCTGACCGATGGACTGAAAGCCCAGCTGGCCCGCATACAGACGGCCGTAGCCGACTACAAGCAGCACGAAGCCGGCATGGTATATACGGATGCCCTGGGGTTCCTGGAGGCCACACCGCTGCGGCTGGGCTACTTCCCCACTCGCCAGGCGGAGACGCTAAGGCAGTTCCGTGCTTTCTGGGACAACCTGCCGCTCATCCTGCTGGAGCAGATGGGCGAAGGCGAACTTTGCAACCGATTCCTGAAACTGGTTGGTGCTGACGGGAAAAATGTCATTCGGAAACTGCCCGCGAGCCAATTCCAGACTGCCAACGGCAAACAAGGATTCGACGTCCGCTTCTTTGCCAACAAGGAGATGAAGGGCCAGCCTGTGGCCACAACTCATTGGAACGAAGCCAGAATGCAATGTCCGGGCTCGCCCATCGAGGGTGTGCCGGCGGACGGCTTCTCCCTGGTGGCAGAAACGAACTTCCTTGCCGAACAAACGGGGACGGTGTGCTTCCGTGTTGCAGGGGACGATGGTTACCGCCTGTTGGTGGACGGGCGTCAGGTGCTGGCCGACTGGGCCGACCATGCCACCACCCAGCGGACAGCCCGCATGCAGGTGGAAGCAGGAAAGAGTTACGCCCTGAGACTGGAGTTCTACGACCACGTGAACGATGCCATTCTGCAACTGGATGCAATGACTGTGGAACCGGCAAAAAAGTAAAACACGGAAAGCATTCATATAAAAAAGGGCACTTTGCTGTTGTACATCGCGACAGAAAATTTGTCTCAATAGTAGAGACCCCCACTGATGACAGACGAAAAGATAATCATAAAAGGCCTGCAAGAGGGCGAGGAGAAGGCATACGAATATGTCTTTCGCACCTACTATCCCCTGATGCGGCACGTTGCCGGAAACTTCCTCTCCGACAGTTTCTCGGCCGAGGCTGTGGTTAGCGACGTCATCAGTCACATCTACGAACGGCGAGAGCGGTTGGAGATAAACTTCTCCCTACGCAGTTTCCTGCTTACCTCGGTGCGCAACGCATGCATCAACTATCTGGGCACAAAGGTGCAACGCACCGAATCGCCCTTCTGCGCCATCGGCGACGAACAGATGAATGCGTTCAACAACATCAGCAACATGGGAGACCCACTGGGCCGACTGCTCGAGAACGAACTGGAAGATGAGATTGAACACGCCATCAAGAGTCTGCCGGAAACCACCGGACGCATATTCCGCAAAAGCAGGTTCGAGGGCATGAGCTACAAGGAGATAGCTAAGGAGGAGGGCGTGTCGGTAAACTCCATCCAATATCACATCAAGCGTTCGCTGATGATGCTTCACGAGAAACTGGCAAACAGGTTAAGGTAAAATAAATAAAGAGAACAGCGATGATACAGGACGAAAGAATATACGATTGGGCTTGCAAGTGGCTGACCAACGAAGCCACTGATACGGAGAAACAAGAAATCCAGGCCTGGCTGTCCGAGAACGATGACCATCGGAAGCAATGGAACGAACTGTGCGAAATCTGGTACAGCGCCACGACCACCGAAGAATTGTCGCAATACAATCCGGAACCGGCATGGGAACGATTCCGCCAACAGCATTTTGCACAGCCGAAGAAGCAGCGCAACCTCCGCACCATTGCCCTGCGCGTGTGGACGGTGGCAGCCTCCGTGCTGCTGCCCATCCTGGTGGGCGTTTGCATCTTCCTGGCAAAGGGACCGTACAAGACCAATGGGCATGCTGTATCCGTATCCACGGTGAGCGGCGAGAGCGCCACCTTCATGTTGCCCGACGGGACAAACGTCATGCTGGAGGAAAACAGCATACTGACCTACGACCCGTCCAACTTCTACAAGAGGGAACGCCGCATACAGTTCAACGGTGTGGCCTACTTCAACGTGGCCAAGGACAAGGAGAGCCCCTTCTACATCGAGTCGTCAGACATTGACGTTCGCGTCACTGGCACTGCCTTCAACCTGAAGGCTGGTCCCAACCACAAGTACGACCTGCTCTCGCTGGACGAAGGCTCTGTAGAGTTCATTCCTCATGGTTCATCGAGGGCCGACATTCTGGTTCCCGGCGACGAGATTATCTATAACAAGGAGACGAAACTTACGGCCATCCGGCACCGCGACATCTATGGCGCAGGTGTGGCTCACAACCTCTATGAAAAGAACGAAGGCGTAATGGGCGTGGAACGATTCACACGTGGCAACGGAACCCTCAGCGACCCCTATGTCATCAGCGATGCCAAGCAGATGCTGAGCATGAAGGAAGTACTCTCGGCCGGCCGGGTAACCTACTTCCAACTGGCCAATGACATCGATATGACAAACATCAACTGGACACCACTCAACGGTCCGGAAGACAAGTTCCTCAACTGGATTAACTTTGACGGACAGAACCATGTCATCCGCAATTTCCATACGGGCGACGTTCGCTACAAGGGCATCAACTATTATTCCAGTTTCTTCGGCGTACTGTGCGGAGCCTGCCGCAACGTTGGTTTCGAGAACGTGGAAATATCCTCCGTCGGCATGGGAGTAGGCGTTTTGGGCGGCCTCATCGGCTACAACACTTATCCCAGTTCCACCATCGTGGAGAACTGCTACTTCACGGGACACATCACCACCAATGCCGAAGCTGGAGCCATAGCAGGAAACGTGATGGGAAAGACCCTGATTCGCAACTGCTACAGCAATGTGAATGTGACGAGTATGGGCAGTTATGCCGGTGGACTGGTGGGACGCATCTCCTCCGACCTCTCGGTGCGCGACTGCCTGATTGGCGGCAACGTTTCAGGTGTACATGCCGGAGGCATCAATGCCGGTCATGGCGAAGGACATGTGCAGCCAGGCATATTCTCCAACATCATGGTTGCCTGTCAGAGCATTCTGGGCAGCAAGGACGTAGAGGCGCTGGGCCATTTCCGCGGCAGCGACAAGCAGGAACGAGTGTTGCTCTCGCCCAACACCATTGTCAATGGCGAAGCAAGCACAGGATGCAGCCAGCAACAGATGCGGGACTTCGCCTCAACTATGCGAAACATGTGGTACAAGGAAATACTAAAATGACCAAATATATGAAGACCCAATTATCATGGGTGGTGGCACTGGCCCTTCTGATGGTCTGTGCGTGCACCATAGAGGAAAGGACACTGTCAGGACTGAGGCGAAGCGACTTCGAGACAGTGGTTAGAGGGGACAGCACATCGCTATACGTGCTGAAGAACAATACGGGCATGGAGGTCTGCATCACCAACTACGGCGGACGGATTGTAAGCATCGTGGTGCCCGACCGGCAAGGAAAAGATCAGGACATCTGCCTGGGGCACGACTCTCTGGCCGACTACATAAAGTATGGTGACAACTACGGCGCCCTGATTGGCCGCTATGGCAACCGCATCGGCAAAGCACGCTTCACGCTGGACGGCGAGGAATACCCCCTGATGGCCAACGACAACGGGAATAGCCTGAACGGCGGCGGCCCCATTGCTTTCCACAATCGTGTCTGGAAAGTGAAAGAGACCGGACAGCAGAAATTGGTGCTGACCACGACAAGTCCGGATGGCGAAGACGGATACCCCGGTCAGTTGGACGTAGAGGTCACATACAGCCTCACTCCTGACAACGGCCTGCGCATCGACTACCAGGCCAAAACCACCCGACCCACGGTGGTGAACCTGACCAATCAATGTTACTTCTGCCTAAGTGGCGATCCCAGTCGAGACGTGCTGAACGAGCAACTGACCTTGAACGCCGACTACTATACCCCCATCGACCGCATGATACTGCCCACCGGAGCGATTGCCAGCGTGAGCGGCACACCGATGGAATTCAGGTGGGGCAAAACCGTCGGCTATGACATCAACCGCACCGACAATCTGCAAATCGTCTATGGACGGGGCTATGACCACAACTTTATCCTGAACACAGCTGGCAACCTCGACAAGGTTGCAGGCCGCCTGGCAGACCCTCGCACCGGCATCATCATGGAAATCTTCACCACGGAACCAGGCATACAATTCTATAGCGGCAACTTTCTCGACGGTGGCACCATTGGCAAACGCGGTGTGGCTTACCCCCTGCGCTCCGCGCTCTGCTTCATGACGCAGCACTATCCCGACTCGCCCAACATCCCACATTTCCCCTCCACCGTCCTGCGACCGGAGGAGACTTACCAGAGCACCACCATCTACCGCTTTTCTACCGACAAATAAACACCAACGTCATTATCATTCCCAGGTATAACTATGAAACGCCTTCTCTTAAACCTGCCTCAGCTCCTCCTGCTCCTTCTGCTCACGACAGCATGCCAGAAGAAGAGCACAGAGTATGTCTCCACAGTTCAGAACCCCATGCCCATCAAGATGGGCGACCCATTCATGCTACACGCCAGCGACGGGCGCTACTATATGTACGGAACCTCCCTGGAGGACGGTTTCGAGGCGATGGTGAGCGACGACCTGGTCAATTGGGAATCGTGTGGCCAAATCTATCATGGCGGCGACTCCACCCAGTGGAACGTCAACATGTTCTGGGCTCCTGAGGTGTACGAGCGCAACGGCAAATACTACCTCTTCTACAGTGCCAACTGGCGCAACAACCCAAATCACGAAGACGAAAACTTCCGCATCGGCGTGGCCGTAAGCGACAGTCCAGCAGGCCCTTTCCACGACATTCGCAACCGCCCCCTGTTCGACCCCGGTTATCCCGCCATCGATGCCAATGTCTATTTCGACGACGAGTCGGGCCGCTGCTTCCTCTACTTCAGCCGTTGCTGCTATAAGCATCCTGTGGAAAGCGAGATTGCCGAGAAGGTGCGCGAAGAGGGCCTCTTCAGCGAAGTGGAGGAGAGTTGGGTCTATGGTGTGGAATTGAAGCCCGACTTCTCCGGCATCATCGGTGAGCCCCTGCTACTGCTCATGCCACCCAAGGAACTGGACGATGTGCAGGCCGAATGGGAAAGCCGCAGCGTAACCAGTGGGGAGGTGAATCGCCGATGGACAGAGGGAAGCTTCGTCTTCCACCACAACGACACCTACTACATCATGTACAGCGCCAACAACTATGCCGGTTCGCACTATGCCGTAGGCTACGCCACCAGCAAGAGTCCCCTGGGTCCCTTCCAAAAAGCCATCAACAATCCTGTTCTGCAGGAGAACGTCACAGCCGGAGGCACCGTCATGGGCACGGGACACAACATGGTCATCCGCATGCCCGACGGCGAACTCTACACTGTCTATCACGGACGCATGAGCAAAAATCCCGACGAACGCGTCGTGCTGATGGATCACATTCGCATCACCGCCGACGGCACACTCACCATATACGGCCCCACCGTCACACCACAACAAATCGTAGTAAAATCTGAATAACCTATAAAACTTTTGTTTGCATTATGAAACACCATTTTCTGAGAAATCTGCTCCTGGGTGCACTAACACTGGTTGCCGGCACCATGCTGGCTGCTGAATTGCCGCGTTCCGAATATCCGCGCCCACAGTTTGAACGTGCCGAATGGCTGAACCTGAACGGTACCTGGACCTATGCCTTCGACTTCAGTCAGACAGGCGACCAACGCGGATGGACCACATCTACGGGATTCGACCAGCACATACTGGTACCCTTCTGCCCCGAAAGCAGCCTGTCCGGTGTGGCCTACACCGACTTCATCCCCAGCATCTGGTACCACCGCTCCATCACCGTCCCCACCGACTGGCTGGGGCGCCGCGTGCTGCTCCACTTCGGAGCCGTGGACTACGAGGCCGCCATCTACATCAATGGGCGACACCTGCAGACCCACTATGGCACAGGCTCTTCCTTTGAACTGGACATCACGGACTTCGTCAAGCCTGGCGAAGCTGCAAACCTGGTGGTGCGCGTTCGCGACGACTTGCGCTCCCGCACACAGCCCGGCGGCAAGCAGTGCGAAAGGCTGAACTCATACGGATGCATGTACACCCGCACCACGGGCATCTGGCAGACCGTCTGGATGGAACCCGTCTCCACGGGAGCCATCAAGAATGTCTTCGCCATCCCCGACATCGACCAGCGACAGCTCGTTGTCCGTCCACAGTTCTACCACGAAGACAACAGCGCTACACTGCGCATCGAGATGTACGACGGCAAGAAACTCATTGCCTCCACCGCCGCTCCAGCCTGCAACGGCATTACAATGGTCCTGCCTGTCAAGAACATGAAACTCTGGAGCCCCGAATCGCCCTTCCTCTACGACCTCCGATACATCCTTCGCGACAACCAAGGGAAAGTCCTGGATGAAGTGAAATCCTACGCCGGCATGCGCAAGGTACACACACAGGACGGCCGCTTCTATCTCAACAACCAGCCCTACTTCCAGCGTCTAGTGCTCGACCAAGGGTTCTATCCCGACGGCATCTGGACGGCACCCTCCGACGAGGCCCTGCGCCGCGACATCGAACTCTCCAAAGCCGTAGGCTTCAACGGTGCCCGCCTGCACCAAAAGGCCTTCGAGGAGCGCTACTACTACTGGGCCGACCACCTGGGCTATCTCACCTGGGGCGAACAGGCCAGCTGGGGCATCGACGAGAACAGCGACCTGGCAGCACGCAACTTCCTGTCCGAATGGACCGAACTGGTGGTGCGCGACCGCAACCATCCCAGTCTCGTCACATGGACACCCTTCAACGAAACCTGGGGCTGCCGCGAGGGTGCCTACCAGCGCATGATGCGCGATGTCTATGACCTGACGAAGGCCATCGACCCCACACGACCTGTCAACGATGCGAGCGGCGACGGACACGTCAAGACCGACATCTGGACTGTCCACGACTACGAACGCGACCCTGCACGCCTCGTCCAGAACCACACCTTCGTAGGCGGCATGCCCGTCTATCGCAACCAACCCGAAAAGAAATTCCTTGCCGAATACGAGGGACAGCCTTACATGCTCGACGAGTTTGGCGGTCTGCCTTGGATCCCACAGGAGGAACGCGCCACATCGTGGGGCTACGGCAGCAACATCGACAGCCTCGACGACTTCTACAGCATTCTGGAAAAGGAAATCGATGCCATCATCGCCTGCCCCAACATCGTGGGCTACTGCTACACCCAGATCACCGATGTGGAACAGGAGAAGAATGGCATCTACCGCTACAACCGTCAGCCGAAGTTCGACACCGAACGCCTGAAAAGGATATTTACCAAAATACCGGCAACAAAAGAATAGACGATTCACATTTTTTTCGTACATTTGCAGTCGGTAACCTCTAAACACACAAAAGACAATGAAACGACTGATGACAATGATGACTATGGCGGCCGCACTCGCAGGCTGTCAAATGGGTGACAAGCCCCTCGGGTCGGGCATCGACCTGGCTAACTTGGATTCTACGTACCAGGTGGGTACGGACTTTTACGAATATGCCACCCACGGATGGCAGGTTAGGAATCCACTGACTGCCGAATACAGCCGCTACGGCTCGTTCGACGTACTGCAGGAGAACAACAACAAGCAACTGCGCGAACTCATCGACAGCGTGGCAGCACAGGAGAACAAACAGGGCAGCATCGAACAGAAGATTGCTGACCTCTACCGTTCGGCTATGGACAGCGTGAACCTGAACGAACACTGGTGGGGCGCATTCGAGGGGTTCCTGCTCTGCGACGGCTATCGCAACAGTCGGGAGATAACCGAACAATGGCTCAAGGACGTTTGGCCACGCATGCAGCGACAGGGTGTGCCCGGATTGTTCGGAATGTACATCGGAGCCGACGAAAAGGACTCGAAGAACAACCTCGTCAGCATCTTCCAGGGTGGACTGACTATGGGACAAAAGGACTACTACCTGGACCAGGACGCCGCAACGGCCAAGATTCGTGAGGCCTACGTGAAGTACATCACCGACCTCAGTCAGCACGTTGGCTTCGGTGAGGTGGATGCCCGTCAAATGGCTGCCGACGTCATGCGCATCGAGACCCGTCTGGCCAAGGCCAGCAAGAGCATGACCGAACTGCGCGACCCGGAGGCCAACTATAACAAGATTTCGTACCAGGAACTCAAAGAACAGTTCGGCGGCATCGACTGGGATGCCTTCTTCCAGAACTTAGGTATGGAGGGTGTGCGGGAGGTCTGCCTCGGACAGCCCGCTGCCATCCATGAAGTGGAACAGGTGCTGAAGGAGGAGACGCCGGAGGCCCTGCAGAACGTGTATCTGTGGCACGCCATCAACATGGCCAGCTCGTACATCGACGACGAGAGCCGCGCCCTGAACTTCGCGTTCTGGGGAACGGCCATGAGCGGCAAGACGGAGGATCGTCCGCGATGGAAACGCGCGGTGGCCAGCGTGGAGAGCGGACTGGGAGAGGCGCTGGGACAACTCTACGTGGCACGCTTCTTCCCCCCTGCCGCCAAGGAGCGCATGGAGCGGCTGGTGGCCAACCTGCAGGTGGCCCTGGGACAGCGCATCGCCGTGCAGGACTGGATGAGCGACGAGACCAAGAAGGTGGCACAGGAGAAGCTGGATGCCTTCTACGTGAAGGTGGGCTATCCCAACAAGTGGCGCGACTACTCGAAACTGGAGATTGGCGACAACTACCTGAACAACATTCTGGCCTGCAACGAGTTCGAGATGCAGGAAATGATCCGCGAGAAACTGAACAAACCCGTTGACCGCGACGAATGGTTCATGACACCGCAGACGGTGAATGCCTATTACAACCCGACGACAAACGAAATCTGCTTCCCCGCAGGCATCCTGCAGCCGCCCTTCTTCGACATGACGGCCGACGACGCCTTCAACTACGGAGCCATCGGCGTGGTCATCGGTCATGAAATGACCCA
>CACZRZ010000152.1 GCA_902783655.1 uncultured Bacteroidales bacterium
ATAAATGGTTTTATTTTGTATTGTGCTCGCTTTTTCGTATCTTCGCGCCGTGAAATAACAAAACATAAAAATAACTATACAATGGAAAAGATTCAGGAACTCACAGAAAAGATTTACCGTGAGGGAGTTGAGAAGGGCCAGCAGGAGGCTGATCGCATCGTGGCCGAGGCTCGTCAGGAGGCCGAAAAGATTGTGGCTGAGGCTAAAGAGCAGGCCCAGACCATAGAGCAGGTGGCCAAGAAAAAGGCTGCAGAGCTGGACACGAACACTAAGAACGAATTGAAACTGTATACGGGTCAGGCCCTGAACGCACTGAAGAGCGAGGTGGCCAATGTGCTCACCGACAAGGTGGTGGGCGACGAGGTACAGAAACTGGCCGAGGACAAGGACTTCCTCGGTAAGTTTGCCGTTGCACTGGCCGAGAAGTGGCAGGGCGACGCTCCCGCCGTCATCAGCGCCAAGGATGCCGAGGGGCTGAAGGCATACTTCATGCAGCATGCCAAGCAGTTGCTGGACAAAGGCGTGAAGATAGAGAAGGTGAACGGCGTGGACACCCTGTTCACCATTCAGCCCGACGACGGTTCGTACAAAGTGCAGTTTGGCAAGGAGGAGTTCGAAGCTTATTTCAAGGCTTTCCTCCGTCCACAACTCGTAGAAATGCTGTTCTAAAAAGACTCACCCCCTGCCCCTCCCTTGTAGGGCGGGGAGTGATTACATTTCGAGTAATGAAGAATTTAAAAGAACAATAGCAAAAGTATCTGCTCCCCGCCCTACAAGGGAGGGGCAGGGGGCGGGTCCTAAGATGTATATGGAGTATTATTGTTTAATGGCCGGTCTGCCCGACATCAAGTTGTCGGACACCGAACCAGGCTATAGCATAGCGGCACTGCGCGAGCAACTGCAGGCGGAAATCGGAAGGCGCGACGAGCACTTGCTCCATTTCCTCTTCCTGCGCCACGACTGCCAGAATGTGGTACGGCTGCTGAAGGATTCCGAAGCAGAACTGGAGACCATCGGCAACTACAGTCGCGAGCAACTGCAGGAACTGATAGAGCAGGCTGCAGAGGTTGACCTGGGCAAGACGGACTATCCGCAGTTCCTGATTGACTTCGTGCGTCTGTATGCCGAGCGCCACGACGAACAGGGATGGTATGCGGAGGACGAGGTGCTGATGCGCTACTATAACTACTGCACCGAAAATTGCAAGGACTCACTCATGCGCCGGTGGTACCAGCTGAACTACGACATCACGAACATCATGACTGCCATGATAGCTCGCCGACAGGGCTGGAAGGTGGCCGACTTCGTGAAGGGCGACGGCGAGGTGCAGGAGATGATTCGCACCAACGACACCAAGGACTTCGGACTGGGTACACAACTGCCGTATTTTGCAGAGCTGATGAACATCGTGAACGAGGAAGACCCCGTCCGCAAGGAACGTATGCTGGATGCCCTGAAGTGGGAATGGCTGGAGATGGAAACCTTTGCCGACACCTTCTCCATCGAAGCCGTATTTGCCTATCTGTGCCGACTGGAGATTCAGGAACGCTGGGCCCGGCTGGACGTGGAACAGGGACGCGAGACCTTCGAAAAGATAATCCACGATCTGCGCGGAGAAGCTCAGGTGCCAGATGAATTCTTAAGATAATTCACAATTCATAATTCACAATTCATATTTATGAAGGACATAGAGAGCAATACGATAGCAATGAGAAGCAAGGCTTTCGCTGTTCGATGCATCCGATTGCGAACTTTCCTTTGTGAAGAGAAACGTGAATATGATATCTCCAGACAGCTATTGCGCAGCGGTACCAGCGTTGGCGCCAATGTTAAAGAGGCATTACGCGGACAAACACGTCCAGACTTTGGGACGAAAATGAATATAGCCCTCAAGGAGGCAAGCGAAAGCGAATACTGGATTGAATTATTGCAAGAAACAGATTATTTGACAAAACAGCAGGGTGAGAGCATGCTTGAAGATTGTAGAGAATTAATTAGGTTATTGACAAGCATTGTCAAAACTACGTTCAATGCGCCAGCCTAATTATGAATTATGAATTAAGAATTATGAATTAATATATTATGACAAAAGGAAAAGTTAGTGGCATAGTCTCCAACATGGTCACCCTCCGCGTGGACGGGCCCGTGCAGCAGGGAGAGATATGCTACATTACGACGGGCGGTGACCGCCTGATGGCCGAGGTCATCAAGGTCATCGGCCAGGATGTCTATGTGCAGGTGTTTGAAAGCACTCGCGGACTGAAAGTGGGCGCAGAGGCCGAGTTCACCGGCCACATGCTCGAGATTCAGCTCGGCCCGGGTATGCTCAGTAAAAACTACGACGGTCTGCAGAACGACCTCGACAAGATGGAGGGTGTGTTCCTGAAGAGAGGTCAGTACACCGAACCCCTCGACGCCGACCGCCTCTGGGACTTCGAGCCCCTGGCCAAGGTGGGCGACAAGGTAAGGGAGAGCGACTGGCTGGGTAAGGTGGAAGAAAACCACCAGCCCCTGAAAATCATGGTGCCCTTCCAGCTGAAGGGTGTGGCCACGGTGAAGAGCATCGTGCCGAAGGGACAGTACAAGATTCACGACACCATCGCCGTGCTCACCGACGAACAGGGCAACGAGGTGAAGGTGGACATGGTGCAGCACTGGCCCGTGAAGTTCGCCATGACCAACTACAAGCAGAAGCCACGTCCCTTCAAGCTGTTGGAGACGGGTGTCCGTACCATCGACACCTTCAACCCCATCGTAGAGGGCGGTACGGGCTTCATCCCCGGTCCCTTCGGTACGGGTAAGACGGTGCTCCAGCATGCCATTTCGAAGCAGGCCGAGGCCGACATCGTCATCATCGCTGCCTGCGGTGAGCGTGCCAACGAGGTTGTGGAAATCTTCACCGAGTTCCCCGAACTGGTGGACCCCCACACAGGCCGCAAACTGATGGAACGTACCATCATCATCGCTAACACCTCGAACATGCCCGTGGCTGCCCGTGAGGCTTCCGTTTACACAGCCATGACGATGGCTGAATACTATCGTTCGATGGGTCTGCGCGTCCTCCTGATGGCCGACTCCACTTCGCGTTGGGCACAGGCCCTGCGTGAGATGTCGAACCGCATGGAGGAACTGCCTGGTCCCGATGCCTTCCCCATGGACCTCGGTGCCCTGATCTCGAACTGCTACGGTCGCGCCGGATACGTTTACCTGCGCAACGGCGAGGTGGGCAGTGTGACCTTCCTCGGAACGGTGTCGCCTGCCGGCGGTAACCTGAAGGAGCCTGTGACGGAGAACACCAAGAAGGTGGCCCGCTGCTTCTACGCCCTGGAACAGGACCGTGCCGACAAGAAGCGCTATCCGGCCGTAAACCCCATCGATTCGTACTCGAAGTACCTGGAGTACCCCGAGTTTGCCGAATATATCAAGGAACACATCAACGAAGAGTGGATTCCGAAGGTGCTGGCTCTGAAGACCCGCATGCAGCGCGGTAAGGAGATTGCCGAACAGATCAACATCCTGGGCGACGACGGTGTGCCCGTTGACTACCATGTAACGTTCTGGAAGTCGGAAATCATC
Organism: uncultured Bacteroidales bacterium; assembly: GCA_902783655.1. GTDB lineage: Bacteria > Bacteroidota > Bacteroidia > Bacteroidales > Bacteroidaceae > Physcousia. Next base: position 3,577 of record CACZRZ010000152.1, read on the forward strand.
GACTACGTCATCCTGCAGCAGGATGCCTTCGACGAGGTGGATGCCGTGACGCCCCTGGAGCGCCAGGAGGAAATCCTGAACCTCGTGACTCGCATCTGCGACAAGGACGACTTCAAGTTCGACACCTTCCTGGATGTTACCGACTACTTCAAGAAGATGATCAACCTGTGTAAGCAGATGAACTATTCACAGTACAAGAGCGAGCAGTACTACGACTACATCCGGCAAATCGAGACCCTATTAAGTTAATTCAAAATTCAAAATTCAAAATTAAATGCTTCGCTTTTGGCCGCAGGACATTTTGAATCTTGAATTAAATAATTTTGAATTTGAATAAGATGGCACAAGCATTTCAAAAAGTATATACACAGATTAGCCAGATTACGAAGGCCACCTGCTCGCTGAAGGCAACGGGTGTCGGCTACGACGAACTGGCCACCATCAACGGCCGCCTGGCCCAGGTGGTGAAGATTATGGGCGACAATGTCACCCTGCAGGTGTTCGAAGGCACGGGTGGCATTCCCACCAATGCCGAAGTCACGTTCCTGGGCAAGTCCCCCTCACTGAAGGTCAGCGACCAACTGGCCGGACGTTTCTTCAATGCCTATGGTCAGCCCATCGACGGCGGACCAGAGATTGAGGGTAAGGAAGTGGAAATCGGCGGTCCGAGTGTGAATCCCGTACGCCGCAAGCAGCCCAGCGAACTCATTGCCACCGGTATTGCCGGTATCGACCTGAACAATACGCTGGTGTCTGGTCAGAAGATTCCCTTCTTCGCCGACCCCGACCAGCCGTTCAACGAGGTCATGGCCCTCGTGGCCATGCGCGCCAAGGCCGACAAGATTATCCTCGGCGGTATGGGTATGACCAACGATGACTACTACTTCTTCCGCAACACGTTCTCTAACGCGGGCGCGCTCGACCGTATTATTTCCTTTATTAATACCACCGAGGACCCTGCTGTGGAGCGTCTGCTCGTTCCCGACATGGCACTGACGGCTGCCGAATACTTCGCCGTGGAGAAGCACGAGACCGTGCTGGTGCTGCTGACGGACATGACCTCGTATGCCGACTCGCTGAGTATCGTGTCGAACCGTATGGACCAGATTCCTTCGAAGTACTCCATGCCCGGTTCGCTCTACTCCGACCTGGCCAAGATCTACGAGAAGGCCGTGCAGTTCCCCGAGAGCGCAGGTGGCGGCAGCATCACCATCATCGCCGTGACCACACTGTCGGGCGGCGACATCACGCATGCCGTACCCGATAACACAGGTTACATCACCGAGGGCCAGCTCTATCTGCGTCGCGACTCCGATGTGGGCAAGGTCGTTGTCGACCCCTTCCGCTCGCTGTCTCGTCTGAAGCAGTTGGTAGCCGGAAAGAAGACCCGCAAGGACCATTCGCAGGTGATGAACGCTGCCATCCGACTCTACGCCGATGCCGCCAATGCCAAGACGAAGCTGGAGAACGGTTTCGACCTCACCGACTACGACAACCGCTGTCTCGACTTTGCCAAGGACTATGCCTCGAAGCTGCTGGCCATCGACGTCAACCTCGACACCGAGGAGATGCTCGACGTTACGTGGAGCCTCTTCCGCAAGTACTTCAAACTCGAGGAAGTCAACATCAAGAAGGAGTTCACCGACGTTTATTGGAAATAAGACCCTCCCCCCGCCTCCCTTGTGGGGAGGGAGTGGTCACATCTACAAAATGAGAACATTTAATAATCAATAGCAAAAGTATCTGCTCCCCGCCCTACAAGGGAAGGGCTGGGGGGTGGGTCTGTTAATTATGGCTATACGTTTTCAATACAACAAGACATCGCTTCAGCAGATTGAGAAGAACCTCAAGATGCGCCAGCGCACCTTGCCCATCATCAAGAGCAAGGAGACGGCACTGCGCCTCGAGGTGAAGAAATGCAAGGAAGAGGCCGAGGAACTTGAGCGCCGTCTGCAGGAACAGATTGCAGGCTACGAGCGGATGTACGCCCTCTGGGGAGAGTTCGACGCGTCGCTCGTCAGTCTGAAGGACGTGGAGATGGATGTAAAGAAGATTGCGGGCGTTCGCGTACCCATTCTTACCAACATCCAACTGGCCGTGCGCCCCTTCGGACTGTTCAGTGCACCCAAGTGGTACTTCGACGGCATCAACCTGCTGCAGGGACTGGCCAAGACGGCTGTGGAGCGCGAGTTCGTGCTGGCCAAGACCAGTCTGCTCGAACATGCCCGAAAGAAGACCACCCAGAAGGTGAACCTCTTCGAGAAGGTGCAGATTCCCGGCTACCAAGAGGCGGTGCGCAAGATTAAGCGATTCATGGAGGACGAGGAGAACCTCTCCAAGTCTTCGCAGAAGATTCTGAAGTCCTTGCAGGAAAAACGCAAGGCTGAGGAAGAAGGAAAGGAGGCTGTCGCATGATTGAGAAAATGAAGAAACTCACGTTCCTGGTCTATCACCGGGAATACGAGGACTTCCTGCATCGACTGCAGGACCTGGGAGTCATGCATGTAGTGACCAGTGAGGTCAACCCGCAGCAGTCCGAGACCATTTCTGGCTATGTGGAGCAGATAAAGGCTTTCACTGCGTTGCAGAAGGACATGGAGAGTTTGCTCGAAAGTGCCAAACTAAAGCCGGACAACACTGAAGGCAATGCCGAGGAAGGGCTGTCGCTCCTTGCCGAATTGGCTCCCCGTTATGAACACCTGGCCGAACTCCGTCAGCAGGAGACCACACAGGCTGCCCAATTGGAACAACTGGAGCCCTGGGGCAACTTCGACCCCGCAGAAGTGCGCGAGAAGTTGCAGGATGCCGGTTGCGAACTGCAGTTCTACGTGGCTTCCACCAAGGTCTTCGAGAAGCAAATCAAGGCTGAGTACCCTGTGATGGCTGTCAGCGAGGCGAAAAAGAATACCTACTTCGTTCTCGTGGCACGCGAGGCACATGAGAACTTGCCCGCAACACGTTTGACGCTTCCTGAAATTAGCCTGAACAAGCTGCAGGCCGAGCATACAGCCTTGACCCAGCAACTGGACCAGGAGACAGAGGCACTGACCAAGCTGTCTCAGGAAAACCTGCCCCACGTGAAGGAGGCCTTGCGCGTACTGAATGCCAAGATGCAGTTCGACACGGTGAAGGAGGGAACAACTACTGCTGCTGCCGACCATCTGATGGTCCTGAACGGCTGGTTCCCCGCTGCCAAGCAGACCGAACTGGAACAGGCCTTCAGCAACGATTCCGCATGGTACGAAATCAGCAATCCCACTCCCGACGACGACATTCCCATTTGCCTGAAGAACAACCGCTTCTTCAAGCTCTTCGAAATGTTCACCGAACTATACATGCTCCCGAAGTACAATGAGTTGGACCTCACGCCTTTCCTGGCACCGTTCTACATCATTTTCTTCGGACTCTGTCTGGGCGACTCGGGCTACGGATTGTTCATCGTACTGGCCTCGCTGGCCGTCAAGTTCTTCGTGAAAGACCTGAGTCAGGGCATGCGTGCCGCCATGAATCTGCTGCTCACCCTTGGCATTTCCGCATTCTTCTGCGGACTCCTCTCGGGTGCGTTCTTCGGATTCAACCTCTACGAGCTCAACGTGCCTTTCTTCGACAAGGTGGGCAGTGTCGTGGCCTTGGACAACAGCCAGATGTTCAACCTCTCGCTCATCCTCGGCTTCATCCAGATTATCTTCGGCATGTGCCTGAAGACCTACAACCGCATCATCCAGTTGGGCTTCACCTACTCACTTTCCACCATAGGCTGGATGCTGGTCATCCTCTCGCTGGCTGTCACATTGTTGATGCCCGAGTATGGTGGCATCAGCAAGTGGTTCACCTATGCCGGACTGGCACTGGCCTTCCTTGTGAACAGTCCTGGACGTTACAAGAAGAATCCGGCTACCGGCTTGCTCATCAATGTCGGCTCAGGTCTGTGGGATGCCTATAACACTGCCACCGGCATGCTTGGCGACATGCTTTCCTACGTCCGTCTGTTTGCCCTCGGACTCTCGGGCGGCATCCTCGCTACGGTGTTCGACAGCCTCGCCACCGGCTTGGCTCCCGACAATGCCATACTTGGTCCCATCGTGATGGTACTCATCTTCGTTCTTGGCCATGCCCTCAACATGTTCATGAACGTCCTTGGAGCATTCGTCCATCCCATGCGTCTGACCTTCGTGGAATTCTTCAAGAACTCCGGCTACGAGGGTGGCGGACTGGCCTATACTCCGTTTAAAAATTAAACATTAAAAATTAAACATTAAACATTAATATTAATAAATTATGGACACAAATTTGCTTATTGCTTATCTGGGCGTAGCCCTGATGGTTGGTCTTGCCGGAATCGGCAGTGCC
>CACZRZ010000153.1 GCA_902783655.1 uncultured Bacteroidales bacterium
ATTACATTGTAATTATATCCTATGCCAAAAGACACGATTCCATCGGAAAATGAAGCTCTCGGTCGGGTCGCTTCGCTGTGTAGCCGAAGCGAGTATTGTATTAGTCAGGTCGAAGAGAAACTGGAGCGTTGGGGAGTGGTTTCGAAAGTGCGTGAGCGCATCATAACACGACTTCTGGAAGAACGCTTCATCGACGAGGCTCGTTTCAGCCGTTCCTATGCCCTCGACAAACTTCGCTATAATCATTGGGGACGTGTGAAGATTGATCAGATGCTGCGTCTGCTGGGCATATCTTCGGCTGACCGGAAGTCTGCATTGGACGAACTGCCTGACGATGAATACCTCGACATCCTCCGCCGCCTGGCCCGTCAGAAATTGCCTACGATAAAAGCAGACAGCGATTATGAACGGAAGGCGAAGCTTGCACGTTACCTTGCTGGTAAGGGATTCGAGACTTCGCTTGTTTTTCATGCTCTTGACTTTTCGCCTGATGATTGATAAAATGAACGAATGTGTCTTTTTTAAACTACGAATTACACGAATTACACGATTTTTTCGTACCTTTGCAGCGAAATTTTAAAGTATTATATACGATATGAAGACGTTAGAGAAAATCTTTGCAGCCAAGTTGCTGAACATTAAGGCTATTAAACTCCAGCCCAACAATCCCTTTACATGGGCCAGCGGATGGCATTCCCCTTTCTATTGTGACAACCGCAAGACACTGTCGTACCCCGAGTTGCGCACTTTTGTAAAGTTAGAGACGGCCCGCATCGTCATGGAGCGCTTTCCTGAGGTTGACGCTGTGGCAGGTGTGGCTACGGGAGCCATTCCACAGGGTGCCATGGTGGCCGATCTTTTGGCAAAGCCCTTTGTCTATGTACGTTCGAAACCCAAAGACCATGGATTGGAGAATCTCATTGAGGGTGAACTGAAGCCCGGCATGAAGGTGGTGGTCATCGAAGACCTTATCTCTACGGGTGGCAGCAGCCTGAAAGCCGTTGAAGCCATTCGTCAAAACGGGTGTGAGGTTATTGGTATGGTAGCCTCCTATACCTATGGTTTCCATGAGGCCGAGGCTGCCTTTAAGAAGGCTGGCGTCACGCTGGTGACCCTGACAAACTACGAGGCGGTGGTGGCCGAGGCATTGCGCATCGGTTACATCAACGAGGCAGATGTGGCATTGTTGAACGACTGGCGTAAGGACCCTGCAAACTGGAAAAAGTGATGACAAAATACGAGAGTAGTGTAAAGAAGATATATGCTCCGGTAGAGAGTGTATATGCCAAACTGAGCGACCTGACCAATTTATCGATGATTCAGGAACGTTTAGCCGATCCAGCCTTCGAACAGATAGTCCGTCAGCAGGCTGGTGACAAGGTCAGCGACGACCAATTGGCTCAGTTGAAGAGACTTGTGGAGAATATGCAGTTCGACCGCGATTCGGCAACGGTAGATGCTGGTCCGATGGGGGCCATTTCGCTGCGTGTCGTGGAACGTGAGGAACCCAAGTTGGTGAAGTTCCAGGCAGAGAATTCGCCTGTACCAGCCAACCTTTGGATTCAGTTGCTGCCTGCCTCTGATCTGCAATGTGCCATGAAGGTTACGCTGGGTGCCGACCTGAACTTCTTTATGAAGCAAATGCTGAAAGGCAAACTTCAGGACGGTGTAGAACGTCTGGCCGACATGCTGGCGATGCTGCCGTATTAACTTCCATACTCCATCATCAACCATCCATTTTTATGAAGCTTTGGGACAAGGGCTATGATATAAACGAAGAAATTGCCCGCTTCACCGTTGGTCGCGACCGCGAACTCGACCTCTATCTGGCACGTCACGATGTGCTGGGCTCTATGGCGCACATCACGATGCTGGAGAGCATCGGACTACTCACTCGTGAAGAGCTGGAGACATTGCTCGCAGAACTGCGCAACATCTATCACGATGCCGAAGAGGGAAGATTTGTAATAGAGGACGGTATCGAGGACGTCCATTCTCAAGTGGAACTGATGCTCACCCGTCGTCTCGGCGATATGGGTAAGAAAATACACAGCGGTCGCAGTCGCAACGACCAGGTGCTCGTGGACCTGAAGCTATGGACACGCGAACAGTTGCAGCTGGTGGCAGAAGACGTGAGGAAACTCTTCATCGAACTGCAACAGCAGAGCGAACGCTACAAGGATGTCTTGATGCCCGGTTACACCCACCTGCAGGTGGCTATGCCGTCAAGCTTCGGACTATGGTTTGGAGCATACGCCGAAAGTCTGGTCGACGACCTCGTCATGCTCCAGGCTGCCTATCGTATCACGAATCGCAATCCCCTGGGCTCGGCAGCCGGCTATGGAAGCAGCTTCCCGCTGAATCGCCAGATGACTACCGATCTTCTTGGCTTCGATTCCATGGACTACAACGTCGTCTATGCTCAGATGGGGCGTGGAAAGACGGAACGTAACGTCAGTTTCGCACTGGCAGGTATTGCCGGCACACTGTCGAAATTGGCCTTCGATGCTTGCCTTTTCAACAGCCAGAACTTTGGTTTTGTGCATCTTCCCAAGGAGTGCACCACGGGCTCTAGCATCATGCCCCATAAGAAGAATCCCGACGTGTTCGAGCTGACACGTGCCAAATGTAACAAACTTCAGGCTTTGCCCCAACAGATAACACTGATAATGAACAACCTGCCCAGCGGTTACTTCCGCGACCTGCAGATTATCAAGGAGGTGTTTCTGCCTGCTTTCCAGGAGTTGCGCGACTGCCTGTCGATGGCAACTTACATCATTAGTCGGATGGAAGTGAACGAGCACATTCTCGATGATCCACGCTACGACCTGATGTTCAGTGTAGAAGAAGTGAATCGCTTGGCTACCGAGGGAATGCCCTTCCGCGATGCTTACAAGAAGGTGGGCATGGACATTGAGACTGGCCGCTTCGAGCCTTGCAGGGAAGTCCATCACACCCATGAGGGCTCTGTCGGCAATCTCTGTACCGAACAAATCCGTAATCTCATGCAGCAAGTATGGGACCAGTTCGACTTTGAGCGTGCCATCAACGCAGAACAAAAGTTATTAGCTGTATCCAGGTGAGAAAGACACTATTCTTCTGTGCCTTGTTTTTTGCCTCTTGCTCGGGCGAGTTGGTAAGTAATAAGTATTGCGGCATGTTGGCTCGATTCGCTTTTTCGCCAGTCAACAGCATTTCACAGTTGTATTCATCGTGCGAGTCTATGGGCGAATGGTGCAGTGTGGTGGCGGATGGAAACAGGTTTCTTTTTACCAAGCCGAATGGTTCGCAAGGCATCGCCAACAGGCTGAGCATACAGGGATATACGGGTTTCTACATGGGGCTGTCGGGCTTCATTGTCGGATTGCCTAATATACCCGAAATGGGTGAGACGCAGTGCGTGGTAACCTGCTACGACCTTGCCTGCCGCAACTGTTATGACGACTATTATGTAGCTCGTCGCCTTGAGCTCCGGGAGGGAGGTTATGCCTATTGTGGCCGTTGCAAGCGTACGTATGACCTGAACAATTATGGTCAGGCCAACACCGGCAAACCGCTTTTCCGCTACCGTGTTTACTACGGAAATAATACGTTGAATATAAATAATCCATAGGATAAGGATTAATTTTTAATTTTTAATTTTTAATTCTTAATTAAATTTATTACCTTTGCACCCGTTATGCTGCCCAGATGGTGGAATTGGTAGACACGAGGGACTTAAAATCCCTTGGCCTAACAGCCGTACGGGTTCGAGTCCCGTTCCGGGC
>CACZRZ010000154.1 GCA_902783655.1 uncultured Bacteroidales bacterium
ATTTACAAAATCCTTGTCCGACTTGGCAAGACATGCAGCCCGGTAGTTTGCCGATGGCGAAGTACCTGAACGTACGACCTGCCTGGCAATGGTCGTACCAGCAACTGTGGATGGAATGAAATCAACCATCTTCACAATCCTTACGGCAAACTCCGTAAGTCGCTCGCACATCTCTTCCTTCGTCATTATGATTGTATATCTGCCATATTGTACATAAATTGTACATTGTACATTGCTAAATTGTAAATTAATCGAGTTTCAGCACGGCGAGGAAGGCTTTTTGTGGTACCTGTACGTTGCCGATTTGTTTCATTCGTTTCTTTCCTTTCTTCTGTTTCTCCAGCAACTTGCGCTTACGGCTGACGTCGCCGCCGTAGCACTTGGCCAGCACATCCTTGCGCACCTGCTTCACCGTCTCTCGGGCAATGATTTTGGCTCCGATGGCGGCCTGGATGGCAATGTCGAACTGCTGGCGGGGCAGAAGGTCTTTCAGTTTCTCGCACATGCGCCGGCCAAAATCGACGGAATTATCGACATGGGTCAACGTGCTGAGTGCATCCACGGGCTCACCGTTCAGGAGGATATCGAGCTTCACGAGCTTCGAGGGCCGGAAGCCGTCCTGATGATAGTCGAACGAGGCATAACCCTTCGATATCGACTTCAGTTTGTCGTAGAAGTCAATCACGATTTCGCCCAGAGGCATGGCGTACTGAAGTTCGACGCGGTTGCCGCTGATGAAATCCTGCTTCAGGAGTTCGCCGCGCTTGCCCAGACAGAGGGTCATGATAGGCCCGATGAAGTTCGCCGTCGTGATGACCGATGCGTGTATGTAGGGCTCCTCGATGTGGTCGATGAGCGTAGGTTCGGGCATGCCTGCCGGGTTGTGCACCTCTTTCACCTCCCCCTGTTTGTCATAGACAAGGTAGGACACGTTGGGCACGGTGGTGATGACGTCCATGTTGAACTCGCGGTCGAGGCGTTCCTGCACGATTTCCATGTGCAACAATCCCAAGAAACCGCAACGGAAGCCAAAGCCCAGGGCTACAGACGACTCGGGCTGGAAGGTGAGCGAGGCATCGTTCAACTGTAGTTTCTCCAATGATGCACGCAGGTTCTCGAAGTCTTCTGTCTCAATGGGATAGACGCCGGCAAAGACCATCGGCTTCACCTCTTCGAAACCGGCAATGGCCTCATGGGTGGGATTGGCCAGGGAGGTGATGGTGTCGCCCACCTTGACCTCGGTGGCCGTCTTGATGCCGCTGACGATGTAGCCCACGTTGCCGCAGTGCAGTTCCTGCTTGGGCACCATGTCCATCTTCAGCACACCTATCTCGTCGGCCTTGTACTCCTTGCCTGTATTGATAAACTGCACCTGTTCGCCGCTCCGTATGCTTCCGTTCACGATGCGGAAGTAGGCAATGATGCCGCGGAAGGGATTGAAGACAGAGTCGAAAATGAGTGCCTGAAGGGGAGCGTCCGGGTCGCCCTTGGGTGCCGGAATGCGATCGACAACGGCGTTGAGTATGTCGTCGACACCCTGCCCCGTCTTACCACTGGCACGGATTATCTCCTCATGCTTGCAGCCAATGAGGTCGACAATTTCGTCCTCCACCTCTTCGGGCATGGCATTGGGCATGTCGCACTTGTTCACGACAGGTATGATTTCCAAATCGTGGTCAATGGCCATATAAAGGTTCGAAATGGTCTGCGCCTGCACGCCCTGCGTGGCATCCACCACCAGCAGTGCACCTTCGCAGGCGGCAATGGAACGGCTGACCTCGTACGAAAAGTCGACGTGTCCCGGAGTATCGATAAGATTCAGTATGTATGTCTCACCATCGCGCTTATACTCCATCTGTATGGCGTGGCTCTTGATGGTGATTCCGCGTTCCTTCTCCAAATCCATATCATCCAGCATCTGCCCCTCCGTCACCTTGATGGTGTCGGTACGTTCAAGCAGTCGGTCGGCCAAGGTCGATTTACCGTGGTCGATATGCGCGATGATGCAGAAGTTGCGTATGTTCTTTTGCATGCGTATGTACGTATCTACGTTTTAATGGGTACAAAGATAATGAAAAAAAACATTTTCCATTTACAAATTCGTATTAATATTGACCCAATTTGCAAAAAAAACGAAAAAAAACGCCCCGAACCGTTAAGATTCGGGGCGTATAGCATGTCGTTTTGTGTCAGTTTGATTAGTTGAGAGCAACAATCAGGTCCTTCTCAGCCTCGGTAACGGTTACCTTGTCCTCGCGGAGCAACCAACCCAGACCCAGGAACAGGTCCTTGTCATTCTTAACCTTGGCAGCCTTCTTCAGATCCTTTGTATTCAGGGCGCCGTTCTCGTTCAATGCGGTCCAAATCTGACCAGCAACTGTACCAACTTTTTCGTTCATAATGATTAAAGTTTTTACCTTAAGTTAGTTATAATACCTATGTCTTTTCTTAAATGACGGTGCAAAGTTACGAATTAATTGAGAATCGGTGATTGAATATTAAAAATTAAAACACATAATCGCGCATTTTCTTGACTTATATCAATATTATTTGTAACTTCGCGACCAGAAACATTTTATAATATGAAACAGACATTTCTTTTATTGGCAGTCGCCACACTCTTGCTGACGGGCTGCAAGAAACAGACATTCGACGAACGTGTGCAGGCTGAAGTGGAGCACTTCAACCTCAAGGAGGCTCCCAAGCGCATCGACGCAGCCACGACCTTTGACAGCATGCAGTACGATGCCAGCCAACTCCGTCTCAGTTATTTCTACACCGTAGAAACCGACATACCCATCGACCTCTTTCCTCGTGAGGACATCAAGCAGGAGCTCCTGCGCAACCTGCGTCAGTCGCTCCAACTGAAGACGCACAAGGAGCACGGCCTCCTGTTCCACTACCGCTACATCCTGCAGCCCTCCGGCGAAACCATCGTCGACTGCACCTTCACGCCCGAG
>CACZRZ010000155.1 GCA_902783655.1 uncultured Bacteroidales bacterium
AACCTACACACTTTCGGCATCTGCAACAGAAACTGCCACACATGTATCTTATTGTATTAAAGAGCAATAAGTACACTGTGTGGCAGTTTTGCAGTTTTTTTCGGGAAAAACAATAAAGTAGAGTGACGCTTGGTTCTTCACTCACTTAATCACGACCCTACGTGTGATAGTCTCCTTTCCATCGGTCAACTGTATGATGCAGATGCCCTTGGCAGGACGGGCCATACGGCGACCCTCAAGGCTGTAGTAGCTTACACTGAAGCCTTCGGTCTGCAGACGGTCGATGCCGGTGATGATGCTGATGAAGAGTAGGACATCGCGGCGCATGAGTTTGGCGGCTCGGTCGATGTCGTCCTGGTTCGTGGAGTAGAGGTAGGGCGAATTCTTTTCGAGTGATGCGCGCAGGTATTCATAGTCCTCCTCGCTACATTCAATCTCTCCGCTCTCCGCTGCCGACAGCAGTTCTTCGGCACGTTGCACATATTCTTCGAGCAGCGAATAGTCGTTCTCCATGCGGCTGGCCTTGAAGGCTTCGATGGCTGCGGCCAGGGCCTCGGCTTCCTGGTCCACGCCGGCCTGGTTGTGTGTGTTACCCTTCACCATGGCCTGTGCCTTTGCAATCTCCTGCTGCAGGGCGGTGAAGGCCGATTCGGGAACCTTGCCAGGTCCTTCGCCCATGTCGCCCTGAGCCTCCCGGATGGCCGTCAGCGCATCGGATATCTGTTCATTCAGTTTGCTGTAGTTAATCTTCACGACGGCTTGGGCAAAGGCCTGTGCAGCAGCCTTCAGACTTTGTGTAGCCTGGTCGATGATGGGCTGTGTCAGTTGGTCGTCGGGGGTTTCTTCCACGCTCTTTGCATCGGCGAGTGCTGTGCGGTAGGCCTCGATGGCCTCGGCAGGATATTGCCCGTTGAGGTCGCCCGCAACGGCTGCATCCAGGGATTTCTCTGCAGCGGATATGGCTGCGGCAAGTTCGCTGTGGTTCATGTAGTCGTGGTCGTGCGCCTTGGCTCGGGCAGTCTCGATGTCCAGCAGCAACTGGGCGGTGATGGCATCCAGCGTCTGCTGGTCCTTGGCCTTGTTGGCAGAGGAGCGGGTGGCGGCAATGAGTTGGCGGAAGGCATTGATGTCTTCCGTAAAGTACTGACCTGTCAGGTAGCCGGGCTGCATGGCTGCCAGCAGTTCGTTGGCCTGCGCCAAGGCGGCGTTGAAGGCTTCGCGGTCGAGCACGACGGTGACGTAGGGCTCGATGGTCCAATAGGCCAGACTATTGCCGCGGCCTGCCTTGTCGCTGTAAACCAGTTGACCGTTGCCCGAACCATCCGTTCCGGCATACTTATTGGTAGCGGTGAAGAGAAGGCCCAGCCAGCGTCCGTCGAGCTGAACGACATTGATGGCTGTCTGCTCGTCGGCATTGTCCTGCCACAGTGTGTTGTAGTCGCCGGTGCGTGCCAGATAGGTACCAAGACCTACGGAGCGGAAGTTGTAGGTCATGGGCGCAACCTTTTCCAGCATTACAATCTGCTGTTCGGTGGCACCCTCCTCGGCAAGGCTGGTGATGCTGGCATTGCCCGATTCGGTGGCGGTCAGCAGATTGCCTCCATAGTGGGTGACGATATAGGTCTGTCCTTCGTCGAACTCATTCAGGGGGTTGAACGAAGCATTGAAGGCCTCCATGGCAGCCAACAGCTTTTCGGCCTCGGCGGCACCCTCCTCGAAACTGGTGACGGTGGGAAGTGCCTTCTCGGCTGCAGCGATGGCAGCCAACAGGGCATCCATGGCCGACTGTGGAACCTCGTAGTAGTTGGTGCCCACACCTATGGTTTCGGCCAGTGCCTTGGCATCGGCAATGGCGCGTTCCAAAGCTGCGGTTGCTGAATATTCCTCGATAATCCATTTCGAGTTGGTGGCAGAGCTGGACTTGTCGCAATAGAGCAGGGCCCCGTCGTCGGTGGCATCGCTGCCCAGATAGCCCTTGCCCGATGCGTTCTGGAGGGCATAGACCCCGTCGGAAAGTACGGCTACGCCCCACTGTGCCAGGGCATCCTTGTCGTCGTCGGCCCAACTGGTGTCCCAGTTGCTGCTGGCGCTCTTAGCCATGAACTTACCAGAACCCACGTTCTTCAGACCGTAGTATTGCGAACCCTCGGGGGTGGTAAACTGGAACTGCTGTGTGTTGTCGGCCGATGCCGTACGTATGGTTGCCAAAGACTGGTCTTCGGTGTAGGCCAGGCGGTTGCCGCTGACCTGCTGGGTGATGATGTAAAGTTTGGCCGGGTCGGGGCGGTTCTGCTTCGTTTCGGCATACACATCCATGGCAGCCTGCAGGGTTGCCGTTGCCGTCTCCCAGTCGGAGGTTACTGCCTCGGCTACAGCAACGGCTGCGGCAAAGGTCTCGTAGGCCTCGCGTGAGTTCATGAAAAGACCGGTGCCCAGACTGCTCTCGCTGACTCCGGCAAGGGTGTTTTGTGCCTTGCCTAAGAGCTCGCGGAAGTTGTATTCGGCATCGCGGTCTTCCTTGGGAATGAACTCCTTCAGCGTCCAGCGATATTTGCCGTCGGTGCCGTTCTTGTTACTGTAAACGGTGCTTCCGTCGTTGTTGTTGTCTGTACCTAATACAGAGCCGCTTCCCATGTTCTTCAGCTGAATGTAGGAACCTTGGTCAACGACCTGGAAGATGGCATTGGCGATGGTCAGTTCCTGCGTGTCGCTGGCTTTGGTGTCCCAGGAGCCGCTGCGATAGACATAACTGCCATCTTCGGCCCGCAGGTTGTAGCCCTCGGCAACCGCACCCTCGGGAGCAGGAATGAACTGGAACACCTGTCCCATGTCATCGACATCGGCAGACACGACCTTGACGGTTCCTCCTGTCGTAGTCATATAGTAGCCCGAGGAGTGAACGATGTTGTACTTCTTGCCCACCGTGAATGGGGCATTGGCACTGAGCTTATACCGCGAAATGGCAGCTTGGAGGGTTGCTGTGGCAGAATTGATTTCGTCTTGTGTGGTGGCACTTGCCAATACGGCCTCGGCTGCATCGATGGCAGCCTGCAATGTGGCACGCACCTCGGACGAATACTGGCCGCGCTCGGTCCCCTCCACGGTATTCTCCAACTGGTATTTGCCATCGGCAATGGCTGCTTCCAGGTTGCCTGTGGCCAATTCGTCGGACATGGAAACTTCGCCCAGGAAGAAGGCATCGGCAGCCGAAGAGTTCATCCATCCCAGGTTGACAACCAGGAAAGGCCTTTCGGCGGTAAAGACAATTTCGGTCTGTGTCCAGGTGTCGGCTATGAAGTTTACCGAACCTATCTGGGTGGTGGTGCTGGTTTCAGAATCGCTGGAATAGATGCGGCTGTACTGGGTGTTCGACGACATGCCGCTGGCCGAGCGCAGGGCCCACATCGAGAAGAGATAGGTCTTGCCCACTTCGACGGCCCAGCCCGTCTTGACAGAGCTGGCGCTGCCGCTGCCGGCACTGCCTTTGGCCTTCAGGTAGGCTCCACCATCGGCGCCACCTTCGCTGACGATCTCGAAGTTGTCCTCCGAAAGGTCGTTGTTGTTGCCTGCCTTCCAATACGTGAAACCTTCGTCGAACGAGGCATTGGGAATCAGGTTGTCGCCAGAGACGACATAGATGCCGTCGTCGGTCGTAATCTTGTCGCCCTTCTGTGGCACAACGTTCTGTGCCGAAAGACTCTCGGCTCGGAAAATGCTCATGAGCATCAGTCCTGCAGCAAAGATAAAGTTACTCGTTTTCATAGATGTTATGATAATTTTGTTTAGATATTCGTATGGGGGCAGCACTGCCTTCGTCTTCGGCACTGAGCAAGGCCGAACCGGCATATTTGGCAGGCTGGGCGGTCTGGTGAATGCAATCGACCAGTGTCTGACGACTGGCCGCAACGGGCTGGGTCATCCACTCGGCAGCATTGAAGCTGCGCAGGAGTTGCTGATAATGACTGGGATGCCGCTGAGGCAGCAACAGGGGAGTGTGGGCATGGCCGGAGGTGTCGAAATAGGAGAGATAAAGGCGTGTGTAGTTGCCATCCATCCGGCGCGAGGAGAAGATAATCCATCTGCCGTTTGACGACCAACAGTGATAGCTGTCGCTCTCGTCGGAGTTCAGGTCATTGTCCATTGTCCATTGTCCATCATCTATTCGGATTAGGCAAAGGTCGGCACTTCGGTGCCAAATATGAAATTGCCCGTAGTCGGCCACCGAACACAGCAGCCAGCGTCCGTCGGGAGAGATGCGAGGTGTGCTTGCACTCTTGCCCAAAGCCTCTGCGTCGAATATGAGGCGTCGGGCGCCGAACTTATGTGTGGCGACATCAAAGTCCCGCGCATAGATGTTATAATGTAGCGATTGATAGTTCTGGTCGAGGTCGGCATCGATGTCTTCGCCTTGCGGTTCGTGGTGTGCTGAAATATAGTAAAGGGTCTTCCCGTCGGGACTCCAGGTGGGGAAACTCTCAAAGTCGTGGGCCGTTCGTTCGATGCTTGTCACTTCGTTCCTTTCAGGATCGTAGAGGATGAGGTCGCTGGCATAGTCGATAACCTCTATCTTCTGTGGGTCGAGGGTGTGGAATACCTGCCCTGTTTCGTTGACGGAATAGGCTATAAGGTTCAGTGTGGGATGCCAGGCGGGATAAACACCAGCCGAGAGCGTGGAATCCGTTTTCAGGTTAACCTTGTGGGCATGTTCCCCATCGATGAGCACCGTGCCTCCATAGGCTTGCCGGGCATGGAACTGGGAGCGGCCGCTTTGTCCCTGACCTTGCGGTACATGGCAGTTGATGCACTGTCCCTTATTTCCCTTGCTTGCCTGCATGTTGTCGTAAATGATGCGCTCGTCGAAGTCCTGGGTGCTGCGTTCAACCAGTGTAAGTTCTTCGTAGGTAACGTATGAGGGACGGATGAGGCGGTATGTTATGTAGGGGTCGATGCTGTCGGCAACCACGGGATTAGCCATCCTCTGGAAGTGTTTCCATGCCTTGTTTTGACGAACATAAATGTCCGTCCACAGGGTATCGCCCACAGCAGCTGTCAGCAACCGTTGCCAATCTTCCAAGTCAATGCAGACCGTGCGCCCGCCACCAATCCATTCTTCGCCGCTTCGGGTGCTTAGGCGTGTAACGAATGTCTTGCCCTCTTCCAGAACCTCGAAGTTAAGCGGGGCTATGTTGGGCGGCAAGGTCGCTCCGTTGTTGTCGGGCATCACTTGTGCCATGCGACCTGTTTCTTCGGCTTGTTCGGGAAGCGAAGGAGTACAAGCAGCCAATAAGACTACTGTAGCAATGGATAATATGTAATCTTCAATTTTCAATCTTCAATTTTCAATTTTCAATTTTCATTTTTCAATTTTCAATTTTCAATCTTCAATCTTCAATCTTCAATCTGTTAATGCGCCAGCCTAATTATGAATTATGAATTGTGAATTATGAATTATTAGTCCTAAGTTGTTTTCAGCCCTTCTACAAAGAAGTAATAGTACCAGTAGGTGTCGCCAAACTCCGGTCGCAAGCTATGGGCATTACTTGCGGAATCGCCCATCTGAGCCGAAGCCTCTACAAGGCGTTCGAATCTCTGGCGCACTTCGGGGGAGATGGGCAATTGGCTTGTGTCCATTCCGCCTTGAAGCTGAGCAATCATGAGGGCAGCCTCCTGATAGTGCCTGGGGATGTTGCTGCCCCATTCGGGAAGCAGAGCCATGAAACGTGGCCAGAAGCCGTCAAGTTGCTTGGTGATGAGGCTGAACATGAGCGAAAGTTCCACCATCTGGCGACTTCCGCCCTCGGTGAGTGCAAAACTTTGCAGCAGGTAGAACTCCACCAGTCCGTTGTCTCCGTCAAGTTGGTCGGTATAGTTTAGCAGAGGACGTATGGCTTCTGCTTCGCGTTGGATGTCGTCGGCGTCTTCTTTGTAGAAAAGCGTGTGGCGCAGGGCTTGGTCGTACTTTTCTGCAAGTGAGGTTTCCCCATTGAGCAAGGCCACACGGTGCAGTGTACGCAGGTACATGGGACGCTCGCCGTATTCCACCAGATCCTCCATTGCCCATCGATACGCAAATCCTAGTTTCCCGTAGTTGTAATAAAGCAGTTGGGCACCCATCAGGCGGAGCCACTGCTGCTGTTCGGGAGCATTGTACGCTGCGGCCCCGTCGGGGAAGGCAAAGAGTTGGTTGCCCATCTCTCCCGTTTCGTACAAGGCCAATCGGGTGAGGTTCACTTGCAAACGAGTAGGTTCTTGACGATTTGAGCGAGCAATCCTGAGCACCTGTTCCCATTCGCCCTTCTCACAGGCTTGCTTCATCTGCAGTGAACTGAGAAAGTTTGCATCCCTGTAGGTTTGTTCCCAAAACCAGTAGGCCGAACCTGCAAATGCGATAATGGAAAGACTCAGAAACGTTCGTTTCCATCCTTGTGGACAGAGTTTCCTTCTTATTATTATACGGAGAAGTGCGCCAACAAGCATAATGGCCGACAATATTAGGATAGGGTAGGTGAATGCAACGGCCACCTCTTTGCAGACATATATTTGATAGCCCATGCGGGTGAAGCGGACGAGAAGATAGAACGGTATAATCCAGCACAGTCCGAATGCAGGGTTGGGAAGGCGTAGGGCCCAGCGCGTGGCATAAGCAATGGCAACGAGCAGGGCTACCAGTAACGAAGCACCAAGCCAGGGGACGGCAAAACACGACTGCAGGAATGAGGCGGCATAATAAATCACTCCCAGCCCACCGCGCCCCAGCATCTCTGAAAAGAAGACGCGGGTAGTGAAAAATGGGGTCAATTGGGCTGTCTCAATTAAGTAGGGGCGCACTACCGCCATCATCACCACCATGACAATGACAATAAACAGTAGTGTGAAGGGGAGCCGGTACTTCATGAGTCGTCAGTCCTATTATTATTGTTATTTCCTTTTTATTACAAACTTTCGGGTCTTACCTTCGTTTACTTCTACATAAGTGCCACGAGACATGGGGCCTTGTACGAGTCGGCCAGAGCCCAATTCATAGATGCGCCGATGACCAGACTTCTCTCTTATGGAGGTGATGCCGACAGCGGCCGATTGTTCCTTCATAGCCTCTCGGTTGGACTCACGGTAGGTCTTGCTAAACATGTCTGCCTCTGGATAATCCGCATGTTCCTTCGAGTCGAAATAGAGTCCAAAGCTCTGATGAACATTGCTGTTGGCATCGGACAGATAGAGTGTGGTTCCTGCCTCCGTGGTATTACCCGAAACGGAAAGGCAGACACCATCGTTCAGGTTCTCTATGCGGTAGTACCCGTCCTCCTGTAGCCACAGCATCCACTCTTGGGCTTTGCTTTCTGACTTCTCTTGCCAGCGGGTGGTACCAAAGACCGATTCCATGTACTTGCCTGTAGCCTTTTCCTCTATTTTGTAAACGTAGGGAGTTTCGGTCTTATGCAGGATGAAACATAGGTTCGACTTTCCATCGTTCTCAATAGTAAGCGATGCGTTGGGACGTGACACGATTCGGTTGGAATACTTCTCCAACAGATACACCTCAGCTCCCTCTTCTGGTTCCTTGAGGCGCTTCATCCGATACATCTCGTCGAAAACGGAGAGGTCCCATTCGTCGTACCATCTTACGGTGGGATAACCTGAACGTACACTCAGAGGAAGCCATACGTGCTTCGAGCTCTGAATGTTCGACGGATTCCATCGATCGCCCATATAGACGAAGCATTTGTCCTTTCCGGGAACGGGAAAGACATAGTTGCTCTGGCTTTGGTAAGTAGTTCCTTTATTGTTGTCCACACAGAAGTTGATGCCTGTCGAACCATCGCTGGCTTTGAAGTCGGCAGGGGCTTGCCACGTCTCATCCATCAGGTCGTAAGTCCACATGTAACGGCCAGGATTCGTATTCCATCCGGTGCAACCTGAGAAGAGTCCGTAGTAGATGTCTCCAGCCTTGAAGATGGCAGCGGCCTCGTATCGACGTCCTTTCAGTTGGACAGCGTAATCCGGAAGCGGGGCGAGGAAGTCTTCGCTGAGTCGTTCGCAGTTGGTATTCGAGTTCATGTTGGTCGAATAGATGTGATAGGCTTTTCCGTCGGTATCGAGGAATAGTGTTTGGTCGCGTGAGTCGCATCCGTTGGGACGGAACACATCTTTCATCTTATAAGGGCCCTCTACCTTGTCGGCCGTACATACGGCAACTTTGGCCTGACCGTAATCATCACCATTCTCCCAGTGAATCCACATTACCCACTTGTTCGTCTGTTCATTGTAGATGACCTTTGGGCGTTCTAACGTTCGTCCGCTGGCAATGTCGCGGTTCTCGTCGGTCTTGGTTCCTGCAGGAGTCACTGCGCGGCTCATCTTGGACCATGAGTAAAAGTCCTTCGAACGATAGCAACTGATTCCGTCGCTTTTGTTCGAGTTCCGTTGCTCCCCAAACCAATAGTAATAGCCGTCGTGATAGACCACGCAACCGCCGTGGGCATTAATGGCTGAACCGCCTGTGTCGTTCCAGGTGCTTCCCGGTTTGATGCTTTGGGCCATTAGTCCCACCCATGCTAAGGTCGTGAATATAAGTGCAAAAATACGTGTCATGGATTTTGTACGATGTTGTCTCCCCCTCCCTCGCAAGGAGGGCTGGGGGAGAGTCTTTTAATATGCAATTTTCAGCACCTGCTTGCGTCCGTTCTTCAGCACTGCCACGATATAAATGCCACGACGCGGCAGACCTATGCCAGTCCCCTGAATATAGTTGTCCAGTGTGGCCACTTGAGTGCCATTGGTTTGGTAAACAATCACTCGAGAGTTGCTTTCAACACCTGTAAGGACAAGCATGCCGGCGGATATGCGTCCGCGCAATTTGCCTTGAGTGTCTGTAGCCGTGCGGATGGCATCGTTTATGTCGTCAACCGTCAGACCGGGGAGTGCTGGGGCATAGGCTCCCGACGCGTCAAGATTGAAGTATTCGATATCGGCGCCAATGTTCTCGAATCCTATTTGTGGGGTCGGAACGCGATGGGTACCAATCAGCCGGGCATCATCAATCTTGAAGGCACTTACGCTGGCTCCCCAAGCAGCACGTCCCAGATTGAACCAGATGCGAATCTGTTTGGTATTGGCCTTCGTCTCGAAGTCTACGGAATAGGTCTTATACGAATCGCTGTTGACAGTTATGGTCACTTTGTTGTCATCATTCTGCAGGTCCTGTATGCGTATGCTTCCTAATTGGTCGCCATTGGAGCGAATGCCGCCTTTGGCCAGTGCGGAGAAGGTGTAGATGTCATCTGCTGCCACATCCACAATCTGCGAGATCTCTCCGTCTGCCCATCCACCTTCCCACATGTAGCGATGCATGCTCAATACGTGGTTGTTCTGGTCAACTTTATTTGAACGTTCCTCGCTGACGATGTCCTGGTAGGAGTTGTACTGGTCGTAGGGATATACGTCCCATCCCTCTATGAACTTTGTGATGTTCTGCGACTCCGAGAAGTCCCATTCGCCCTCGAAGTCTCCGTTCTTCAATAAGTTCTTGGAGATGTAGTCGCTTTCATTACTCCATTCGGGCTGTAGTGCGAGGTCTGCCACGCGGAAGGTATCAACAGGAAGACCGTCACGATAGACGAAGACTCGTCTGTCCGGTGTGACGGCATATCGGTAGGTGTGGTACAGTCCGTCGGTATTGTAGAATGTTCCCCCGTTGGCAGGGTTTGATATGCCCTTCTCCGAGACGAAGACGTCCTTGGAGTTCTTCATGCCCATGGATGTATCCTTGATATAACTCTTGAAACCGAGCCCTTTGGCGGTTATGGCATAAGGAAGTACACTTTTGCCAGCATTGTCGGTCTTAGCTTTGATTTCCAGCGTATAGCCTTTTTCACTAAGGTTGCTGGCATCAAAGCTTTGACTGTCATCGTCTTCCTTACCTATGTAGATGGGATTCTGTGACAAATCCTTCACAGGTAGGGCTGTACCTTTGCCGATGAGCCTTACACTCTTCCGCATGTCACCGCTCCGCAGGACAATCTTACCTGTTTTGTTGAGAAGCGTGGTCAGATGTGTTACCGTGATGGTTGCCTCCTTGGTTCCTGCCTTAATAGTGGTTGGATTGACGGCAAAGCCATTGGTGACACTTACTGAGATGTCGCCAGTCAGGTTCTCTGCCGAAACGGTGAATGTCCGTGTGGCGTTGGTCCCGTCGATGGTGAGTTCGTCCTCCGAGGTGTTCAGCCTTGCTAACATCGGTGCGTACGCTCCCGATGCATCGTAGCTGAAGTATTCGACGTCAGCCCCGATGTTCTCGAATCCCACCTGCTGTGCCGGAAGCCTCCTGACTCCG
>CACZRZ010000156.1 GCA_902783655.1 uncultured Bacteroidales bacterium
GAAAACTTTTCATACCTTTGCGCAAAAGTCACGAAAACATACCTCGATGAGACGCAAAAACAAAGAATCAGAGGCGGTTAGGGAGATTAATCTGACTGCGGAGAGTATTTCGAAATCCCTAATCAGCTTTACCGATGGGAGCGATTTCGCCGTTTCTAACCACATTGCCGACATCGTGGGTAATGACATCGTCCGTTCGCCGATGAATTTCATCATCCTATGCGCGAAAGGCTCCTTTCATGCAGCTGTCAATGGTAAGGACGAAGAGTTGACGGTCAATGAGGTGCTCATTTGCCGTTCCAACACTTTGCTCAACATCTATGACCTAAGCGAGGATTGCGAGCTGAAGTCGATGTGCCTCTCAGACAGACTTGTCTACAATATGTTAGGCGACCGACTGGATGTCTGGATTAAGAATATCTATATTGACAGCGTCATAAAGGTTTCGCTTTCGGAAACCGAGAGCAAGCGCATGGTCCTCTATGGTCAGCTGATTCGCTCGATTTTTGCGGACGAGAGCATAGCATATCGTGCTGCTTTGGTGCGTACGCAACTCGAAGCCATGACGCTGGAACTGTGTGGCCGTATGGTTACGCTGTCCAAACAGAACGTGACCAAAACGTCGTATTCCAAGATACTCTTTTACAAGTTCCTGAGGTCGCTGACTTCGTCACCCGTCAAGCGCAAACCCGTTATGGCATACGCCGGCGAACTGGCCATCACACCCAAGTATCTGTCTTTCATCTGCTATAAATACAGCGGTTGCACGGCTCTGGAATGGATAGACAAGTTCGTGATGGAGGATGCCCGCTATTACCTGAAAACCACCAACATGCCCATCAAGGAGATCGCCTCGCGCCTTGGTTTCCCCAACAATTCCTTCTTCGGCCGCTACATCGTCCGCCATGTGGGCATGTCGCCTATTGCCTATCGTCGTACGCTGAAAAACTAAACGAGGCTTTGCCTCTGGCATTACTATTCCCTGTGCTCATGCATTACTAATGTGTGGGCACATATTATATTATGGCATTAATCGTATGCCACATCGGGAAGGGGGGAGGAGGAAGTCAGGCTGTCGGCCCCAAGTCATCCTATGGTATGATGAAACGAATCCACTCCTGTCGGACGCTGACCGTGATGGGAAGCTGGACTTCGGGGAGGACTTGCCCGTCAATGCTGACAATCGAATGGCCGATTCTTTCGAAGCGTATCTTCTGACGAGAACGGTAAGGACGTACATTGCGGTGGGTGAGGAACTTACCAGTCACGAGCATGTACATGCCGGCAATAAGTTGAGAGATGGCAGGGTGGGAGATGGTAGTCACGTCGAGCATACCATTGTAGGGTACGGCGTTGGGAGTAAGTCCATAGCCTTGGGCGTTTCCGATGCAGACGTTCATGAGACTGCGCTCTATGGTCTCGTGGTTGACGGACAGTTTCATCTGTTGTTCCATGCGGTGGAAGAGCATGAGAAAGAAACTGCTCAGATAGCTCAGCGACGACAGGCCCCAGAATCGGTAGGTCTTGTGCTTGATGTCCATGATGCTCGCAGCAAGGCCCACGTTCATGCAGTTGAGAAAGTAATGTTCACGTTCGCCCTCGTGTATGAATCCAAGGTCCACCTGGCGTATGCGTCTGCGAATGAGCACGTTGACGGCTTCGATGGAATCGTCCTCGTCAAGGCCCCAGAAACGGGCATAGTCGTTGCCGTGTCCATTAGGGATGATGCCGAAGGTGACCGTCTTGTGCAACTCAGGGTCGACGGACAGCACACCGTGAATGGCACGATTGAGGGCTCCGTCGCCACCAACGATGATGATGGTCGTGTATCCGTTCTTGGCCAACATGGCTGCCAGCCGTTCCTCCGAACCGCCTCCTTCGCTCTGCACGAAGTCGTATTCTACTTGCTGCTCATTCAGGTAGCGGCGAATCTTTTCCCAGCGTTTATGCGTGCGTAGCACACCGCTCTTCGGACTATAAATTATTCCCCATCTTTCCATAATCTTATGATCTTCTCTGTTTTCTCTTCCATCGGCAGGGTGGCATCTATCCAGTGGATAGGGATGCCGCGACGTTCCTCCATACCTCGGAACCAGGTCATCTGCCGTTTGGCAAACTGGTGGATGGCTATCTCTAATTGTCGGAACATTTCATCATACGAGAGTTCTCCTGTCAGGTATAGCGTGACGTATTTGTACTCCAGTCCATAGCGTATCAGGCGCTCTGGTGTCAGATGTTTCAGAAGTTCCTCCACTTCCTCTATCATGCCATTCTTCAGTCTTTCCTTTAATCGTCTGGTTATCTTTTCTCTTCGTAGTTCTCTATCAATCTTTACTCCAATAGTCAGACTGCGCCTCTCAGGGAATCGGACAGCCCCCAGTTCGTAACTCTTCAGGACCGATTCGATGTACAATCCTGTACCTCCGCACATGACCGGAACCTTGCCTCTGGCAGTGATGTCCATGTAAGCATTTTGGAATGCACACTGGAACTCGTAGACATTGAATCTGTAGCCAGCATCGGCAATGTCAATAATGTGGTAGGGCACCTGCTCTCCGTCCACGATGTAGTCGTCAAGGTCCTTGCCCGAACCGATAGTCATTCCACGATACACCATGCGGCTGTCCGCACTGATTACCTCGCCCACGATTTGGTGGCAAAGGCGTGCAGCAAGGGCCGTTTTTCCGCAAGCCGTAGGTCCCAGTATGGTTATCATCTCATAGTTCATCCCATGCGCGATATACGTTCCAGTTCAGCTTCGTTGATGAGTTTGATCTTCTTGCCGTCGATGGCGACAAGGTGCTCTGTGGCAAAAGCACTCAGGGTGCGGATGGCATTGCTCGTTGTCATGTTCGAGAGGTTGGCCAGGTCTTCGCGGCTGAGGTAGATGCTCAGGGTGCATCCGTCCTCCTCCAGTCCGTAGCTGTCGCGCAGGTAGAGAAGCGATTCGGCCAGACGTCCGCGGATGTGTTTCTGCGTGAGGCTGACGGTGCGTTCGTCGGACATTCCCAGCAACTTGGCCAGTCCTTCGATAAAGAACCAAGCCAGCTCGTTGTTCGTTTTCACGAAACTGAATATCAGCTTCAATGGAATCTTGGCCACAACCGACGATTCAAACGCAGCCGCCGTGCAATGGATGTTCTCGTTGGAGATGTAGGCACGATAGCCGAAGTACTCGACGGGCTTGTACAGACGCATGGTCTGCGCACGTCCGCCCACGCCGTCCTTGAACACCTTCACCTTGCCCGAAAGCAGGCAAAACAGATACTCGGGACGGTCTCCTTCGTGGTAGACAATCTCGTTTTTCTTATACTCTTGCAGCGTGATTGATTCCTCCAACAGGCTCTTTTCTTCGTCGCTTAGATGCTGACATAGTGCCGAGAGTCGTTCCATCACGTTTTTTCTCACTTCTTGCTTCTTTGACATCGCAAAATAGGCCTTGAAAATATGTTTAACGACACAAAATTACTTGTTTTCATGTGATTGGGCAAGAAAAATGTAAAATTAATTAGAGAATCCTTTCTCCATTTAATTATTTTCACTAAATTTGAATGTCCGAATACCATAGGACGGCCTTAAAACACACAACAAACTGTAAAACACTAAACATAATCAACTATGAGTTATTTGCGCTTTGACAAGACTCTGATGACGAACCTGCAGGAATCCCTTCCCAAGGAGATTCTTCGCTCGAATCGCAGTGGAGCCTACTCGTGTACGACCTTGGTGGATTGTAACACGAGAAAGTATCATGGCCTGTTGGTTGTGCCAGTGCCTGAGTTGGACGACGAAAACCATGTGTTGCTCTCCTCGCTGGATGCTACTGTCATCCAGCATGGAGCCGAGTTCAATTTGGGACTGCACAAGTATCATGGCGACAACTTCTCACCACGCGGTCACAAGTACATCCGCGAGTTCGACAGCCTTCAGGTGCCCACCACGCTCTATCGTGTGGGTGGCGTGCTGCTGCGTCGCGAAATGGTGTTCCAGCACTTCGAGAACCGCTTGATTATCCGCTACACGCTGATTGATGCCCACAGCGAAACGACGCTTCGTCTGCGTCCCTTCCTGGCATTCCGCAGTGTGCGCGAGTACACCCACGAGAACAGCCGCGCAAGCCGCGACTATTTCGAAGTGGAGAACGGTATCAAGACGTGTATGTACCCAGGTTATCCCGACTTGTACATGCAGATTGACAAACCCAACAAGTTCGTTTTCCAGCCCGACTGGTACCGCGGTGTGGAATATCCCAAGGAACAGGAACGCGGATATGCCACGAACGAAGACCTGTACGTACCCGGATACTTCGAATTCAACATCAAGAACGGTGAGAGCGTAGTCTTCAGCGCAGGCCTGTCAGAGATACCGACAAAGACGTTGGCCGACCTGGCAAACTTTGAGATTAACGTGCGCACGCCGCGCGATAACTTCTATAATAATTTGGTAAACTCGGCCCACCAGTTTATCATCAACCGCGATGGCGACAACTACGTGCTGGCCGGATATCCTTGGTTCAAGTGCCGTGCCCGCGACTTGTTCATCTCACTGCCCGGCCTCACACTCACCAACAATGAGGTGGAGAAGTTCGAGCTTGTCATGAAGACTGCCGAGAAGGCCATCCGCCAGTTCTTGGCAGGAGAGGTCATCGGTGTGAAGGTTTACGAGATGGAACAGCCCGACGTGCTCCTGTGGGCCGTATGGTGCATCCAGCAGTACGGCAAGATTGTCGGCCTCCAGAAGTGCATCGACAAGTACGGCCAGCTGGTACAGGACATGATGGAATGGATTCGTGCCGGCAAGCATCCGGGACTGGAACTCCGCAGCAATGGCCTGATTTACGCCCCCGGTGGCAAGGAAAAGGCCATCACGTGGATGAACAGCTCGTCCTACGGCCGTCCCATCGTGCCTCGCACAGGCTACATCGTAGAGTTCAACGCTCTTTGGTACAATGCCCTTAAGTTCAGTGCCGAGATTTGCCGTCAGGTGAAGGACGAGAAGGCCGAGATTACCCTCGAGGGCCTGGCAACGAAGGCTGGAGCCAGCTTTGTCGAAGTCTTCCTTAACGAGCACGGCTATCTGCTCGACTATGTGGATGGTAACATGATGTCGTGGGAGGTTCGTCCCAATATGGTATTTGCCGTCGCCTTCGACTACAGTCCGCTGGATGCCAAGCAGAAGAAGTCGGTTCTCGACTTCTGCACCAAAGAGTTGCTTACGCCTAAGGGGCTGCGTTCGCTCAGTCCTAAGAGCGGAGCTTATAATCCGATGTATGTAGGTCCGCAGCAGCAGCGCGACTATGCCTACCATCAGGGTACGGCCTGGCCTTGGCTGGCTGGTTTCTACATGGAAGCTTGCCTGCGTGTCTTTGGTCGCAGTCGTGTAAGTTTCATCGAGCGTCAGCTTGTCGGATACGAGGAGGAACTCTTCTACCATTGCATCGGCACCATACCCGAACTGTTCGATGGAAACCCGCCCTTCCACGGACGCGGTGCCATCTCGTTTGCCATGAATGTGGCTGGAATCATGCGTGTCGTGAAGTTGCTCGATAAATATAATGAATATTAAAGAAAGGAGGCCATCAATATGAAAGTCTTAATGTTCGGATGGGAGTTCCCTCCTAAAATCTATGGCGGACTGGCTGTGGCCAGTTACGGAATCACCAAGGGCCTGAGTGTGCAGGGCGACGTGGAGACCACGTTCTGTATGCCAAAGCCCACGGGTGAGGAAGAGAAGTTCCTCAATATTATCAACATGAGTCAGGTGCCCGTAGTTTGGCGCGATGTGCAGTACGACAACATCAAGGACCGCTTCGTCGGACATAAAGCCGAGGACTACTATCGTTTCCGCGACCACCTGTATGCCGACTTCAACTATCTGCAGGGACTTGACGACCTTGGCTGCATAGGCTTCGCAGGTGGCTATCCTGGCAATCTGCACGAGGAAATCAATAACTTCAGCATCATTGCCGGTGTGCTGGCACGTTCGGAACAGTTCGATGTCATCCATGCCCACGACTGGCTGACCTATCCCGCTGGCGTTCATGCCAAGATGGTCAGCGGAAAACCTCTGTGCATCCACGTCCACGCCACCGACTTCGACCGTTCCCGTGGTAAGGTTAACCCCACCGTTTACTCTATCGAGAAGAATGGTATGGACCATGCCGACTGCATTATGTGTGTGTCGGAACTGACGCGTCAGACCGTCATCAACCAGTATCATCAAGACCCACGAAAGTGTGTGGCCATGCACAACGCCGTTTACCCTCTGAGCGAGGAGTATCAGGCCATCGAGCCTAAGAAGAAGCCCGATGAGAAGGTTGTCACCTATCTGGGCCGTATCACCATGCAGAAAGGACCAGAATACTTCATCGAGGCTGCCAAGCGTGTACTCGATCGTTCCCACAACATCCGTTTCTGCTTTGCCGGCTCTGGCGACATGATGAACGCCATGATAGACCTGGCCGCTGCCTATGGCATTGCTGATCGCTGTCACTTCCCCGGTTTCCAGCGTGGCAAGCAGGTGTATGAGATGTACAAGAGCTCCGATGTGTTCGTAATGCCTTCGGTGAGTGAGCCATTCGGCATCGCTCCCCTGGAAGCCATGCAGTGCGGCTGTCCCAGCATCATTTCGAAACAGTCGGGATGTGGTGAGATTCTGGAGAATGTCATCAAGGTGGACTACTGGGACATCGATGCCATGGCCGATGCCATCTACAGCATCTGCACCAACGAGGCCCTGCACAAGTATCTGGCCGAGGAGGGAATGAAAGAGGTGGACGGCATCACATGGGAGAAAGTTGCCCTGCGTATCCGTTCGTGCTACGAACAACTCATCAATCGTGGTTACTTCGATGTGAATGACTACCATGCTTAAATAATATTGATAATTGATAATTGAAAATTGATAATTGCTATGAAAACAATTTGCTTATATTTCGAGATTCACCAGCCTGTGCATCTCAAGCGTTACCGCTTCTTTGAAATCGGTACCGACCATTATTATTATGATGATTACGAGAACGAACGTGCCATTACCGAAACGGCACAGAAGAGCTATATTCCTGCACTGACAGCCATGCTGGAGATGACCAAAATGTATGGCAAGCAGTTCAAGGTGGCCTTCTCGCTCTCAGGTGTTGCCATCGAACTGTTGGAGGTCTATGCTCCAGAGGTTCTCGACCTTCTGCAACAGTTGGCAGAGTCGGGATGCGTGGAATTCCTGGCAGAGCCATACAGCCACGGCTTGTCGTCGCTGACCAACGAGGAGGTATTCATCGAGGAGACCAAGCGCCAGTGCAAGAAGATTAAGGAACTCTTCGGACAGACACCCAAGGTGATGCGCAACTCGTCGCTCATCTACTCCGACGAGATTGGTTCCGTTGCCGGTCGCATGGGCTTTAAGGGCATGATTGCCGAAGGTGCCAAGCACATCCTTGGATGGAAGAGCCCGCACTTCGTGTATCATTGTGCAATGGATCCCAATGTCAAGCTCCTGCTGCGCGACTATAAACTCTCCGACGACATTTCGCTGCGTTTCAGCAACTCGTCGTGGAACGAATATCCCCTGTTTGCCGACAAGTATGCCGACTGGATTGCATCTCTGCCCGAGGACGAACAGGTGGTGAACATCTTCATGGAACTCTGCGCATTAGGCATCTTCCAACCCTTGTCGAGCAACATACTCGAGTTCCTCAAGGCCCTGCCCGCAGTTGCCAAGCAGCGCGGCATCACGTTCGCAACGCCCAGCGAGATTATCGGCAAGACAAAGTCCGTCAGCGCCATGGACGTGCCTTATCCCGTCAGCTGGAACGATGAGGAACGCGACACCTCGTGCTGGCTCGGTAACGGTATGCAGCGCGAAGCCTTCAACAAGCTTTATCAGGAGGCAGACCGCATCTTGGCTTGCAAGGACCGTCGTATCAAGCAGGACTGGGACCGCATCCAAGCCTCAAACAACTTCCGCTACATGACCACCAAGCCTGCCTCCGTAGGTATGTTCCGTGGGTTCTACGAAAGCCCCTACGATGCTTTCACCAACTACATGAACATCCTCGGCGACTTCATCAAGCGTGTTCAGGATCTCTTCCCGGTAGAGGTTGAAAGCGATGAGCTGAATGCCCTTTACACCACCATCCACAACCAGGGTAAGGAACTGGCCGTTAAGGACAACGAAATCAGTCGCCTGCGTGCCCGTTTGGAGAAGTATGAGCCTGCTCCAGATGTTGCCGACCCCGTGAAGAAGGTGGTTGAAGATACGAAGAAGGGTGCCGAGGCACCTGCTGCCAAGAAAGCAGAGCCCGCTAAGAAACCTGCTGCTAAGAAGGCAGAGCCGGCAAAGAAGGCACCTGCCAAGAAGGCTGCAAGCAAGAAATAACATACTTTATTGGTAATTGTAAAGGGGATGTGCCAGTTTTTGACACATCCCCTTCATTTTGCTATTTGCTGCATTAAGTTCTCAGTTACCGAACAATTCGTCGAGCAGTGTATAGAACGCCGGACTCTCGCCCACGATGCTCTTCACAATTTTACCGTCAGGCCCGATGACTATCTTGGTGGGGAAACCTGTAATGCCATAGTCTTTCAGCAGGCTGGTTCCCTCCGGACAATAGACGTGCAGCCAAGGCAGTTCGTGCTTCTTCACGGCAGCCTTCCATTTCTCCATGGTGTCGTTGCAGTCGATGCCCAGAATCTCGAATTTTCCGGGATACTTGGCATAGTATTCCTTCATCTGTGGGAATCCCCTGATACACCATATGCACCACGAGCCCCAGAAGTCCAGCACGACGTATTTGCCCCGCAGCGACGAGAGTGCGAGCGGTTTGCCGTTGATGTCGTTGAGCGTGAACTCAGGAGCATCCACTCCGCTGGCTTGCTTCTTCTCCGCTTCCTTTTCTGCTTCCGAGGCCTTCATGCGTTGTTCCATGTCTGCCACCCACTTGTCATAGAGCGGCTTCATGCGGCCTTCACGAACTTTTGCATCGAAGTATGCATACGCCTCCTTCATCTTGTCAAGGCCATTGATGCTGTTCAGCACCATGAAGGCTGCTTCCTGTTGGGGGTGTATCTTGATGTAGTCTATCAATGCCTGCTGGTAACGTTTGTAGCTGGGCGAATACACTTCTTTGTAGAACTTCTCGCGTTCTTCCTTGCTGATGTTTTCGTCAGCTCTCATACCTTGGTATTTGGTGGCATTCTCTTGCGACTCTTTCACAACGTTCTCAAGAAAAAGGTCCACTTGATGGTAGTCGGCATAGAAGCCCGTCCCGTCCACATCGTAGCGCGTCCTATCGGTTTGCCACAGCCGCATCTTCTCGCCACCCACCAGGGGCACGTTGAAGTAGTGTATATTCTCCATATCACCGCGTAGTAGCCTCGGCTGAAGCAGCAGTCCTGTGCACGGCGTATCCACTACGAGTTCGAACTTGAACTTGCCGTTCTTGCCTACAAAGGTTTGGTCCTCGTGCCCGTGGCGATACACTACCAGCGTGTCGCCAAAGTCCTTGACGTTGAGCTGCACTTTCAGTATGGCATCGTTTTCTGCAGCCCATCCGCACATGGCGACGACTGCGAGCATTGTGCTCAGTATAATCCTTTTCATAGTAACTTGTTTTGTGCAAAGTTACACATCTTTCCCTTATTATCCAAACAAATTCCGACAAATCCCTTCCTTAGGACAAAAATACCCCGCTCCAAGACATCTGTCATGCATCGGCATGCGAGTCGTAAAGGTTGTTCATTTCCTGCGCGTCAGACAATCCGAGATAAAGAACCGGATTAACTTGATAAACCGCTCGGTTGGGCTTTTGTTCTTGCTCCTCCATGCAACGTAAAACTCAAATATTTGATTTTACACTTGCTTCGTTCGTCAGTTTTCACTATCTTTGCACGCTAAATTGATTAAACGGAATATATGAGTAGAAACAAAGAAGAGTTGCAGGCGTTGGGCAACAAGGCCGTGTATAGTCAGAACTACGACCCTGATGTATTGGAAACATTTGAGAACCAACACCAAGAGAATGATTATTGGGTGCGATTCAACTGCCCCGAGTTCACAACGTTCTCAAGAAAAAGGTCCACTTGATGGTAGTCGGCATA
>CACZRZ010000157.1 GCA_902783655.1 uncultured Bacteroidales bacterium
ATGGGGCGATTCGTAGAAAATGATGGTGCGAGGTTCATCAGCTAAGGCATTCAGTCGGGTCTGACGACCTTTCTTCTGAGGCAGGAAGCCCTCGAAGCAGAACTTGTCGCAGGGCAGGCCCGAGCTGACCAGTGCCGGCACGAAGGCCGTGGGGCCAGGCAACGTGATGACCTCCACATCGGCTGCTATGGCTTCGCGGACCAGCAGGTATCCTGGGTCGCTGATGCCTGGCGTACCGGCGTCGGAGACCAGCGCCATCTGTTCGCCTCCCTGCAGCCGTTGCACGATGCCGCTGACCACCTGGTGCTCGTTGAACTTGTGGAACGAGAGCATGGGCTTGTGTATGTCGAAGTGGCGCAACAGATTGCCCGAGGTACGGGTGTCCTCGGCCAGTATCAGGTCGGCTTCGCGCAACACGCGCAGGGCTCTCATGGTGATGTCCTCCAGATTGCCCACAGGGGTCGGTACTACGTACAATGTTCCCATATACGGGACAAAATTACGAAAGTTTTTCCGTTTTTCCGCATATTTTCCCCCGAAATTTGTGGATTTCTTGACAACGAAACGTGAACAACTTCCGCCATCGTCGATGAACGGCCGTTCATCGACGATGGATGTACGGACGCCGCCGATGAACGTACATCCATCGGCGATGGCGGAAGTTATCCTCACGACGCTGTCAAAAAGGTCCCGTCGGCATGTGGAAAATAACGGCCTTTCCGCTCATCTTTTTTGTCGTAAAAACGATACATCCCCTTGGCGTTCCCAAAAATTCTTCTTAACTTTGCGTCGAAGTATCTATTAATAAGGTATAAAAAGACATGTCACTGACCATAGCAGAACGCAACGGGGAAATCATGCGCCAAGGGCGTGTGGAAGTCATCTGCGGCTCGATGTTCTCCGGCAAGACCGAGGAACTCATTCGCCGCATGAAGCGGGCGAAGTTTGCCCGGCAGAGGGTGGAAATCTTCAAGCCCTCCATCGATACACGCTACTCCGATGAGGACGTGGTGAGCCACGAAGGCAACTCCATCCCCTCCACACCCGTCGATTCGTCGGCCAGCATCCTGCTGATGTCGTCCGACATCGAGGTGGTGGGCATCGACGAGGCACAGTTCTTCGACCCTGGCATCGTGGACGTCTGTCAGGAGTTGGCCGCCCGGGGCGTGCGTGTCATCGTGGCCGGACTGGACCTCGACTTCCAGGGGCGCCCCTTCGGTCCCATGCCTGCCCTGTGCGCCATTGCCGACGACGTGGCCAAGCAGCATGCCATCTGCGTGCGCTGCGGTGCACTGGCCTATGTGAGCCACCGCACCGTGAAGGGCGACAAACAGGTGATGCTGGGCGAGAAGCAGGAGTACGAACCCCTCTGCCGCCACTGTTACCTGGAAGCCACGAAAGACGTTAAGATTTAAGAATTTAAAGATTTAGAACTGATGGACTTGGGAAAGAAGATTACATTCGACAGCTTCATTCGTAGCGTGACGCTCATACTGGTTGTCGTGGCCATAGGACTGCTCGTCAACAGGCTGAGCGCCGTCTTGTTGCCGTTCTTCATTGCCTGGCTGCTGGCCTACATGTTGTACCCGCTGGTGCGCTTCCTGCAGTATCGGTGCCGGCTCAGGAACCGCATCGTGAGCATCGCGGTGGCCCTGCTGGTGGTGCTTGGAGTGTTGACCGGGGTGATGTTCCTCATCGTGCCCCCGCTTATCGAGGAAGTGACGAAACTGAGCGAATACGTGGCTCCCATAGCCAACCAATACCTGGGACAGAGCGGCATTGCCGACAGCGTGACCCGCTATGTGGAGCAATTCGTCAAGGAGAACGACATCGTGCACCTCATCCAGCAGGACAATGTGCGCGAGGCCCTGCAGGAGGCGCTGGGGAAGGCCTGGAACCTGGTGTATCAGACGCTGGGCTTCATCGTGGGCATATTCACGGTCTTCGTCGTCTTCCTGTATATGTTCTTCATCCTGCTCGACTATGAGAAGATCAGCGAGGGATGGGTGAAGCTGATTCCGGCTGACAGCCGCCCCTTTGCCGCCCAGTTGGCCGACGACGTGGAGCACGGCATGAACTCGTACTTCCGCGGTCAGTCGCTCATCGCCCTCATCGTAGGCATACTCTTCAGCATCGGCTTCCTCATCATCGACTTCCCCCTGGCCATCGGCCTCGGGCTGTTCATCGGATTCCTCAACCTGGTGCCCTACATGCAGCTCATCGGCTTCATTCCCACCATACTGCTGGCGCTGATGAAGAGCCTGGAGACGGGACAGAGCTTCTGGATTATCATACTCATGGCACTGGCAGTCTTTGCCGTTGTGCAGACCATTCAGGACATGTACCTGACGCCACGCATCATGGGAAAGGTCATGGGACTGAACCCCGCCGTCATCCTTCTTTCACTTTCAGTCTGGGGCTCGCTGCTGGGCTTCATCGGACTCATCGTGGCGCTGCCCCTGACGACGCTCTGCCTGTCGTATTACCGCCGATTCGTGCTAAAAGAATAAAAATATAGGGGAAAAGGGAATATTTTTAATTATTAATTTTTAATTTCTAATTTTTTATTGTACCTTTGCACCCGCATTACGTAAAATGCACATAGGATGACCCGCTAGCTCAGCTGGTAGAGCACAACACTTTTAATGTTGGGGTCTCGGGTTCGAGCCCCGAGCGGGTCACCACGAAAAAGGAAGTCGCATGGCTTCCTTTTCTCGTTCTTGGGGGCTCTCACCCTCGTGAATGAAAACTTTGCAACCGAGTTGCACGATATTCTTCGTACCTTTGCAGCGTGAAACCAAAAAAACTTAAACACATGGCACACGCTCATCATGAACATCACGACCATCATGGTCATCACCACCACCATGCCATCAACATGACATCGATGAGTGGCATCTTTGTATTCTCCATTGTCTTGAACCTGCTGTTCGTGGGTATCGAGGCCATCGTCGGACTGACGCAGCACTCGCTGTCGCTGTTGTCGGACGCAGGGCACAACCTGAGCGACGTGTTCAGCCTGCTGCTCGTGCTCATCGCCTTCCAGCTTGCCAAAGTGCATCCGGACGAACATTACACCTACGGACTGAAGAAGAGTTCGGTGCTCATCTCGCTCCTCAATGCCATCCTGCTGCTGATAGCCATCGGAGGCATCATCATCGAGAGCATCCACAAGTTCAGCAACCCTGTGGATGTGAATGGCGTGGCTGTATCGTGGACGGCAGGCGTGGGCATACTGATAAACGGACTGACCGCCGTCTTGCTGATGCACGGACAGAAATCGGACATGAATGTGCGAGGCGCCTTCCTGCACATGGTGGCTGATACGCTGGTGTCGGTGGGGGTTGTGGTGTCGGGCATCGTCATCACATGGACGGGCTGGAACATCGTTGACCCCGTCGTGAGCCTGATCATTGCATTCATTATCCTTGTCTCCACCTGGAGACTGCTGACTGGCAGCTTGCGGTTGGTGATGGACGGAACCCCCGAGGGCATAGAACCGGAAAGCATACGGCAGACGCTGGAACAGGCCGAACACGTGGCGGAGGTGCACCACATACACATCTGGGCCATGAGCACCACGGACAATGCCCTGACGGCTCACGTTGTTGTCGATAGCCTGGAATGCATGGAGGAGGTGAAGACAGACCTGAAGGGCCGTCTGCGCCAGTCGGGCATCGCCCATTCCACCCTGGAGTTCGAGACTCCCGGCTGCCATTGCCACGACCACGACTGCGCGGAGTGATTCGTCAATTGTTTCGGCGTCGGATGCTGTCAGCCATAATAACGGGATATACCGTGGCCCCATATCCGCACCAGTAGCCAAGTCCACCTCGGATGTTGGTCTGTGGGTTCTTGTTGACAGTGGTCATCGGGAAGTTGCCAAGGGTCATATTACGCTCCATTTGGTTCCAGTAAAGAAACGAAAGGCTGTCCATGCTTGCGAACTTCACGAGCAGGGTGTCCTCCTCCTTGAAATAGGGAACGTAGGTTGAACGTTCCGTTACCAAGCGTCCCTTGTAGACATTCACATCTATCTCTTCGTCTGGGGCAAACACCTCGTTGCTGAGTGTCTGCATATAAGAAGAGAAGTACATGCGCGAGCGGCGTCCCATGCAGGTGAAAAACTTGTAATAGCGACGCTCGCTAAGGTCGTCGTGGAAGTAGGCATGCAGTTGGTACAATGTGTCTGAGTCCTGACATCGGCTGACGCGAAGCGAATCCAATGGTATCGGTTGCGGTATGGTGGTTTCGGCTTCAGCATGGAAATCCTTATAGTCCACCGTCAGCCGGTAGGTGCCTCCTGGTTTCCCGCGAAGCCAGCTGGTGGTGTAGATGTATGGTGGGAAGTAACGTCTGTCTATCTTGCCTGTCAGTACTACTTCCTGTTCTCCGTCGCTGATGGCTACCCTGGCCCATCGGAGGATGTATTGCCCGAGGTCGTCCAATTTTTGTCTTTCCTCTGTGACAGGAACAGTGGTGGTGACTATGACAACGGGAAATTCATCGCTGTCGATCCACCCTTCCACAACCAGTTGCAGGGGCGTGTCGACCTCGTAGTCCGACAAACAGGATGCAAGGATAAACAATGGCAACAAGAGACAAACTTTGCGTAGCATATAGTTTCAAAATTTAAGAAAATAGCTTACCGATGGCAATATGTATTTGAATAGGGCAAAATGGGAGTAGAGGAAGTTGCCGTTGTAGATTTTCAGCCGGCAGGTGATATCGTTGTTCTGCATCGTTGCGTTATAAATGGACAGGTTCAGCCCGCTCTGGCGCAGGTGCCGTGAAGGCAACAGGTAGTTGACCGAAAAGTCGAGGCGGTTATATGGTTTCAGCCTTCGGGCATTGTGAGGACCATACTGTGCCAGTAGCATTCCGTTCACAATATAGAAGGATTCGGGTGCTGTGAAAGGTGTTCCCGAGGCGAATACATAGGTTGCGGCCAGCGTCCAGTGGCGATTGATGTTCCAACAGACCAGGGCATTTACTTCGTGAGGCCGTTCGTGGCTGGCCGAGAAGGTATTCTGATAGTTGTCTTCGAGGAAAGACCGTCGTGCCCGTCCGTAAGCATAACTTACCCAGCCTGTAATCTGTCCCATTCGTTTGGCTACCATTATGCTCATTCCGTAGTTGTGTCCCTTCCCGTGTAACAGGTTGTCTGCCAGTTCATAGTCGGCATTGAGGAATTTCATCATGTCGCCGTCATATTCCACTTGATTGTATAGTCGTTTGTAATATACGTCGGCCGATAGGCGCCATCGCCCCTCCCCTAGATAGACACTGGCCGACAGACCGACATTGTGCCCCCACTGAGGCGGGCACGTTTCTCCAATGGAGGTCCAGAACTCGGTGGGCATGCCCAGTGCACTCGTTCCTGTCAGGAAAAGATATTGGTGGCGCAAGGCATAGTCTACCGACAGTTGCCAATTGGCGGGCGCATAGGTGAATCTCAGCGAAGGATCGGCTGCCAGGTGAGTCTTGTGGGTGTAGTCGACGTATGCTGACGTACGCAGGCCAGTGGTCAGTTGAAGGTTGGGTGCCAACAGTTGGGTGTAGTTGGCATGCAGACTGTACTCTTGCGTATGTTGCCGGGCTTGTGGGGTGATGGTTTTATTGTAAACATTGTCAGCCTGCGGGTTTTGGGGAAGCAAGTTGTGCCACACTACATCGGTGCCAACCTGCCAGTTCTTCCATTCCAGAACATTGCGCCACCCCAGGTCGCAAATGTCGGAAGGCAGACAGAAAATCATGTCGGCCTGCGATAAGTGCAGGCGGTTGTAGCTGCGTGTGTTGTATAGCGTGCTTCTTAAGCGCAGACTGTCATCCCGTTCGTAGCTCCAGTGGACTGCTGTCGTATGATTGCCCCAGTTCAGTTTGATTGCGGCTTGATATTCATCTTGTGTGACATGCGTACGGTCCTTGCCCCAGTATCCGTCTATCCAGACGTGGTGTTTCTCTGCCGGTTGCCACACAAGGGTAGCGTTCAGATCACAGAACGAGTAGTGCATGACCATGTCTTCGAGTCTTAGCCAGCGGGAATAGAGAAGGTTGATGTATGAGCCACGTCCCGATACAATGAGTCCTGAACGTTTCCCGGTGGGCAGTCGCAATGTGCCCTGGGACGACAACAGCCCCATGCTCGCTTCGCCACGGATGCTGTCAGGGACTATGGTGGGGAGATTCATGGTCAGCATACCTCCTAACCGAGACGGGTCGGAAGCAAGGTTCACACTTTTCTTCAGCGTCAGGCTTTCGTAATGCGAGGCGTTGAATACCGAGAATATTCCCAGCAGGTGCGAGGCATTATAGACAGGTACGCCCTGAATGGACATCAGATTATGGGTGTTGTCGCTGCCCTGGATGTGCAAGCCTGCATCTATCTCTGAGTTTGTCTGTACTCCAGGCAGCATCTGGGCATAGTGGACAGGGTCGGCATTACCCAGGAAACGGGGCAGGAGTTCCAAGGCCCGCGTGTTCCACACCATACTTCCATCGGGTTGTAAACCAACGGCGGTGGTCGCCACCTGTTTGGTGACGACCACCGTCTTCATTTGATGGACCGTGGTGTCAGGCTTCGTCTGTCCCATTAGGGACAAGGGCAACAGACTAATCCCACATGTCCTCAGCAGTATCTTCCTGGTCTTCAAGTGCATCTATCAGATCCTTGAAAGCATCCTCTGTAAAGTATTCATCGAAGCTATACGAGGCACCATTGGAGAAATTGATGATGGGTTCAAATCCCCATTCTACATAGGTGCGTCCGTCATAGCCTCTCCATTCATAGTCCTTGAAGGGCTCTAAAGACAACCAAGCCTGCTTATACTTTCCGCCATTGTAGTAGACATTTGCTTCATACCGGGTGTTCGCACGTTGGATGGCGCGCTTGTAGGCTTCCTCGTTCTCATCGTTGTCGTCGGCAGATTCCATGTCGTCAATCAGCCCGTGCAGGTCCTTGATGGTACCCTTCACCTGCACCTTGCCCAGGAAGTCGATGGCGAAGGCCCCATTCTCTGCATTAGTATTCTTCAAAATATCTTCAATCTCATCGTCGTCCATATCGTACCAATCGGTCAGGGTTTTTGCAGGCATGTTCCTGAGGTCGCTGCTGAAGGTAACGGTCATGAGTGTCTCTTTGTCTTTTTGCACCGTTGCCTTGACCGAAGTGCTAGTGGAGGTGTACTTCACATTCTCTACCTTTATGAAATATCCGTTGTCGAGTTTTGTGGTGCAGACGAAGGCCAATGTGCTCTTGCTCAGGTCGAATTCCTCATTGGTGATTGAAGCCAGGTCGATGTCTATTGAACTGCTGATAAGTGTTTTTCCGTTTTCAGTCAGGCTGACCTCAATCTTTTCAGGTACACCGATGGTATATTGTGTGTGGTCGTAGTATTCGTTGCTTGTGTAGCTGCTTTCCCCTCCTTCATTCCATTGGTCAACGTCTTTTTTCAAATATTCCATGAACTCACGAAGTTCAGATCTTGAAGTTCCTTCCCATGTGCTGGTTCCATTGTAAGAAATGACTCTGCCGTCTTTCGAATATTGGGCCTTCTCTTCATCCTCTATGTCATCCATCAGGTTGTCCCATGCTTCATTTGCGGAATCGATGCTGTTGAATGTATATTTTTCGATAAAGCGGATGCACATATCGTTGTTGTCGAAGGTTGCGGTTATCTCAACTTTGTAAGAGGTGGAACTATAAGTCATAGTTATGGTGTTACCACCTTCCGTAATGACAGCTGAACCCTCTTTTTCTTCGTGCCAATCATAGCCCGTCCGGTCATCGAGGTCGAAAAGGTGTGCCTTCACTACCTTGCCACTTGTGGTAAGTTTCAGTACACACTGTTCGCCCTTCTTGTTAGTAAAGATGAACTGCAGGTCGTCGGCTTCTGCGTACTGCCACTTTCCGTTACGGGCAGTCCAGTGTCCGTTGAAGTTCGAGGCCAGGATGGTGCTCTTGTAATAGCTGTGGATGTAGTTGTAGACGTAGTTTCCCCATTTTTCCGTTTCCGTCTCCTTCTTGATGACATCTCCCATGAGACCATCCAGAATGTCTTCTGCCCAGTCTTCTACGTTGTTCCAGCTATAATCGTCGATGTAGCGGTCTTCGATGTAGTTGGCCAGGTTAATGTAATGTTCGAAGTCCTCAACACGAACCTTGCGGTTCATCTCAAGAGCTACATCCTCCAGATACTGTTGCTGTCTGGCAGGTGACCACTCTTCGTTGGCAGGTTGGATGTCAGGTTTTTGGATTTCGGGATCATCTCCCCCTTGTTCCGTGGGATCTTTCACAGGTTCTTCGTCGCCACAGGAAACCATCATGCCAGTCATAAACAAGAATGACAAGGCATACAAGAAATGCTTCATTTTCATGTCATTATATTTTAAGGATAATAATTATCGGAGCGAATTGACAATATTACTGAGGTTTATTGTAGTTTTGGCTTCAGTTCGTCGGGACTGTCGTTGGTATGCATGTCGAGTTTGGGAGTCTCGCGAGTGAAGAAATCGGCGATTTCATCGACAGTTAGCTTCAATGTGGGCTTGAACTCGGTGCTTTGCATGTAGGCGAGAATGGCCTGTCGCATCTGGCGGGCAACGAGACGTTGGTCGAGCTGGCTGTCGATGTCCATCGTTGTCATGAAGAGTCGGCCGCGACCCACCTGCGCCTCCACTATCATGCCCAGTTTTCGCGAGAGATGCCAGGTGTCGATGGGCTGCACGGGCGACTGGTAGTCCTTGGGCAGTCCCGTGATATTGATGACCTGTGCACGGTTCAGGAGTTCCCACCAGTTCAGGTTGGCCCAGTCGTCCGAGGGGAAATTACGGAACAGGGGGTGCTGAGTGTCGATGTACGCACCTGTGGTGTGTGGCGGACGCATCTTGAACCAACTGGTGTTCCAAAAGACGGGCAAATAGGTCTGCCGGATGTCGTTGCCCATAGTCACTTTGCCTGCAGCGGTCAGTAGCACCTTGCCTCCGTGGGCAAGTTCATTTTTTGCCTTTTCATCGAGAGTTTGGGCAATGTAGATACCCTCTGTGTCAACTTTTGTCAACTCTTGGGGATAGACCCAGAACTCCCATGAGTTGCGTACTTTGCCTTGTGCTGCCGCTACGGTCAGTTGCAGTTTTGTGGGCTGCTGGAAACGTTCCAATGTCATGGTCACGATGCCCAGTTCGATATTCTTGCCCAAGGGGATGTTCTGCTTTTTCAGCTTACCCTGATGTATGATATTGCCTTTGTTGTCGGATATGAAGAATGCCGGTTCGAAACCGATGAGGCGGCCGTAGTAGGCATTGTAAAGTTCCACGGGGACGCGTAGTGTATCGGCGTTGCTGTAGACGAACTTCGGGAAGCGTGCCAAAGGTACTATGGGTGCACAGAACTGTCGCCAATCCTGAGCCGTGCAGTAGCCTTTCTCCTTCCAGAAGACGTTCAGCACGCCCTCCAGCGCTGTGCCCTGTCCGCTGTAGTCGTTCAGTCCCAGCAACTGGAATCCGGCATAGTCGGGCGTGCGCAGGTTGCGCTCTATTTCATATTTATAACATAGTGTCTGCAGTTTTCCGCTGGCCATGAGGAACTTCTCAGCCTGTGCTTCCATGCCGTTGTCGCGCAGCAGGTCGGCAAAGATGTCGAAGTTGTAAGCCTTGTTCACACCTGTGTAGAGGCGACGCTCCTTGAGGTCGGGGAAGGCGCACCACTGTCCCTGTTCGTGAGCCACGATGGGTGAGTTGTTATCCTCCTCGCCTTTGTAATTTCGGGGATGGAGGATGTCCTGCAGGTAGTCGTCATCGCTCGACGGGGCGTGCCTGCTCCAGTCCAGTCCGCGACCGCCGCCCTTCACATGGTACTGGCTCTCGTTGTCCCATGCCCAACCGCCACCCACAGAGGCACCGCAGTACAGTCGGCGTGGATCTTTCTCTTTCCAGTGAGTCACCCATTTGTTGGTGTAGGGCACCCAGTTGCCTGCCGGCTCGTTGCCACTGGCCATCATGGTGAAGGATGGATGGTTGCCATAGGTGTCGAGGATGCGTTGCGTCTCGTCCATCAGGTACTTGTCGATGGCCATCCCTGCATTCAGCTTCACCCCGTGGTTTGGCCATGTGGGGCCTTCGGGCTGCAGGTAAAGTCCCAGGCGGTCGGCAACGGCAAAGGCTGCCTCGGGCGGGCAATAGGAATGGAAACGGATATGGTTGAGGCCGTAGTCCTTGCACTGACGGAAGATGCGTTCCCATTCTGCTTCGTCCATAGGAGGATAGCCCGTCTCTGGGAAGGTACAGTTTTCCACTGTTCCGCGCAACCAGATGGGACGTCCGTTGAGGTACATCTGGCGTCCTTTGACAGAGATGTTCCTCATGCCGAAGTCGGTCTCATACGTGTCGCCTGCGACATCCAGGGCCAAGTGGTAGAGATTGGGGTGGAACTCGTCCCAAAGTTTCATGTCCTCTCCCATGGGAACGACGAAAACCATATTATTGTCTTCGTACACGTCGCTATGGTCAATAATCAGTCTGCCCTCGGGGTCGCTTATGGTGAGGTGTATGTAAGGCGGTTCGTCGTATTCGCCCAGCCGGCTCTCCAACTTTGTTTCTACCAGCACCTTGCGTTCTTCCACGTTGGGGAACACGCGCACGTTCTGTATCCATGCAAATTGAGGCGTGCTTTGCAGCTCCATCCGTCCCACGATGCCGTTCCAGTCGCCCTGCGTCTGGTCGGTCACCGAGTGTGAGTCCTGTCCCACGCACACCCCGTCGATGCGGTTGTCCACGCGTATGGCGATGGTGTTGGCCTGTCCGACTTGAATGTACTTTGTGATGTCGAATTCGTGTGGTGTGCTGAGGCTGTTCCTGTGGCCTGCCTCGTGTCCGTTGACGAAGACGGTGGTTTCGATGTGCGGACGTTCCAGATAGAGCAGGACACGCTGCCATCGCCACGTCTGGGGCACGTATATCTTCCTCTTGTACCATGCTGCGCCCACATAGTGCTTCCGTGGAGTCAGGAAGAAGGGGAACTTCACCGTCTGTCCTTCGCGACGGTAGCGTTCCATGTAGGGATTGAAGTAGAACGAAGAATCGTAGAGCGAACTCACCCACGGTGTGCGTACCGTCGGATCGTCGCCCTTGTCGTTTTCGGGCATTGAGCCGGGCAAAAGAACATGGTCAATCAGTTCGCGGTTTTGCCAGTTCTGTTTCAGTCCCACGTCATTGCGGTCGATTTCGAACTGCCAGTCGCCTGCCAGGCTGATGATGTTCTGTGAGTGAAGGACTGAGGGATTGAAGATTGAAAATTGAAGATTGAAGATTGAAGATGGAAGGTTAAACACAGGGAGTTGGCCTGCAGCCATCAATAATAGTAACAGACTGATAATGCGTTCCTTTCTCATAATCTCATATCTTCAATATTTAATCTTCAATTTTCAATCTTCAATCTTCCATCTTCAATCTTCAATCTTTATTTATCCAGGACTTCGTACTTTGAGTTGTTCGATTTGAACTCGGGCACGATTTCCTTCATTTTCTTGACGGTTGCCATGTCGTCGAACTGCTTGGCAATGTTTATCAGCTCTTCGATGTCTCGGGTAGCCTCGTCAAAGTTGTATTCGCGCACGCTGGCAATTCGGATTTTCTCATGGAAGGTGGGCTTCGTGCTTTCCATGTCGTTGAGCACTTCCTCGTAGAGTTTTTCCCCAGCGCGCAGTCCTGTGAACTTTATCTCCACTCCTTGTGCACCGCTCAGTCGTATCATGCGGTTGGCCAGTTCGGCAATCTTCACGGGCTTGCCCATGTCGAAGACGAATATCTCGCCACCGTTGCCCTTTGTGCCAGCCTCGAGCACCAGTTTGCAGGCCTCGGGGATGAGCATGAAGTATCGGATGATGTTGGGGTCGGTGACTGTGACAGGACCGCCCTTCTTGATTTGTTCCTTGAACAAGGGGATGACCGAACCGTTCGAGCCCAGTACGTTTCCGAATCGGGTGGTGACGAACTGTGTGCTGCCGGTCTTGCCCTGGCGTTTCAGTTCGCTGTCCAGGCTCTGGACAT
Source organism: uncultured Bacteroidales bacterium (assembly GCA_902783655.1). Taxonomy (GTDB): domain Bacteria; phylum Bacteroidota; class Bacteroidia; order Bacteroidales; family Bacteroidaceae; genus Physcousia. The sequence goes on from CACZRZ010000157.1 coordinate 12,046, forward strand.
AGATTTCACAGATGCGCTTCGAGCAGCCCATCACGTTGGTCGGGTTCACGGCCTTGTCGGTGGATATCATCACAAACTTCTTGGCGCCGTATTTCACGCTCAGGTCAGCCATGACCTTGGTGCCATATACATTATTGTTAATGGCCTCACTGGGGTTGTCCTCCATCATGGGCACGTGCTTGTAGGCAGCGGCATGGAATACGTATTCGGGACGGAAGTCGCTGAATATCTTCTCCATGCGGCCTTGGTTGCAGATGCTGGTGACGACGGTCTCGCAAGGGATGTCGGGGTACGACCTCTGCATCAGCAGGCGTATGTCGTGTTCCGGAGTCTCGGCCTGGTCGATGAGCATCAGGGCAGCAGGCTTGGCCATTGCCACCTGATTGACAATCTCCGAACCAATGCTGCCGGCCGAACCGGTGATGAGGATGCGGTGACCGGTCAGTTCACGCGATACACTCTCCATGTCCACCTCTATCTCGTCGCGTGGCAACAGGTCTTCCACACTGACCTCCTTCAAAGGCATAGCGTCGCTTCCGTCCTTGTTCAAGGCATCGCGGACACGCTGTTCCACCATGTATATTTTGATGTCGTTGGAGATGAGCATGTCCTGCAGCTTCTCGTCGTTTCGGAAGTCGCGGGTGCGAAGGGGCGATACGAGCACGGCCTCAATCTTGTCCCGCTTCAGCGCATCTTCCAGTTCGTCCCTCTGTATGTGCACCTTTGAGCCCATGAGCCTGTGGTGTGCGTACTGGGGATCCGGCGAGATGAATCCGCGCAGGGTGAAACGCACCGGGCGCTGGCTGCGAATGCTCTTGGCCAGTGCCACGCCGCCGTCGTGCACACCATAGATGTAGACTCGTTTGCTGCTTTCCGTCGTGCGCACCACGTCGTACATCACTTTCACCAACACACGCACGCCCCACATGACCAGCGTGGCAATGAAGAAGGTGAGGATGAGGTGGCGTGTCGTCAGGTGTTCCAGTTTAGCTGCGGGCAGTCGGTACACGCCGTAGTGGAGCAGGATGATGACGATGAGCGACGTCAGGTTGGCAAATCCCACACGCTGCAGGTCGACGAACGACGAATAGCGTATGATGCCGGAATAGGTGGAATAGATTTTGAACGATACTACGCACACCAGCAAGTAAAGTATCATTACGTTGGAGATGGCATAGAAATGTTGCTGCATCATTGCCCCGCCGTGTGCCATCCAGTAAGCAAAGAACGCGGAAAAGTATATGATGAGACAGTCCAGAATCAAAATGAACCAATAGGGTAGCGCGTTGCGCTTGAAATACCAGCTGAAGAGCCGGTACGGGTGCTTCATTTTCATGTCGAAAGTTGTTTTTTATCCGTATTTCTTGTTTTTCAAATTCTAATATATCATAGATATATGGTGTGCAAATTTACGGATTATTTATCATACCAACAAACTTTTCTTTAATAATATTTTATACATATTTTACAAGTATATTCAAAAATCGCCCATTTTATCGCGTTTTCGCGCTATTAAAATTTGTTACAGTCAATTAATATATTTTCTCTAATTTGTATATTTGACGCGTTTTCTTGCTATTATGTTTCATTGCAACCATGTGCAATCTTTCTCTTAGATTGCCTGCATGTGGATCTTTACATCCCTTAGCGGAAAAGTTAATGATATTCAATCATTTGACTTTTCCTCGGGACGAAATAACCTTCATGCCAGCATGAGGTTCTTTACATCCCTTAACGGAAAAGTTCCGCCATCGGCGATGAACGTACGGACATCGACGATGGATGTACGGACGCCGTCGATGGATGTGCGGACGCCGCCGATGGCGGAACTTTCCCTCGCGGGGCTGTAATCTCTGCCATATTTCGGTGTCAAAAAGGTGTATTAGAATTTTTTACAAAATGTTGCGCTACAAAAGGCCTTTTGCGCGGGTTTGCTGCCTGTTGAAGTTACTTTGTTTCGGAAAATTACAAATAGATTTGGCTTTTCGCTTAACTTTTCGTAACTTTGTACGACATTATACCAATATTAAAAACACGCACGTATGAAACTTACTGGACGTAGAGAGAGTTCGAATGTGGAAGACCGCCGTGGAATGAGCGGTGGCGCAAAGGCCGGCCTCGGAGGCTTGGCAGGTATCATTATCGTGGCCCTGATGACCCTGATGAACGGGGGCAACCTGGGCGACGTTGTAAGTAACGTGGTCCAGCAGGGCGGACTGTCGGCCATCCAGGAGGAACAGCCCGAGGGGCAGCGGCAGTTTACTGCTGAGGAAGAAGAACTGGCCAAGTTCTCGCGCCAGGTTCTGGCTTCGACGGAAGACGTCTGGACCAAGGTGTTCAAGCAGATGGGCAAGGAGTACACGCCCCCCACGCTGGTGCTGTTCACAAACAGCGTATCCTCGGCTTGCGGTGAGGCTTCGAGCTCTGTGGGTCCCTTCTATTGCTCTGGCGACCAGAAGTTGTACATCGACCTTTCGTTCTTCACGGAGATGAAGAGCCAGCTCGGAGCCGACGGCGATTTCTCGTATGCCTATGTCATTGCCCACGAGGTGGGACACCACGTGGAGAACCTGCTGGGCACGCTGAATGCAGCCCACGTGCAGATGAACAAGGTGTCGAAGACCGATGCCAACAAGATCAGTGTCCGTCTGGAACTCCTGGCCGACTATTATGCAGGCGTGTGGGGCCACTATGAGAACGAGGCCTACCGTTCGCTGGAGGCTGGTGACATAGAGGAGGCCATCGACTGTGCCGAGAAGATTGGCGACAACTATCTGCAGAAGAAGGCCCGCGGCTATGTGCAGCCCGAATCGTTTACCCACGGCACCAGCGCCCAGCGCATGAAGTGGCTGAAGCGCGGACTGGATACCGGCGACATGAACGTAACTACATTCAATATCCCAGAAAGCCAACTGTAGTATGAAAAAGAGTATCATGCTCGCCGGCCTATGCCTGCTCGGCGCCCTCTGTGCCCAATCACAAGTCACCATTCATGTCGATCTTGCCAAACCAGGGCACGTCGTCAGCCCCACGCTCTATGGCATCTTCTTCGAGGACATCAATCACGCTGCCGACGGCGGCTTGTATGCCGAGCTCATCCGCAACCGTTCGTTCGAGGAGGTGCGTGGATTCGAAAACGAGACAGCCGTTGCATGGTCGCCAATGCAGGGCGCGAGCATCAGTCTCACTACCGACAACCTGCTCAACGAAGCTCAACAGCACGCCCTCTTGCTTGACGTCAAGCAGGCAGGAAGCGGTGTGGAGAATACGGGCTTCTGGGGCATCCATGCCCAGAACGGCCATCAGTACACACTTTCGTTCTGGGTGCGTGCCCAGCAGGGTAACCCCGGATTGCTCACGGCTTCCGTCATTGGAAGCGACGGGCGTGTGCTGGGGCTGGTCGAAATCAGTGATAAAATAGGCAAAAAATGGACGAAGGTGGAGAAACGTTTCGTCTGCACCGACAACGACCCACAGGCTCGTTTCCGCTTGACGGCCGAGCGTCCCTGCCAGCTCGTTCTCGATGTGGTCAGCCTGTTCCCGCCCACCTTCAAGAACCGTCCCAACGGAATGCGTCCGCAGTTGGCGCAGATGCTGGCCGACATGCATCCCAAGTTCATGCGCTTCCCTGGCGGTTGCTACGTCGAAGGGCAGGAAGCCCCCGAGAATGCCTTCCGTTGGGAACGCACCATAGGTCCCATTGAGCAGCGTCCTGGTCACTACGATGCCAACTGGCGCTACTGGACCACCGATGGCATGGGCTTCCACGAGTTCCTGCAACTGTCCGAGGACCTGGGCGCCAAACCGCTGTATGTGGTGAACGTGGGCATCTGGCACGGCGGCTTCACACCTGTGGAGGAACTGGACGGATGGATTCAGGAGTGCATGGATGCCTTGGAATATGCCAACGGCGATGCCAAGACCACGAAGTTCGGACGCATGCGTGCTGAGAACGGTCATCCCGAACCCTTCAACATCGAGTATCTGGAGATTGGCAACGAGAATGCCAACTTCCACTTCGACAGCAACCAAGATCAGAGCGAACGCTACTTCGAACGCTATCGCAAGTTCTACGATGCCATCAAGGCCAAATATCCCAACATCCAGTGCATCGGCAACGTAGAATCATGGGGCACCGACCATCCCTCGTGGCGCAGCAAGGAGCCCGTTGACATTCTCGATGAGCACTATTACCGCAATCCTTCGTGGTTCATGAACGCCTACGACAAGTACGACCATTACGACCGTCGCGGCCCGAAGATATATGCCGGCGAATACGCCGTCACCAGTCAGTTCGGTAAGGTGGGCAACCAGAATGCAGCCTTGGGCGAAGCCGTGTATATGCTGGGCATGGAGAATAACTCCGACATCGTGTCGATGGCCTCATACGCACCCATCTTTGTCAACGACAATGCCTCGAACTGGCCTACCGACATGATTCACTACAATGCCGAATACGCCTTTGGCACACCATCGTACTGGGTGCAGAACCTGTTCTCGAACCACATTGGTACGCGAACCGTTCCGCAGACGCTGAAGTGGACCCTGCCCGAGCCTAAGCCCGTGGAGGTTACACAGGCCTTGCACGTAGGTGTGGGTACTTGGAGCACGCAGGCCGAATACAAGGAGCCGCAGCTCATTGTCGATGGAAAGACTTACCGTTTGCCCGACATCCAGACCTGGACGCACAACAGGGGCCGCGAGCCTCACATGGAGGTGTGCCCGACCGAATTCCAGGGAAAGAAGTACACCTATAGCGTGAAGGCCCGCAAGACGAGCGGCCGCGAGGGTTTCCTGCTTGTCTATAACTACCAGAACAACCGCGACTTCGACTGGTTCAACGTGGGAGGCTGGAACAATACGCAGAACGCCATCGAACAGAGTGTCGACGGTGGACGCATGAACATCGGTCGTGAGAAGCCCTTCCAGGTTGAGGAAGGCCGATGGTACGACCTGCGTGTGGAGGTGGAGGGCGACAGTGTGGCTGCCTACATCGACGGGAAACTGCAGACGACTGCCCGCCACAAGAATCCCAACATGCGAGGCGTCTTCAGCAACTCCACACTCGACGAGCGTACAAATACATTATATATTAAGGTAATCAACGTGGGAGAGGGTGCCACACAGGGTTGTGTCTTCCTCGACGGCGGAATGGCTGTGCAGGCTCGTATGGTGCGTTTGGCCAGCGAGAGCGGACAGGACGAGAACACCCGGGAGGACCCCATGGCCATTCATCCTCGTCGCATTGGCGTCTTTGTCGACAAGGGCGGTAGCCAGATTAAGTTCCCTGTTGCGCCCTTCTCTGTGAATATCATAACCGTGAAACTGAAGTAAACTATGGCTAACACGCAGGGGCAGGGTGCCTATCAAGTACAAACCCAGACACAGACACTCACACCGCAGCAAGTGCTGACGGTGCGACTGACTGAGTTGCCCCTGAACGACTTGCGTGAACGTATAGAAAAGGAACTGGAGGACAACCCCTGGCTGCAAGGGGAAAGCACAGAACACACGGAGAAGGCAGAAAACACAGAGGAGAGAGAATACTCGGAGGACAGGGAGGATGCGGAGGACATGGATTATGCTGTTCCAAACGAGTATGGAGACAGCTTCGACGATGTGGACGACGGCATCCCTCGTGAACCCCGTGACAACAACGACGAACGGCACAGCCACGAACTGAGCGATACGTCGGAATCGTTCTTCGATTATCTGGTGAGCCAACTGGGCGAGTACAACCTGACCGACCACGAACGGGAGGTGATGAAATATCTGATTGGTTCGTTGGCCGATGACGGTCTGTTGCGCACACCGCTCTACCAGATTGCCGACGAGCTGGACATCTACCAGAATGTGCAGACCAACGTGGAAGAACTGGAACGGCTGCTCACCACCGTCCTGCAGCAGATGGAACCTGCGGGGATAGGGGGGCGCAGTCTGCAGGAGTGTCTGACCCTCCAGGCCCGTCGCAATTATAGCGGTCAGGCGCGCGATCAGTTGGTGACCCTGTTCCAGCGATATTGGGACGACTTTGTCCATCTGCGTTGGCAGCGAATACAGCATGTCTTGAAACTCGACGACCTGGAACTGGAGCGCCTGCGCAAACGCATACAGCGACTGAATCCGCGTCCTGGCGGCAGTCTGGGTGGTGACCATAGCGACAACCATGTCATCACGCCCGACTTCTATGTCGAAACCGACGAGGCCGGGCACATCATGCTTTCGCTGAACGAAGGCGAACTGCCACGACTGACGATAAGTCCCGATGCCGAGCAGGAACTGCAGATGCCCGCTGTCTCACGTTCCGAACGTGAAGCCATGAACTATTTGCGGCAGCAGGTGGGCTACGCCCGTATGTTCATCGAAGCCATAGCCCAGCGCCGCGAGTCGATGATTCGCACCATGCAGGCCATCATCCGTCTGCAGCGTCCCTTCTTCCTGGAGGGCGACGAGACGTTGCTTCGTCCCATGAAACTGGAGGACGTGGCGAACGAGACGGGACAGGACATCTCCACTGTCAGCCGCGTGTCGAATAGTAAATATGTGCAGACCGACCATGGTATCTATCCCCTGCGCTGGTTCTTCACATCCGCTGCCACGCAGAATGGCGACGAAGTGACGGTGCGCAAGATACTGGCTACGCTGAAGGACCTCGTGGACCACGAGGACAAGAGCCATCCCCTGAGCGACGAGCGCCTGGTGAAGATGCTTCAGGAACGTGGCTATGCCGTGGCCCGCCGCACTGTGGCCAAGTATCGTACCCAGCTGGGGATTGCTGATAGCAGAATGAGGAAACAGTAGGATGGAAGAGGGACAGAAGATAGAACGTAAGTCGAGGGTCGCACGATTGCGCGAGCATGCTTCGTTGAGTGTGTTGGCTCGGGCCATGTCCAATGTATTCCGCCCGTCGTACTTTCCCATGCTGGGTTTCGTGCTGCTGATCATGTTCACCTATCTTTCGCAACTCCCCTGGCAGTTCAAGGCGGTGATTCTGGCCATGGTCTATCTGTTCACCCTTTTCCTTCCAGCCATAGGCGTCTATGCCTACCGGCGGATGAGACGAATCAATGTGCAGGAACTCACGCTTCACCACAACCGTCTGGTGCCATATCTGCTTCACATCATCTGCTACGGTGTGTTGCTGCGCTTCCTGTTCAGCATCCATGCTCCTGTGTTCATGGGTGGTATCATTGTGATAAGCCTCCTCGTCCAGTGTGTCTGCACGGTTACCACCCTTTGGTGGAAAGTCAGCATGCACTCGGCTGGCGTGGGAGCCATCATGGGTGCCTTGGTGGCATACTCCAGCATCTTCCACTTCAACCCTGTCTGGTGGTTGTGTCTGGCCCTGTTGGTCAGCGGTGCCGTCAACAGCAGTCGTATGTATCTGCGTCAGCACACCCTGTGGCAGGTGCTGGGCGGTACTCTGATAGGGTTTGCCTGCGGGCTCGTGGGATTGTTCGTGTAGCGTTGACTTAACTCATTTTGAATTTTGAATTAAATAATTTTGAATTTATACTTAGCTCATTTTGAATTTTGAATTAAATAATTTTGAATTAAGAATATGTCTCCTAAAGTAAGCATCATCATGGGCAGCACCAGCGACCTGCCTGTCATGGAGAAAGCAGCCAAATTTCTCGATGAAATGGGCGTATATTTTGAGATGAACGCCCTTTCGGCCCATCGCACGCCTCAGGAAGTAGAACAGTTTGCCCGCGAGGCCGAAGGCCGAGGCATACGGGTCATCATCGCTGGTGCCGGCATGGCTGCAGCCTTGCCTGGTGTCATTGCCGCCAACACCACATTGCCTGTCATAGGAGTACCCATCAAGGGGATGCTCGACGGACTGGATGCCCTGCTTTCCATCGTGCAGATGCCTCCTGGCATACCTGTAGCTACGATGGGTGTGAATGCGGCGCAGAATGCAGCCATTCTGGCTGTGGAAATGCTGGCCCTTGGCGACGACGCTTTGGCCCAAAGGCTGAAGGCCTATAAAGAAAACCTGAAAGAGAAGATAGTAAAAGCCAATGCAGAATTGGCTGAAGTGAAGTATAACTATAAAGTATGATTAGAAGAAAAACTCACGAAGTACGCGTCGGCAATATAGGTATCGGTGGGCAGAACCCTGTCCGCGTGCAGTCGATGTGCACCACCTCGACGATGGACACCGAGGGCTGTGTGCAGCAGATTTTGGCTATTGCCAAGGCTGGTGGCGAACTGGTTCGCTTGACCACTCAGGGAGTGCGTGAGGCGGAGAATCTGGGCGAGATACGTCGTCGGGTGCGCGCATTGGGATGCGATGTGCCCCTGGTGGCCGATGTCCATTTCAATCCCCGTGTGGCCGAAGTGGCCGCCTGCAACTGCGAGAAGGTGCGCATCAATCCTGGCAACTATGTCGATGCAGCCCGGCAGTTCAAGCACTTGGAATACACCGATGAGGAGTACAGGGTCGAACTTCAGAAGATAGAGGACCGGCTCATCCCCTTCCTTAATATATGCAGGGAACATCATACGGCTGTGCGCATTGGCGTGAACCACGGCAGCCTTAGCGACCGCATCATGTCGCGCTATGGCGATACGCCTGAAGGCATTGTGGAATCGTGCATGGAGTTCCTGCGCATCTGCATGCGGGAACAGTTCTTGGACGTTGTGGTCAGCATCAAGGCCTCGAACACCGTGGTCATGGTACAGAGCGTGCGCCTTCTTGTCAAGGCAATGGATGCCGAAGGGATGACATTCCCCTTGCACCTTGGTGTGACTGAGGCTGGCGAGGGTGAAGACGGGCGCATCAAGTCGGCCGTAGGCATCGGTGCGCTCCTTGTGGATGGCATCGGCGACACCATTCGAGTATCGCTCAGCGAGGCTCCCGAAAACGAGATACCCGTCGCCTACACCCTGTTGCAGGCCGCACGTCTGCGCTTCACCAAGACAGAATACATTTCATGTCCAGGTTGCGGACGCACCCTTTTCGACCTTCAGGGCACCATAGCCCGCGTCAAGCAGGCAACCAGCCACCTGACCGGCCTGAAGATTGCCGTCATGGGCTGCATCGTGAACGGTCCGGGAGAGATGGCTGATGCCGACTACGGTTACGTCGGTGCTGCCCGCGGAAAGGTCAGCCTCTATCGCGGCAAGCAATGCGTGGAGATGAATATCCCCGAAGACCAGGCCGTTGACCGATTGTTAGAGATCATAAACAAAGATTCGGGCGCTTCCCGATAACATAGATAATAATCATATCCACTATGAATAATCAACCCCTACTCATTTACAACACCCTTTCCCGTCAGAAGGAACTGTTCCGTCCCCTTCACGAAGGCCGTGTGGGCATGTATGTCTGCGGCCCCACGGTCTATGGCGATGCCCATCTGGGCCATGCCCGCCCGGCCATCACCTTCGACCTCCTGTTCCGTTATCTCCAGCATCTGGGCTACAAGGTGCGCTATGTGCGCACCATCACCGCTGTGGGCCATCTGGAGCACGATGCCGACGAAGGCGAGGACAAGATTGCCAAGAAAGCCCGGGTGGAGCAACTGGAACCCATGGAAGTGGCC
>CACZRZ010000158.1 GCA_902783655.1 uncultured Bacteroidales bacterium
CGTACTGAAGGTGTTCGTCGACCTCTACAACAAGGGCCTCATCTATCGTGGCCTGCGCATGGTCAACTGGGACCCCAAGGCACAAACAGTGCTCTCGACCGAGGAGGTCATCTACCACGACGAGAAGAGCCACCTCTATCATCTGAAATACTATGTGGCCGACCAGGAAAGCGTGAAGCCCACAGGGGCCGAGGGCGAAGTCGTCCACAAGGATGAGCGTGGCTACTATGCCGTTGTGGCCACAACACGTCCTGAGACCATCATGGGCGACACGGCTATGTGCATCAACCCCAAAGACCCCAAAAACCAATGGCTGCGCGGCCACAAGGTCATTGTGCCTCTGGTCAACCGTGTCATCCCCGTCATCGAGGACCGCTACGTCGACATCGAGTTTGGTACGGGCTGTCTGAAGGTTACCCCTGCCCATGATGTCAACGACTATGCCCTGGGTAAGGCCCACAATCTGGAAACCATCGACATCTTCAACCCCGATGGCACCATCTCTGAGGAGAGCCCGCTCTACGTAGGCATAGACCGCATGGATGTCCGCCGCCAGATTGTCATCGACCTGCAAGAGGCCGGTCTGATGGAGAAGATTGAGGACTACGAGAACAAGGTAGGCTACAGCGAGCGCAATCAGGACACTGCCGTAGAGCCACGACTCTGCAAGCAGTGGTTCCTCTCGATGAAGCATTTTGCCGACATTGCCCTCCCCCCTGTGCTCGAAGGTAAAATCAAGTTCTATCCCACGAAATACGTCAACACCTACCGAAACTGGATGGAAAACATTCAGGACTGGTGCATCAGTCGCCAGCTGTGGTGGGGACATCGCATTCCGGCTTACTTCCTGCCGACTGCAGAAGAAGAGGAAGAAAAGTACGTGGTGGCGCTGACCAAGGAAGAGGCGTTGGAGAAAGCCCGCCAAATCAAGGGCTACGAAAACATCACCATCGACCAACTTCGTCACGACGAGGACGCCCTCGACACATGGTTCTCCTCGTGGCTTTGGCCCGTTTCGCTGTTCGACGGCATCAACAATCCCGGCAACGAGGAAATCAACTACTACTATCCCACCTGCGACCTTGTGACTGCCCCCGACATCATCTTCTTCTGGGTGGCACGCATGATTATGGCCGGCGAGGAGTACATGAAGGACGTTCCGTTCCGCAATGTTTACTTCACCGGTGTGGTGCGCGACGAACTGGGTCGCAAGATGTCTAAGTCGCTGGGCAACAGCCCCGACCCCATCGAGCTCATAGAGAAATACGGCGCCGACGGCGTACGCATGGGCATGCTCCTGGCCGCTCCTGCCGGCAACGACATTCTCTTCAAGGAAGACCTCTGCCAGCAGGGTGCTGCCTTCTGCAACAAGATATGGAATGCCTTCCGACTGGTTAAGGGCTGGGAGGTTGCAGACATCGAGCAGCCCGAGAGCAACAAGAGCGCCATCGACTGGATGAAGGCCATGCTGCGCACCGAGGTGGAAGAAATCAACCGCCAGTACAGCCAGTATCGTCTGAACGAAGCCTTGATGTCCATCTTCAAGCTCTTCACCGACGAATTCTCGGGCTGGTATCTGGAGATGATAAAGCCTGCCTACCAGGCACCCATCGACAAAGAGACGCTGCGCGAGACCCTCGAAATCTTCGAGGCACTGATGAAGGTCATCCACCCCTTCATGCCGTTCATCACCGAAGAGCTCTACCAGCACATTGCCGAGCGCAAGGAAGGCGATAGCATCATGGTCAGCACCCTCAAGCTGGATGCCCCCAGCGAGGCAGATGCCGAACTCATTGCAAAGTTTGAACACGCCAAGCAGGTCATCTCCGGCGTACGCGCCATCCGTCAGAGCAAGAACATCTCGCCTCGCGAGCCGCTCACACTGGAAACATCGCTTCCCCTGACGAAGGAAACGGATGCGGCTGTCCGCAAGCTGGCCGGCCTGTCGGAGATTAACATCGTTGAGAAGAAGAGCGAAGGCACACAGGCCTTCCTTGTCGGCACACAGGAGTATGCCGTGCCCCTGGGCAACCTCATCGACGCCGAGGCAGAAGCTGCAAAGGCTGAAGCCGAAATCAAACGTCTGCAAGGCTTCATGGCTGGCATCGAGAAGAAACTCTCGAACGAGCGCTTCGTACAGAATGCCCCTGCACAGGTCGTAGAACTGGAACGCAAGAAGGTGGCCGACGCACAGAGCAAGATAGCCGCCCTGCAAGAAACCCTGAAGGCACTAAAAGGCTAAGAAACAGAACCATATTCTATAAACAACGAATCCCCCGAGGAAAGGCGTGTACCTTTCCTCGGGGGATTCGTTGTTTTTGTACCTATTTCCCCGTTCGGCCGAACTTGACCCACATAGGCTTTGCCTAACCGTGACATAGGAAGGCCCTTGACGCACAATTGTCCGTCAAGCGAAACGATACGTCGTTGGAGCTCAAACGACACGTCGCTTCTCTTGACGGACAATTGTGCGTCAAGAGAAACCTCACCAGGTTTGCATGTCCCTGTCATGATGTTGGCGCACCAATCCCGTATGCTTGGTGCCGATTTCCCTTATTATACCTTATCTTATATATACGCACGCACGCGAACAACGCATTTTTCATCGTTTTTCGTGGCAAAATGTAATATATTGTAACTAATTTTAGTTTATTTTCACAAAAACTTTAATTTTATGCCTCCGAAATGTGAATAAATCAAAAAAAATGCGTACCTTTGCACCTCGTATATTGCCGTTATGTGTACTATGTGCAATAATGAGAGCTAAGGTAAAGAGAGAAATGACTTAATTTAATATGTTTAACTAAAAAAGTAAAAGAGTATTCTATGAGAAAGAGAATTGCACTTTTCTTGGCTTGTTTCATGATAGCAAGCCTGGCCATCGCCCAGACGCGCGTTACGGGTACCGTGACTAGCGCAGAGGATGGTGAGCCAATCCCGGGAGCCTCCGTACTTTTGGAAGGCACCAAGACTGGTGTCGTGACAAACGTCGAAGGTAAGTTCGCCCTGACAGTTCCCGCCAACGTAAAGCGATTGGAGGTGAGCTGCTCGGGTATGATTAAACAGTTGGTGCGCGTAAAGCCCGTCATCAACGTAGAACTGGCGACCGACAGTAAGGCAATGGACGAGGTTCTGGTAGTCGCTTATGGTACCAGCACCAAGCAGGCCTTCACAGGTTCGGCCACAGTTGTAGGCACGGAACAGATTGAGGCTCTCCAGAGCACCAATGCCCTGGACGCTCTGACTGGCCACGTAGCCGGTGTCGAGCTGTACAGCCTGACTGGTAACCCTGCCAACAATAAACCCAGCATCCGAATCCGCGGTGTCAGCTCCCTGAGTGCTGGCATCTCTCCCCTGATTGTTGTCGATGGTGCACCCTATGGTGGTGACATGAATACCATCAACACAGCCGACGTGGAGAGCATGACCGTCCTGAAGGACGCTGCCGCCACCTCTCTGTATGGTGCCCGTGGTGCAAACGGTGTTATCCTGATTACCACCAAGAGCGGTAAGCGCGGTGATGCCAAGGTCACCTTGGATGCCAAGTGGGGCTCTAACAGCCGTGCCCGTCGCGAGTACAAGACGGTCAACAGCCCTGCCCAGTACTATGAGATGTACTATGGTGCCCTGAACAACTATGCTCTGGACAAGTTGGGCTACACCGCTTCTCAGGCCAACCAGTGGGCCAACCGCAACATAACATCCAACAACAACTACGGCTTGGGCATGAATGTGTACGATGTTCCTGCCGGTCAGCAGTTGATTGGCATGAATGGCAAGCTGAATCCCAATGCCACGCTGGGTCGTGTGGACGGCGACTTTTTGCTGATGCCCGACAACTGGCTCGACGAGGCATACCACAATGGCTTCCGTCAGGAGTACAACGTCAACGTCAGCAAGTCCGACGAGAAGAGCAACTTCTTCGCCAGTTTCGGCTACATCAACAACGAAGGTATTACCTTCAACAGCAGCATGGAGAACATCAACGGCCGTTTGAAGGCTGACCTGCAGGCCAAGAAGTGGCTGAAGGTTGGTGCCAACGTCAACTATAGCCACTACAACGCACAGTCTATGCAGGAAGACGGTACGAGCAACAGCTCTGTCAACATCTTCGCCGTATCCACTCAGATTGCGCCCATCTATCCTCTGTACATCCGTGACGCCAATGGAACCATCAAGATTGACCCCAGAAACGGTTTCCGCATGCACGACTGGGCAGATGGTTCCAACGCCGGTAGCGTTCGTCCTATTTTCCCAGGTTCAAATGCCATCCAGTCACAGCAGGTTGACGTAAACCGCTGGGAAGGCAATGCCCTCAGCGCTACAGGCTTTGCAGAGATTCGCTTTGCCAAGGACTTCAAGTTCACCAGCCAGAATACAGTGAACCTCGACGAGAGCCGTTCTACCGACCTCTTGAACCCCTATTATGGTAACTACGCTGGTCAGAACGGTATCCTCAGCAAGGGACACTCTCGCACACTGGACTACACGTTCCGCCAGCAGTTAGACTGGGGCCACGACTTCAACAAGCACGATATCAGTGCAATGATTGGTCACGAGTGGTACCGCAACAACTACTACACACTGTCGGCAAGCCGCTACAACATGTTCGACCCCAACAACCTGGAACTGAACGGTGCCGTAACTGACAACTCGGGCGCAGCCTCCTACACCACGATGTACAACAACGAGGCTTACTTTGCACGTGCTCAGTACAACTACGCTCTGAGATACTTCCTCTCTGCACAGTATCGTCGTGAGGCTTCGAGCCGCTTCACCAAGGAAGACGGTCGCTGGTGGGGTAACTTCTACAGCGTCAGTGGTGCATGGGTAATGTCACAGGAGAAGTTCATGCAGAAGGCCAAGTGGGTCGACTTCCTGAAACTGAAGCTCAGCTATGGTGAGCAGGGTAACGACAACATCTCCAGCTTCCTCTACACCAACCGCTACTCGGTTGTAAACTCAGGTGGCAACCCCGCCGTTATCCCCAGCTCTACAAAGGGTAACCGCGACATCACTTGGGAAACCGTAGGTGAACTGAACGGTGGTCTGGAATTCGGTTTGTTCAAGAACCGTCTGACCGGTAGCGTCGAATACTTCTGGCGCAAGACCAGCGACATGCTCTACTTCTTCTCACTGCCTCGCAGCTCTGGTTTCGGTGGCTACTACGACAACGTTGGTGACATGGTCAACCACGGTATCGAGGTTGAGTTGAATGCCGACATCTTCCGCCTGCAGAACTTCAAGTGGAGCGCCGGCCTGAACCTGACTCACTACAAGAACGAAATCACCTACATGCCCGACGAGAAGAAGACCGCTACGGTTTATGACTTCGATGGCAAGGAATTCAAGGGTTATGCAAGCGGTAACATGTTCCTTGGCGAGAACCTGAGCATCGGTAGCTTCTACATGCCTAAGTATGCTGGTGTTGACCCCAACACGGGTGAAAGCACTTGGTACTACAACAAGGCCGACGGCACCAAGGGAGTAACCGCTAACTACGACGAGGCAACTGACTACGTTGTCAGCGAAAGTCTCCTGCCGAAGCTCTTCGGTGGTTTCAACACCAACTTTGAGCTCTATGGTTTCGAACTGGGTGTTGACTTCGCATATCAGCTGGGTGGTAAGATCTACGATAGCCCCTATGCTACCTACATGAGCGCTCCCACCAACAACAGCCGCGGTGACAACTTCCACGCTGACCTGCTGAACGCTTGGACGCCCACCAACACCACCAGCAATGTACCTCGTCTGCAGTATGGCGACCAGTACACGGGCAGCCTGAGCACCCGCTTCTTGACCAATGCCAGCTACCTGAGCCTGCAGAACATCTCCTTCGGCTACAATCTGCCCTCAAACGTACTCCGTAAGGCTAAGATTGATGGCGTGAAGCTGTATGTCAATGCTTCTAACGTATGGTTGTGGAGCAAGCGTCAGGGCCTCGATCCCCGTACCGCTGCCACCAACTTCAGCTATGGTACTGCCAATGCCACTTACTATTCTACTATCCGTACCATCAGTGCTGGTGTAAAAGTAACCTTCTAAAATGTGTATGAAGATGAAAAATATATATAAAATATTCACAGTAGCAGCTTTGTCCGGCACATTCATGCTGACCAGCTGCATCGAGGAGCCCATACCCACCAACACCGTCATCGACGAAGTGCTACAGTCTTCGAGCAAGGCATCTGAGTCTCTGGTATGGGCCATGCCTGCCTTCCTGAACAAATTTGGTGTTTACGACAGCGACCGCCACTACGACTGGGGCTACGGTTCGCTGATGCACATCCGCGACGTCATGACCGCCGATATGGCTGTTGTCAGCAGCGGCTACAACTGGTATAGCAGCTGGTCGGGCAACAACTATCAGGGTCGCCGTTACGTCTACAGTGCCTTCACATGGTACTACTACTTTGGTGCCATCAACACGGCAAACAACGCCATCGGTGCCCTGAAGGGCGTTACCGAGGGCCTGAGTGCCGGCTATCTGGGTGCTGCATACGCCTTCCGCGCCCTTTTCTATCTGGATGCCGCACGTATCTACGAGTTCCTGCCTAACGACCAGTTCGGCCTGGACTACGTGACCACCAATGCCGATGGTGGCAGCGATGACGACAGCGCCTTCGGCAAGAGCATCAACTATCTGACCGTGCCCATCGTTACCGATGAGACTCCCGAAGACCAAGTACAGAACAATCCCCGTGTCAGCCACGAGGCTATGTACGATTTCATCCTCTCCGACCTGACAATGGCCGACTCGCTGATTTCGAACTATGCCCGCACCAGCAAGACAACTCCTGACAAGGCCTGTGTATATGGTCTGATGTCTCGTCTGTACATGTGGAATGCAGGTTACCTTGAAGAGACTGGCAAGACAGCAGAGGCTCTGGCCGAATATGCCAAGGCTGAAAAGGCTGCTGCTGACGCCATCGCCGAGAACGCCAACCAGCCTCTGACCCGCGCACAATGGCTCGACACGAAGACTGGCTTCAACGACATGAGCGTAAGCTCTTGGATGTGGGCTTCCAGCGCTTCTGCTGACGATGATGTTGTGCAGTCTGGTATTCTGAACTGGACGAGCTGGATGTCCAACGAGGCAACTTTCGGCTATGCTGCCGCAGGTCCCTTCACAATGATTGCATCTGAACTGTACGACAAGATTTCCAACAACGACTTCCGTAAGCTCAGTTTCAAAGCTCCCGAAGACCATGACCTGAGTGGCAAGGAACCTCTGCTCATCACTGCTAAGAATGATGAAAACTACATGTATGGCGACTTCCCCACATACACCTCTATGAAGTTCCGTCCCGGAGCTGGTATTCCCGATGACTCCAAGGTAGGTGCAGCTTGCGACTATCCCCTCATGCGAATTGAGGAAATGTATCTCACACAGGCCGAAGCAGCTGCCCATCAGGATGCAGCTCGTGGTGCCCAGTTGCTGACAGACTTCGTACGCACCTATCGCGATTCTTCATACGAATGCGCAGCTGTCAGCACGACTGGTGTCGTAGACGCATGTTTCCTGCAGAAGCGCATCGAGTTGTGGGGTGAGGGTCAGACCTTCTTCGACTACAAGCGCCTGAACAAGTCTGTAGATCGTACCCAGAGCAAGAACTGGGATGCTACAGAAAACTTCAAGACCAATGGTCGCCCTGCATGGATGAACTTCACCATCATCATCAGCGAGGAGAACAACAACCAGGGCCTCAAGGGATACAACAACCCCGACCCCAGTGGTCTCTATACCCCTGTACAGTAATTTACACTTATTCAAAAAGGAGAAATTATGAAGATATTTAATAAAGCATTTGCAGCGTTGATGTTTCTGCCCCTGATGGCAGGACTCACCGCTTGCCACGATGAGCATGCTGAATATAACCCCGCAACCGATGGTAACTCCACTGTTTACGACGTTGCTCATCTGGTTTACTTCTCGTCAGAAACAACCTCTGCCACGGAGCTTGAACTGTCAGAAGAAGAAAACAGCTTTTTCATCTACCTCGAGCGTGACAGCGTCGGCGGCGAGGTTGAAGTAAAGCTCGAAAGCACACAGAAGGCAGGTGATGCAACAAGCCTGCTCAACATCCCTGAAAGCGTCGTATTCCCCGATTCTGTCGATAGGGTTGCTGTAGAAATCACCTACGATCCCGCAACCATACTTGCTGCCGGTGGAATGATCGATACGGTATCTATTGTACTCCCCGATGGTGCCAAATATCAGGCAGGTTATATGGGAGGCCGCTACGATTTTGTAGCCTCTCTGCTCCCCTTCACCCCCTGGTGCAGATCTGCTGCTGAGTTTGAAGCAGCTGGCGGTACTGGTGAATGGCCCTTCCGTGAGAGCAATCTGGGAACGTACACATATAAAGCATGGCAAACAGGCAACTACCCTGGTGCAAGTGTAGCTTTCCGTCAAAACATAGTTACCCCCAATCAAGTGCAGTTCTTGATTGATAATTGGGGTGCCGGAATGTTCACTGGTGCTGGTGTGCAGGTTCGCATGTCTGGTACATGGGACGACCATCTGAAGGTCTATGCTCTGTCGTGGCCTGAGACCTACACGGGATACTCATCTTCAACTTATGGTCCAGTGTATGTGTCCGACTATATTTCGTACTCTGGCAGCACATGGGATGAATATCCTGTCATGTACGATCCTGAAAACGGTCTGTTCACAGTAAATGTTATCTACTACGTAGGTGCAGGTTATTATGGCTATGGTCCTGAATACATACAAATGGACGGATTCAAACCTTACGAGGCCAACCTTGCCAGCGACTTCGAGTGGAAAGCTGAGCTCGACGGTGAGTTCAATTCCGCAAAGTTGGGAACCAAGTCTGCCTGCGTTCTGTACAAGGGCGTATGTGTTAACAACACTGACAATTGCGATTCCACCTTCGCTGCCACATACGGCACCGCATACAAATTGGAAGCTCCCTATACTGAGAAGAACGACCTATACTTCTGTGTAAGTCCTGAGGGTAAAATCATCCTTGCTCCCGGAGTGGATGCATTGCAGCCCACTGGCCTTACGGCACTGGATCAGGATGTATTCGCCAAGATTAACCCGAAGGGAAGCTCCTTCGTTGGTAAGAAACTGATATTGAATATCTCGTTCGTGAATAAAGACGAGAGCATGGACTATGGTACCACCAACGAAATCTTCAGTGCAGCTTCTTGGATAAGCCTTGGTATGGCAACATATACTGATGGTATCGTTGCTGGACTGTTCGATGTCGCCGCTCCCACCTACGAGGTAGAGATCTTCGAGAATGAGGCCACACCCGGCATCTATCGCATGAAGTATCCCTATGGCGAGATTTATCCCTATAACGAGGAAGGCGACTGGGACGACAGTAAGAGCTACGACATCACCATCAATGCTGAGGATCCCACCAGCGTATACATCGAGGAACAGCCTCTGGGTATCGACTATGGCTATGGCATGATGTACGTCATCTCCAACGCTGCTCGCTACTTGGCTTCCGGTTATAGCATCGAGGTCATCAAGGCCAACGACATTGAATTCGGTACACTGGAAGGCGGTGTCATCACCTTCCCAGTTAAGGGCCTTCTGGTGTTCATGGACGACGGTGGTTACTATGCAAACACCAATGGCGAGTTCAAACTGGTATTGCCCGAAACCAATGGTGTGAAGGCTCAGGCTAAGGCCAACTTCACTGGCAAGCAGGCTATCAACCACAAGTTGGCTGCCAAGTCCAGCGTCAAGAAGGCTTCAACCCGCAAGGTAAACTGGAAGGGACGCTATGTAGGCAACCGTCTGGAAAACGTGACGCTCAAGCATCTGTTCTAATCAACGTATTAGAAGAACATAATTGCCCCGTGCCCTTCAACAGGACACGGGGCTTTCTTTTACCTATTCCTATACGAGTATAGTCAAGAACTACATTCTGTCCAAAAGTTCAATGGCTGGCCGATAACTCGATGGTCGGTCAATAGCTCAATGGTTGACCAATAGTTCGATGGCAGACTAATAGACCATTGGCAATCCAATAGCTCTATAGTATTCCAACAACTCAATGGCCGTCCAATAGTTCATTTTGCAGGCTGCAACCTTTCAAAGGTCTTCAATGGTATCAGAAAGTGGGCAGACATTACTGGAGTCTGTAAACATAAGGATAAAAAAAGTGGCGACACCTGCATGGGTGCCGCCACTTTTTTTGTGACTTACTTAACCACGAACCGGCGTCCGTTACGAATGTATATGCCCTTCGGAAGCAAGGGGGACGTAGAAGACTGCGATACTTTGCGACCGACAAGGTCATACACGCCTCCAGTCTTATCGCCCACCGTCCACTGTGAATTGTGAATGGACTCAATTCCTGTAGTGAGGTCAACCGAAACCTCGTTGCTCCAGTCAGATACAATACCATCGGCACCCTGAGCTCGAACAGAGTAAGTGTAATGAGCTGGGGTAAGATCGGCGAAAGTGTAACTGTTGGTTGTGGACGTGAAGATCTCATTTGTCACAGAAATCGCACGACGCGGAGCCTTCTTCGTCCGAATGGAAGCAGGAACATTGTCCGTCCACGAGGCCTTGACAGACTTAGCAGCCGAGAACCGGGCAGGCATTTTGGCAGGTTGTTCCTCTTCCTCCTCTTCCTCGTATCCAGGCAAGTTGGTATAGAGGCCGTCTGTGGCAGCAAGGTAATCCATATAGACACCGCTACCGCCCTCGTCGGGATAGATGCCAATAATGAGGTCACCATACTGCTTATTCCACGGAGCAATAATGCCTATACTTAACGGTTCTTCGTCCGAAGTAGGTGGAATATCCGATAAATCGAGGTACATATAGTATTCTGCACTCTTCAATTCCTCCAACGTATAACCCAATCCCATGGGATAGATTCGAAGCTGAAGTTTTCCTGTACCCATTCTGGCAGCATTGTAAACAGAAATGAGAATGCTGATGCTATCGTTCAGAGGACAACTGAAACGGGGAGTCTCCAGTTCACCGGCATTACGCACCTTGCCTACACGCAATTTATTGGAGCTGCCGAACAGGTTCTTGCCCGACCATCCGGGTAATGTGGTGTATTCGTCAAGGTTGTTTTTATAGATTTCCGTCATCGTTTCCATCGTAAACTTCTCAAACTCCTCCTCGAAGATGATGGTTGACTGGTCCAGATTTTCTACTTTCGTGAGCAAAACGGTATAGCTTTGCGCACCCTCCACGGCATCCCAGGAGGCAGTGAAACCATTGTCTGTGACGTTCGAAGGGCTATGAGCCGAAGGAGTATCGAGAGAGGCTCCTCCCATAAAGATAAAGGAAATGAGCCCGTTCTTCTCAGAAATACGGGTGATGGGCTTATCCATCAGTTTCGACCCGCTCCGGTTTTCGTTGTACAATGTGGCTTTAGGGCTTCCGGTATTGGTAAGCTGATTCCTCCCGCTTCTTCCCGGGAAGGGGTCGCCAGCCAACGAAGAAGACGAGTAGATATTATCCGCAGCGATAATGGTCATACGCTGGTGGTCGGCCTCATTGTTGACTTTATTGAAATTCCAAACCGAAGTACTATAGTCGACATGCAGCACCAGCAGGCCATGTCCTGGGCCTGCGGCATCGAAACTCTTCAGCTGATAATTCTCCAGAAGATAATATTCGTCGCGAACAGCATCGTTGTAAATAATGTAGGCCACAGGCTTGTCCTGCAAAGCCGGCATATCCACAATCTGCTGGCCCGACTTCAATTCCACGGGCTCCAGCCAACCTGCCCACCAACGTTCGTAGGCAGTGTAACCAGCCGGACTGCGACCATTGTCGTTGTAGCAACCAGAATCCATCAGGTCCCAATAACTCATGCCGAAATTACCTGGTGTACCGTCGTTGTGCGACGTGTCGTAGAAGTCGGGAAGCCCCAGACAGTGGCTGAACTCGTGACACGAAGTACCGATACCGTCAAGATGGCCCGTGTTGTGCTTGCCGTCGCCCATCAGTTCACAGGAGATGCCATAATTGTCAATCTTCACACCATCTAAGACCGCCGAACGAGTCACGGCACTCACCATATACTCATGAGGCCAAATCGTATTATCTGCCCCCTGAGCCTTACCATAGCCGGCATAGATGACATAGACCTGATCCACCGTTCCGTCGTTATCCCAGTCATAGACAGAGAAATCAACCTGGTCGTCCACCTGCTTACATACATCATTCACCATCTTACCCACAAGATCATTGTCTGCGGCATAGTAAGTGGTAGGATTTTCCAATGCGACAGGCCCAACAATGTCGAAATCCAAATCGAACTCGCCATAGCTCTGTTCCATGAAATAGTCGTGAACAGAACCCTTCATGCCATCGGAATCATAGCCAACCTTATTGAAATAGTCATTGAACTCCGCACGATTGTGGATGAACTTCACATCTGTGAACTCAACCATAATAACCAGGCCGCGCCGGTTGCTGTGATAGCCACCCGGAGGAACCGAGCCAATGCGACGTGGAGCACGCTGGGCACGGGCTCTGTTGCGTTCTGCAATGCGCTCGGTACGTAGCCGAACCAGAGAGTCACGGCTAACCAGTTGGTAGGCATCATTCTTCAATTGGAAGGCACGTCCATCGGCCGCCTCATAGTAATTCACATGTTCGTCGCCCCGCAAGGTGGCTTCCACTTGGGTGCCATCCTTCAGGGTGAGCATCTTCTTTACGCCCGGCTTGGCAGGAACGGCCATAGCAGCCGCTATGCCCAGCACGAGGGCAGAAGCCATCATTAACAGTCTTTTCATTTCATTTATTATTTTAATTTAGCAATCAAAGGGTAATATCCTTAATTATCCTTCAGCAGGTCGGCCAGGAACTTGTCGAGGTCTTCCTCCAGCCCTTCGAGCAGGGTTGTGCTCAGGATGACGGTGTCCTCGTCCACCACATACAGGTCGCGAAGGGTCTCACCGTCCTCGTCCATCAGCACGAAGGAGAAGGGATGCATGACGGACATCCGGTCGATGGTGGACTTACGCACTTCGTCCAGGCAGTGACAGATTTGTGCAGCTGCTTCCTCGTAGAAGTCATCGTCCTTAGCTTCAATCCACTGTTCAACTACGACACGGGTCAGTTCCTCATCGTTGTCGTCAAAGGCCAGCAGTTCGCCCGACGTAGGTTTCACCTGCAGGTGGATGTCGGTCATTACGGCATCCTTGTCTGCCGGAAAGTTCTCTGCCATCCGGCGGATGGCTCGCTCAATTTGCTGATAGGTCTGTGCTGTGGGTTCCATATTGATTCAATTCATAATTCATAATGCATAATTCATAATGCATAGTGCATTGTCTACAATCCTCGTCCGTGACAATTCTTGAACTTCTTTCCAGAGCCACAGGGGCAGGGATCGTTACGTCCTGGCAGCTTCTCAGCTACGATGGGCTGCACGGGACCCTGCTGTTCGCGAGTGTCGCGGGCAGCGGCAGCACGCTGTGCAGGATCGGTCAGGTCGGTACGGCTTTCCGTGTACTGTGGACGCTGACGCGGAGCCTGCTGGGCAGGGGCTTGTGCCATCTCTACATCCACGTCGGGCACCTGACCACGCATCAGGATGCTGATGGTCTTGTTGTTAATGCGATTCACCATGTCGTCGAACAGTTTCACGCTCTCCAGCTTGAAGATGAGCAGCGGATCCTTCTGTTCGTACGATGCGTTCTGCACGGAATGCTTCAGTTCGTCCAACAGACGCAGGTTCTCCTTCCATGCCTCATCGATGGTATGCAGGAGGATGGCCTTCTCGAAGGCCTTCACCAGTGCCTGCGACTTTGTCTCGTAAGCTTCCTTCATGCCCACCATAATCTGGTAGACGTGGCGACCATCCATCACGGGCACACGGATGTTCTCGTACATCTGGCCCTGCGGACTCTCGTAGATACGTGTGATAACCTTGTTGGCATTGCCTGCCATCAGGTTGGTCTTCTCCTTGAAGCGGTCCATCACCTTCTGATAGACTTCCTCTGCCAGTTCGTCAATTCTTCCACCCTCCAGGCGGTCCTGCGTCAGGGGGAACTCCATGGCAAAGACCTCGAGGAAGCGCTCGCGACAGCCCACAAAGTCGTTATTCTCCAAGATGTTGCATACGCGGTCCCATATCATGTCGGCAATGTCCATGCCAATGCGTTCACCCATCAGGGCGTGGCGACGCTTCTCGTAGATGACCGTACGTTGCTTGTTCATCACATCGTCGTACTCCAGCAGACGCTTACGGACGCCGAAGTGGTTCTCCTCCACCTTCTTCTGGGCTCGCTCGATGCTCTTCGAAATCATCGGATGCTCAATCATCTCACCGTCCTCGAAGCCCAGTCGGTCCATGACCTTGGCTATACGCTCTGAGGCGAACAGGCGCATCAGCTTATCTTCCAGCGAAACGTAGAAGACAGAACTACCTGGGTCGCCCTGACGTCCGCTTCGACCACGCAACTGGCGGTCCACACGACGGCTCTCGTGACGCTCCGTGCCAATGATGGCCAGACCGCCAGCCTCCTTTACGGCAGGCGACAACTTGATATCGGTACCACGACCGGCCATATTCGTGGCGATGGTTACGGCACCAAGACGTTTGTCTCGTTTCTCAACCTTGCCCGACTTCTTCAACGATGCCTGATACTCGTTGGCCTTGTCTTCATCCAGGAAGACATTACCGTCGCTGGCTACATAGACGAATTCACCCGGCACATCGGTGCTCTGACCAGCCAGTGCCACGATGTCGGCCTCCTTCTGGTGCAACTTGGCGTTCAACACCTGATGAGGAATCTTGCGCATCTGCAACATCTTCGACAGCATTTCACTGATTTCCACGCTCGTGGTACCCACCAGTGTGGGACGTCCGCTGTTGCGCATACGCTCAATCTCCTGAATGACGGCCTTGTACTTCTCGCGCTGCGTCTTGTAAACACGGTCGTCCATATCGTTACGGGCAATGGGGCGGTTGGTGGGAATCTCCACCACATCCAGTTTGTAGATGTCCCAAAACTCGCCAGCCTCTGTAGATGCAGTACTCGTCATACCTGCCAGTTTGTGATACATACGGAAGTAG
>CACZRZ010000159.1 GCA_902783655.1 uncultured Bacteroidales bacterium
ACAATTGTCCGTCAAGGGAAACGACGCGTCGTTGGAGCCCAGACCATACTATGGTTTCGCTTGACGGACAATTGTGCGTCAAGAGAAACGTCATAGGACATAAAAAAAAGGCTCCCGAACCGAAGTCCGGAAGCCTATAGGGTTTCTGACGCTGTCCTGCTACAGGATGGAGCGATACAGGGCAACGATGTCTTCACGTGTCACGGGACGCGGATTGCCAGGCGTGCAGACATCGGCAATAGCCTGGTCGGCCAGCGCCGGGATGTCCTTCTCCGTGATGCCCAGTTCGGTCAGGCGCTTGTTGGTGCCGACACGTGCGCTCAGGTCCTCGATGGCCTTGCAAGCGGCCTCGGCGGCCTGTTCCGTGGTCATACCGGCCTCATAGACACCGCAGGCCTTGGCGATGTCGACGTACTTAGCCATAGCTGCGGGCATGTTGAAGCGCATCACCGTGGGCAACAGCATGGCGCAGGCCACGCCGTGAGGCACGTCGAAGAGGGCTGACAGAGGATGGGCCATACCGTGGTCCACGCCCAGACCTACGTTAGAGAAGGCCATGCCGGCAACGTACTGGGCAACGGCCATACCGTCGCGTCCCTTCGGATTCGTGGGCTCATCGACGGCAACGGGCAGGTACTTGTATATCATCTCGATGGCCTTCACCTCGAACATATCGGAGAGTTCCCATGCGGCCTTTGTGATGAGTCCCTCTATGGCATGGGTCATAGCGTCCATGCCCGTGGCGGCGGTCAGCGACTTGGGCAGCGAATACATGAGTTCGGCATCGATGATGGCCACACAGGGGATGTCGTTGGGGTCCACGCACACCATCTTGGCCTGACGGGTCTCGTCGATGATGACGTAGTTGATGGTGGTCTCGGCTGCCGTACCGGCTGTGGTGGGCAGGGCAATGATGGGGAGCGACTTCTTCTTCGTGTCGGCAACGCCCTCCAACGAAACGATGTCCGCGAACTCGGGATTGTTGACCACGATGCCAATGCCCTTGGCAGTGTCCATCGAGGAACCGCCACCGATGGCTACAATGAAGTCGGCACCTGCCTGCTTACAGGCCTCGATGCCATTCTTGACGTTCGTCACCGTGGGGTTAGGCTTCACGTCGTCGAAGATCTCGTAGGCTATGCCGGCCTCGTCCATTACGTCGAGCACCATCTTGGCTACGCCGAACTTCATCAGCCCCTTGTCGGTTACTACGAGTGCTTTCTTAAAGCCCAGACGGGCTACTACACCAGGCAACTCCTTGCGAGCGCCCGGACCGAAGTACGATACTTCGTTCAGGATGAATCTGTTTGCCATAATATTTGATAAAAAGTTAAAAGGTTAAAGGGTTAAAAGGTGAGAGGCTACTTCGTGCGTGTGAGCTTGAACTTTTTCTTTTCGTCCATCTTACCGTAGAGGTACTTGCCGTCGTCGCTCAGGCGCAAGGTGTCGAGTTCCTTGCCGTCCTGGACGTAGATGTTGTTGCCGCTCACCGTGTACGTGCACTTCTGCGACGAGGGCGCCATGGCCATCGCAGCCTTCATCAACTTACGCTTGGCCCAAGGGATGCCGGCGGCCTTCATCACATCATCGTCAATCTTCGTATCCATCTTCATCACTAGTTTTTTCTCATCACTAAAGGTAACCGTGATAGCAACCTTCATGCCTTTCTTCAGGGCCTCCATCATCTTCTTGGCTTCGGCCAGTTGTTTGTCCAATTCGGCCAACTCCTTTTCCGTAAGTTTGCGGCCCTTCTTCTCCTCGCCCTTGGCTATGGCTTCCTTGCGTGCCTTTTCCATTTCGGTCGAACCCTCTTTCACTAATTTGTTCATCTCATCGGCCATGATGTTGGGATGATGGTATATACGTCCGGCAAGGTTGGTCTGTGCATTGGCGCCAATGGCTACCAGCATCATGCATAGGAATAAAATTCTCTTCATTGTCATATATTATTATTCATGTTCATTCGATTATAGAAAGCGGGCCGACACAACCTGAAACAACAGGAGCCATAATCGTAGGCATGTCGTCGTAGGTCAGTACAAGGCCCGTAACGAACTTCACACCAGGCGTAACGCAAACCTGAAGTCTGTCGTCCTGATAGTCGAAGCGTATCTGCTCGCCTATCCAGATGGGCTTTTCGTCGTCCAGGCCGCCCATGTCGGTAACGGTATTCGTAACGGTGCAGAGTTCCTTGTTGTTGTCGTAGAATGTGATGCGCTCGCCATCGACACTATACCTCAAACGCTGGCAGAGTATGCACTGAATGTCGTATGGCTCAATAGTGGAGTCTATGTTGGCTGTGCCGTCCTCGCGGAAGCAGATGCGATGGGCGCACTCCACCATCGTGCCCGTACCCTCCATCAAGCCACAGAAGAGCCACAGATGTCCCAGGGCGGGAAGATAGAGAGCCCGAGGGCTCTTGCCGTGATAAATCTCAGGGAACGTGGTTGACTGTGTGCCACGCATCACCGTGATGCCATAGCCCTCGGTCGACGTGCCATTGTCCACCTCCTGCAACACCCACACTGCGACGTCGTTCGCCGAATCTTCGAGTATCGCATACTGGTGAAACTTCGTAGCATCGGCAATCGTCCGCCTCACCTGCTCAGGCATACTGTCCGCCACCAAGTCTGCTTCCAAAGTCCCTTCGACAGGAAAGATCTCGGCCGGACGTTCCTTACATCCCAACAGCACACTACACAGGCTCACAACGGCCACACACATCCAATAATACTTGGTTCTCATTTTATTATAATCTTATTATCGCTGCAAAGATACGAAAAGTCGAGGGCAGAACAAAAGATTTCAATCTTTTTTATGCCGAGACGGAGTATCTTCGGTATTATATGCCTTTAACTTGTTGCAATCCATAAGAGGAGATTTCAATCCTAATAACAAATAATATAGTACGAAACATGCTGATATTTCTATAAATATCATTATATTTGCAGCGAAAAGTTGCGAAGGAGGGGCTGCATCTCAGCAAAAAGCCAGCTTTCTGCCAAGATTTGCGCCACCATTGCAGACAGATTGAGGTGTAACCCGTATTCGCGAATTTTATCCGATAACGTCCATTCGGCGTGCGAATGAAGACAAATGACAGTAACACAATACCTATATACTATATTAATAATAGAGAATCATGAACTCATATTTTCGGAAATTATTATTGCTGGTCACATTCTGCGCCTGCGGAAGCATGACGTATGCACAGTTGCCCAATGAGAAATGGGGCAAGCCATCGAACATGGAATGGGACTTCGTCGGCTGGGGAAATGCTGTCGGCGCCGATGCCATCGTCCTGTGCAAGACGATGAAGGCGACATACCAGCTTACCGATCAAGTGTCCAACTACAACCAGTCGTCCTCTGACATCACTGTCAACAACTTTACAGATTTCAGTAAGAACGATATTGACAAAAGCAACATCCTGGTTAAATATGAGTTCAAACTCCGTACAAAGATTCTGAAGCACAGCGGTGCCGAGCACGCCAACATCGACATTACGTACTTCGATGCCAAGAACAACCGGATTAGCAAGAATGACGACATGCTGAACCTGAAGATTAAGGTTTTCACCAGAAACGAGAAGGGAAAGGTGGAGAAAAGAAATGTAAGTACCGCCTCCTTTGTCAAGGAACGTGTTGACGAAAACTATATGGTGCTCCACGTGGTGGTTCCTGATGTCCAGCCCGGCAGCATCATCGAATATCAATACAACATCACAAGCACCCGACCCACATTCCTCTACGACTGGGTATTCCAGGAGTGCATTCCCACGGTACGCTCAAAATGCGACATAGAGATACCGGCCTTCCTTCAGTTCAACATGAACGTTCCAATCGACAAGCTCATTAAGTCGAGCGTGGAGGCAGGTCGGCTGGCATACGACACCAATAGACCTGACCTGAAAAAGGGTAAGACCTGTGCCACGAACCACTACCAAATCGTAGGCGACTACATTCTGCCCGAAGACAACAGGATTGCCAATCTTACCAGCGAGATTGTCACGCCCAACGTGCCCCGTCCGGTGCCTATGCCAAAAGGCAGCACGCACCTGAAGATTAAATAGCATTACGGGATTATACCAACACAATAATTATCGGGGAGTTTCGGTGAGAGCTCCAAGAAGAAAAACACTGCACCAAAAGACCGTTTTACCAGCCCAACATGCTGATAATACGGTCTTTTTAACAATATTTTGAATATATGATACAAAATCTTAAATAAATGAAACACATGTTATAGTGGCAATTGTTATTTTTTTCTAACTTTGTCCCGATTAATGCTAAAAAAACTAATAATAACGACATAATTATGAACCAGAATCTGTCAAAATCGAAAAATCTAAAGCAGCTGATTAGACAGACCTTTTCTGCGATTCTGATGCTGTTCACATTCAGCAATGTGTTGTATGCCCAAAACGGCATCACAGTAAAGGGTACAGTCACAGACGAATCCACGGAGCCCCTGATTGGCGCCACGGTAAAAGTGAAAGGACAAGCTACCTTGGGTACGCTGACAGACATCGATGGTAACTTCCAACTGAAGGTGCCGTCAGAACGGTCGGTGCTGGTGGTTTCCTACGTGGGTATGGTCACGAAGGAGGTCAAGGTCGACAAACAACGCACCTTCAAGATTGTGCTTGCCGACGACAACAAGTTGGATGAGGTCGTAGTGGTAGGTTTCGGTCAGCAGAAAAAAGTTTCTGTGGTGGGGGCCATCACCCAGACCACAGGCGAAGTGCTTGAACGTGCTGCTGGTATCGGTAGTGTCGGCTCGGCCCTAACGGGTAACCTCCCAGGTGTCGTGACGATGGCTTCTTCAGGTCAACCTGGCGAAGAGGACCCACGTATCTTCATTCGTGGTGCGGCAGCATGGGGCGGTGTTGATTCTCAGCCTCTGATACTCGTGGATGGTGTGAAACGTGACATCAAATCTGTGGACATCACATCCGTAGCAACAGTGTCAGTGCTGAAGGACGCATCCGCCACTGCCGTCTATGGTGTGGAAGGTGCCAACGGCGTAATCCTTATCACCACGAAACGAGGTGTAGAAGGCAAGGCAAGAATCGATGTCGGATTCAACTCCACATTGAAGGCCGTATCAAAGCTCCCTCGCAAGTACGACTCATACGACGCCTATATGTACCGCAACCAGGCCATAGAGAACGAACTTGCCTTGGGCGGTGCAGGCTCCTGGGCATACTATCGTCCACAGACCTTCATCAACAACTTCCGCAATCAGGATCATACCGTGAAGCCAAACTATGACGCTGCAGGCAACTACCTCGGCGACTACAGCCAGGCCGAACGCTATCCCAACGTTGACTGGCAGGACGAGATGTTCAAGGATTTTGCCTTATCCTATAATGCAAACCTCAACATCTCCGGTGGTACAAGCTTTGTAAAGTACTTCGTGGCATTCGACTTCCAGAACGAAGGCGATATGACAAGGATTTGGGATAACCATCAGGGCTATGAAGGCGGCTATGCCTACAATCGTCTGAATGTCCGTTCAAATCTTGACTTCCAGATTACAAAGAGCACCCTGTTCAAAGTAAGTCTGGCTGGTTCCAATGCCCAGCAGAAATCTCCGCGCTATTATTTTAATAATGATGGGGAATTCTTCCAGCAACAGAAGTGGACCGGTGCCTATCGCATGCCGCCCAACCTCTTCCCTGTTCAGTATTCTGACGGTTCCTGGGGTTTCTCCAAGCAATTTGCCTCCAACGTCGAGAACTCGCCGATGAGCGTTGCAACGTGCGGTTTTGAGACGAAGTCAATAACACGTGTTTACACCGACTTCTCCCTCGAACAGAAACTGGACTTCATAACGAAGGGACTTGTTGCGCGCGGTACCGTCTCATGGGACAACCAGTTCAACGAGGGCAGCCGCGGTATTGCCGACCAGCACGCAACGAAGACGGCATACATACTGCCTGAGGATGGTGTATTCATTCCCGGTACAGAAATCTATTCCAACACAGGTTTCGATTTCTATGAAAGCCGCGACTGGAAGCAGCAAGCAGGTAGCGTAAGCTCTACGAACCGCGCCACAGAAATGTCACTCCAGCTCTACTGGGGCCGACAGTTCGGCATCCACAACGTAACGGCAATGGGCAACTGGAAACGTCGTATCAACGCAGGTAATGCCGACCTTGAGTTCCGTCGTGAGGACTGGGTATTCCGTACGACATACGACATTAAGAGCAAATACTTCGCCGAGTTCAACGGTGCTTACAACGGCTCACAGAAGTTCTCTCCGGAAAACCGCTTTGCTTTCTTCTGTTCGGGAGCTGCAGGCTGGATGCTCTCGGAAGAGAAATTCATGGACAAGGTCAGAGAAAAAGGCATCATTGACATGCTCAAAATCCGCGGTTCTATCGGCCAAATCGGTGATGACAACGCAGGTAACCGCTGGGCATACCTGACAGAATGGTCGGTGATTGGTCCCTACGCAATGTCTCTTGACGGTTCCAACAGCCCGTTCACTGGCTATAAGGAATCAAACATTGCCAGCCCCGACCTCCGTTGGGCAACCGTAGTGAAGAAGAACATCGGTGTGGACTATGCATTCGCCAATGGCATGTTTGCAGGTAGTTTCGACTGGTTCCGCGACGACCGCAAAGACATCTTCATCTCTGGCGCCGACCGTACAGTGCCTTCATACTATGGTGCAGCAAAGACCCCCGACATCAACAAGGGTAAGATAAAGAATTCTGGTTTTGAAATCGAGCTTCGCTTCAACAAAGTGCTGAAGAGCAATGGCATGCGCTTCTGGGCAAATGCCAACTACACCTACGCGCACAATAAGATTTTATTAAAGGATGACCCTGAACTGATTCCAAGTTACCGCAAGGCGGAAGGTTATTCTCAAGGACAATATGTTTCATTCATCGACAATGGCTTCATCGGTACCTACGATGAACTCTATAGTACACCCGAACGTGAAAAGAACGACGGTCAGGTGCTCATCGGTGACCACTATCTCGTCGACTTCAATGGTGACGGTAAAGTTGACGAAACAAACGACAAGGCTCCCTATGGTTACACAGGAATACCCGAGCACACCTACAACGCCACCATCGGATGGGACTGGAAGGGATTCAGCATCTTTGCCCAGTTCTATGGTGTATTTGGCGTCACTCGTGATGTAACGCTCCGTTCCTTCCCCAGCAACCTCCTTACTGCTTATGACACTGGAACCCTGTGGAATCCCATAGACAAGACAGGCGAGGTCGTACCCAACCGATTCACCACCGCGGTTCCCGAAAACGAAGAGGACTGGAACAATGGTACCCAGTATCTATTTGATGGTTCATTCTTCCGACTAAAGAATGTGGAAATAGCATACACATGGACCAAGGGCTGGATTAAGAAAATCGGTTTCTCAAGCCTGAAGCTATACTTAAATGCCAACAACCTCTTCCTTATTACGAAGATGCCTGACGACCGCGAAAGCAACACAACACTGAGTGGCATGAACTTCAGTGGTAGCGGCGGTGCCTATCCCACAGTCAGACGTTTTAACATCGGCTTTAAGCTTAACCTTTAATGATTTAAATAATTGAATATCACTTCGTAATTCGTAACTTGTAACTGTAACTAATTATGAAATATTATAATAACATAAAGTCACTTCTTTACGGCTCGATGCTACTTCTGACCGGAGGCGCATGCTTCACCTCTTGCACCGACTGGCTTGACAAGGAGAAGGAGTCCATCGTGGCAGAGGATGAGGCATTCAAGAACTACCGCAACTTCCAGGGGTACATTGAGGAGATTTACAACCTGATTCCCGATAAAGAGAAGGTCAACTACTGTACCGCATGGAATTTTGGCGATGACGCTGTACACAACACTGAAGGCTATGCACACATGGACCATCAGGTTGACCTGGGCAACTATCGTAACTGGTATAACAACAACCAGTGCTGGCTTAAGGGTAATTTCTTTAATGATAGGAATCAGTCACTTTGGGACAATTCATGGTACTGCATCCGTAAGTGTAACATGGGTATTGAGAACATCAAGTCGCTCGTCGGTACAGACGAGGAGCGCGACCTGTTGCTTGGACAGATGTATTTCTTCCGCGCATGGTGGCATTTCGAACTGATGTGCTACTTTGGTGGTTTCCCATACATAACCAAGGCGTTTGAGGCTTCCAGCATTCCCAATCTTCCCCGCCTTTCTTTCCAGGAGTGTGCCGACAGTTGTGCAAAAGACTTCGAAAAGGCATACGACCTGCTTCCCTGGGATTGGGACGAGACACTTGCCGGCATGCAGACATCCGGAAAGAACGACCTGCGTGTCGACAAATTCACGGCCCTCTGCTACCTGGGCAAGGTTTATCTCTGGGCAGGTTCTCCACTCATGAAGGAGTTTGAGAAGACCAAGAACGGCGGCGTTGCCCAACTTCTGGGTGCAAGTTCCAACGGCAAGACCTACGATTATGACGTAGAATACTGTAAGAAGGCTGCCGAAACCCTTGGCAAGGCGCTGGAGTTGGTAAACAGAGGCACCGTAAAGTACAAGCTTGCAGAGTTCAAGTATTCTGACCTCTACAACCACACAGCTGACGAAAATAATGGTGATGTTGAGAACAACTATTCTAACATCTTCTATACCGTCAAGCAAAGCTGGAAAATGCCTGGTGTAAAAGAGGCCATCTTCCGTGGTGCTTATCCAGGTACGAATAGCGCGAACTGGAACTGCGCAAAGATTTTTGGCCCTAAGGTTGCAGGTCTCGTGGACCATGACAAAATCATCCACCACCCCACAGCAAACCTTGTTGACCAGTATGGTATGGCAAACGGACAGCCCATCTATCTTGTAAGAAACGGTGAATACGTGCTGAATCCCGAATCTGGTTGGGATCCCGACCACCCCTTCAAGGACCGCGACCCACGATTCTACCACGATATCATATTCGACGGTTTCCACTATGTTCTCAGCATCGACGCCTTGACGACTGAACAGAAAAAGTACGACTACTGCTCCCTTTACACGGGTGGCGCCATGCGCGCTATTGACAGTGGAAGCAGTACAGGCTACTTCATTCAGAAACTTGTGCCTCACCAGTGCAACCAAGGAGACAAATGGTACGAATGGGAATACTATTTCCAATCCTATCTTCCTTATATGCGCCTTGCTGACATCTATCTGATGTATGCAGAGGCAAGGGCCGCTATTGCAAATAGTGTAGCAGACATAAAGGAACAACCCGACTATTGTCCGTCGCTGTCTGCTGTTGATGCCATCAATGCGCTCCGCGACCGTGTAAACTCTGAAGATTACCCCATGGGACATGTGCAAGCAAACCTCATGGACACCAGGGAGCACTTCATCGACGAAGTTCGTCGCGAGCGTGCCGTGGAACTTTCGTTTGAGGGTTTCCGCTGGTGCGACCTTCAGCGTTGGCTTCTCCTTACCGAGCCTCCCTACACAGTGAAATACTCCCATGAGTTCGAGCGTTTGGAAACAGACGACTGGTTCTTTAATAAAAACTCTCGCGAAGCAATGCACGATCCAAAGGATGCAAAGGTGGCAAACTTCCACAAGGAAGAGCTTATCACCCGTCGTTTGGAATCTAAGCACTATTGGTTCCCGCTTCCTGACAAGGATATTTATCTCTACGAGGGATTCCCTCAAAATCCAGGATGGTAAGACTACGGCAATTGATAATTGAAGATTGAAATTTGAAAATTGACAATTTTATGAAAAGGATAAGAATAAACATATTTCTCTTTGCCTTGTTTGCAGTTTTGCCACTGGCGGTAAACGCTCAGGATACGGACAAAGCCGACACCGACGCTGCCGCAGATTCAGTTGTGGCAAAAAAGAAAGTCCATGTTGCATTCCGCGACAAGGATGCAGACCATCTTCTCGGAGGCATCTCCTATATCGACATGGAAGAGCTGCAGAAGAAGGACTACACAATGAGTAGTCTTGAAGACTTGTACGCCCTAGTTGGCGGATGGAATGGCAACAACCTTTGGGGAATGGACAATGAACGTCTCGACAACAACGACAACAGCAACCTTCCGCTCGTTATCATCGACGGTGTAAAGCGTCCGTCCAACAACGTATTGCCTTCTGAAATAGAGCAGGTTACCTTCCTCAAGGGTGCGCAGGCCGTAATACTCTATGGTGCAAAGGCAGCAAAGGGGGCAATCCTCATTACCACCAAGCGCGGTACGGTTGATGGCCTTCAAATCAAAGTCAATGCAAACACCGGTTTCCATGTAGCAAAGGAGTTCCCTGAGTATCTTGGTTCTGCCGAGTACATGACCCTCTACAACGAGGCTTGCCTTAACGACCAACTCGCTACAGGTCCGAAGTATTCTCAGCAGGATATCTACAACCATGCTTCCGGTGCCAATCCCTATCGTTATCCCAACATCAACTACTATTCAGACGAATATCTCCGCAAGGTATATAACCGTTCTGAAGCAACGATGGAGATACAGGGTGGTGGCACCCGTGCCCATTTCTACACGAATATCAACTACTATCGCAACTCAGACCTCCTCGACTTCGGTGTGGCAAAGAAAAACCATACAGACCGTTTCAGCGTTCGTGGTAATGTTGACCTTGTTATCAACAGGTTCATCAAGGGTTATGCTAATGCAAGCGCCACTTTCTACAACGCAAGAAAGAACGCCGGCGACTTCTGGGGCGATGCAGCGACCATGCGTCCGAACTACCCGGAGAATGCGGCTCCGCTGATTCCTATTGACATGGTTGACCCCAATGCTTCCAAGGCTCTTGCCATCCTTGACAAGTCGCTCAACATTCTTGATGGAAAATACTTCCCTGGCGGCACAAAGGCCACCCAGAGAAACGCCATCGCAGATTGCTATTTCGGTGGTAAGTCAAGAGACATCAGCCGTCAGTTCCAGTTCGATGCAGGCATCATCTACGATATGGACAAGTTCGTGAAGGGCCTGTCATTCAAGACGCAGTTTGCCATTGACTATGCAGCGAACTACAGTCTTGCGTACGACAACGAATACGCAGTGTTCATCCCCACATGGAGTAATTATAACACAAAAGACGCTATTGTAGGCATCACTCAGCAGAACGACGAAATCGTAAGAGGTTTCATGGAAATGTCGAACACTGCCTATCGTCAGACAATCAGTTGGAACGGACATTTCGACTACGACCACACGTTTGCAGGCAAACATCATGTAACCGGTATGCTCCTCGCAAATATGTTTACGACCACATCCAGCGGCGCATACCATCGCTATGCAAATGCCAACTTAGGCCTTCAGGGAGGTTACGATTTCATGGGTCGTTACTTTGCTGATATTACATTGGCAGGCGTACATTCCGCCCGTCTTCCCAAGGGTAACCGCGAAGCTCTCTCGCATTCATTCAGCATTGGCTGGAACATTGCCAAGGAGAAATTTATGAAGGGAGGCCGTTTCGACGATCTGATGCTCAGTGCTTCGTACAGCAACCTGAGCGAGGATGCCGATGTTTACATGAACAGCGACTACTTCTATCTCTACGATGCACGTTGGGAGAATCCCGACAACAGCAGTAGCTTCAGTTGGAATGAAGGAACCAAAACGAACCATACCTATTCCAAGACAGGTAACAACCCTGCCCTCGACTTCATCCATCGCAAGGAATACTCTGTAAGTCTTCGTGGATCGATATTAAACAGACTTATTACCGCCGATCTTACATTCTTTAACACAGATATGTCCGGCTATATTGTCCAGAATCTGTCCACATTCCCATCACATTTGCAGGATGGACTTACCGGAGGCACATTCATGCCGGCCATCAACAACAACGTTCAGAACCGGAAGGGCTTTGATTTCAGCGTGATGGCTCAGAAACAGTTCAACAAGTTCTATTTTGGGCTTGGACTGGTCGGCACCCATATCATCACTAATTGGAAGAAATTCGATGAGACCATAGATCCCTCGGCAACTCAGAAACACATTGAGGGACAAGCTATTGATGCCCTTTGGGGTTACAACTGCCTGGGTTTCTACTCAAACGACGATTTTATTATCACCACAAATAATGGCAAAACCGAGTACAAGCTAAAGGACGGTCTCCCAGAGCCCAAGCTTGGAGGCAACATTCAGCCGGGTGACTTGAAGTATGAGGACGTGAACGGCGATGGCATCATCAGCAACCTGGACATGATTGTTCTTGGCAATTCCGGTAACGTAGTTATCTTCGACAAGGACGGCAATCCCACCAACACAAACCTGGGCAACATCGGTACTCCCTGGAATATTGGTGTGAACCTCACACTCAAGTATAAGAACTGGACGCTCTTTGTGCTTGGCAATGGACAGTTCGGTGGCAGCGGGATGAAGAACAACAATTATTACTACATGAGTGGAGAAACCAAGTACTCAGTCAACGCACTTGGCCGCTGGACAATGGAAACGGCAGATGTTGCCACCCATCCGCGTCTGACCACACTGAGTTCGAACAACAACGCTGCAGCATCAACGTTCTGGATTTACAGCACTGACCGTTTCAACCTTCGCAAGATGCAGCTCACCTACGACTTCCCGGAGGAGCTGTTCCATAAGAGAAAGATTGTTAAGGCGATGTCTGTTTATGTGAATGCCAACGACCTCCTCACCATCTCAAAGAATCGCAAGATGATGGAGACCAGCGTAGGCTATGCACCACAGACTCGTTTCTACAATATCGGTGCTAAGATAACCTTTTAATTCAAATTGACAATTGATAATTCTTGAACGAATCAAGCGGCAAAGCCGAGCGGACAATTGAAAATTGAAAATTATGAAGACAAAACACATTTTTTTATGTTTCATCGCTCTCCTCACTATCTGCTCATGCGATGATATGTTTAATCCGGCAGACGAAAACAATCGGCAGACGGAAGACATGACCGAGGAGTCCAAATATGCACATGGTCTGCTGATATACGGTTACGACCGACTTCCCTATATGAGGAGCACTCAGACGGATATTGCAACAGACGATGCTGCAACCAACCTGACGAGCAGTGCCTACCTGAATATGGCCATCGGCACATGGGCTTCAGACAACAATCCAATGTCACAATGGGACAATTGCAAGGATGGCATCCAGTATGTCAACCACTTTCTCTCCATCGTTGATAGGGTCAAGTGGGCCCCAAGTGCAGCTTCAAAGCAGCAGATGTTCGTCGATCGTCTGAAAGGCGAGGCATACGGCCTTCGTGCTATGTTTTACTACTATCTGCTCCAGGCTCACGGAGGTTATGCCGACGATGATGTTCTCTATGGTGTGCCATTGCTCCTGGCCCCCGAAGATGGTAGTTCCGACTTCAACCAGCCACGCGCAACCTTTGCCGACTGCGTCAAGCAATGTTACGCTGACTGCGACAATGCGATGGAACTTCTCCCCTTTGACTACGAAGACATAAAAACCGATGAAGGGACAATCCCTGAAAAGTATCTCGAACTGGGTGCGAACCTTTCAGGTTACAATCTCGTGTTCGGCAACAGGGCAAGGAATCTCATGTCTGGCAAGGTTGCCGAAGCCATCAAGGCACAGGTTGCCCTTCTCGCAGCAAGTCCGGCATTCCGCGATCAGAGCGGTGTGACTTCCGCCGAGGCAGCCACCTTGGCAGCAAACGTGCTCAAGCACATTGGCGGATTGGCAGGATTTGACCCGACGGGCAATATCTGGTACAAGAATAAGTCAAAGCTTGAAACAAGTGCATCGGAAATGCCGGAAATCCTTTGGCGCGAGGACCGCAGCAAGGACGACAGCCAAGAAGGAG
Organism: uncultured Bacteroidales bacterium; assembly: GCA_902783655.1. GTDB lineage: Bacteria > Bacteroidota > Bacteroidia > Bacteroidales > Bacteroidaceae > Physcousia. The sequence continues at coordinate 13,777 of CACZRZ010000159.1, forward strand.
AAAACTTCCCGCCAACGCTGTATGGCAACGGCCGTGTGAATCCTTCACAGAACCTGGTTGACGCATTCCCCATGCGCAACGGACTTCCCATCACCGACCCCAACTC
>CACZRZ010000160.1 GCA_902783655.1 uncultured Bacteroidales bacterium
CGACTTCGAGAATCCCGAACCCCTGCCCCCCATCAGCATCGACGAGCCCACCATGTCCATGCTCTTCACCATCAACGTCTCTCCCTTCTTCGGCAAGGAGGGCAAATACTGCACAAGCCGTCACATCCACGAGCGCCTGCAGAAGGAACTGGAGAAGAACCTGGCCCTGCGCGTCGAACAGCCCGAGGGCTACAACGACCGCTGGATTGTCTCGGGCCGTGGAGTGCTGCACCTCAGCGTGCTCATCGAGACCATGCGCCGCGAGGGGTACGAACTGCAGGTGGGTCAGCCGCAGGTCATCTTCCGATACGGAAGAATGGATAATGGACAATTGATAATGGAGAATGGGGCTGCGCCGTCAGACAATAATTCTCAATTAATTAAGTGCGAGCCCATCGAGGAACTGACCATCAACGTACCCGAAGAGTTCTCGTCGAAAATGATTGATATGGTCACCCGTCGCAAGGGCGAAATGACCAGCATGGAGACCCAAGGCTCACGTGTGAACATTGAGTTCAACATTCCCTCGCGAGGCATCATCGGCCTGCGCACCAATGTACTGACGGCCAGTCAGGGCGAGGCCATCATGGCCCACCGCTACAAGGAATACCAGCCCTACAAGGGCGACATACAGCGCCGCGTCAACGGCTCCATGATAGCCCTTGAGGGCGGCACGGCCTATGCCTATGCCATCAACAACCTGCAGGACCGCGGTGCCTTTTTCATCGACCCGCAGACCGAGGTCTATGCCGGACAGGTCGTGGGCGAACATGTCCACGAGAACGACCTCGTCGTCAACGTCTGCAAGGCCAAGCAGTTGACCAACATGCGTGCCTCCGGCTCCGACGAGAAGGTTCGCATCATACCGCCCATCGTCTTCTCCCTGGAGGAGGCCCTCGAGTACATCAAGGAGGATGAGTACGTAGAGGTAACTCCCAAGTCCATGCGACTCAGGAAGATTATCCTCGACCACCTGGAGCGCAAGCGCGCCAACCGATAGGTCCAACCGATACAACAAAGGGGGATGTGCCTGATTCCTTGGCACATCCCCCTTTTTTCGTTACCGAAACCGTGAACCGTATGCAGTCGCACAAATAGTACTCCATCACACCGGATTCCCTACACCCTCTGGACAGGAAATTGCAAGCCTCGCGCGGAATAGTTCCGCCATCGGCGATGAACGGACGGACACCGACGATGGATGTACGGACGTCGACGATGAACGTACAGCCACCGCCGATGGCGGAACTTTGTCACACGAGGATGTAAAAAACATCGTCTGTAATGAGCATGTTCCTATCATAAGGCACAAAAAAAAGGGGGACACGCCGGAAATGGCATGCCCCCTTTTTTTGTATCCATAAGTGAATGGAATCAGAACTTGTAGATGACAGAAACTTCAGCAGTGGTGGTAGTGAAACCTAAGGCGGGACTCCAGTCACCATCATTGTCTTGAATGCCAAACAGACCGAAATCGCCTGCCACCTGCCAGTGGTCGTTGATGGCAAAGCGAAGGGACGGCACAAATCCAATGTTTGCACACGTCCACTCACCGCCTACGAAGACCTTGGCCTCGCCCTTCACATCTACAAAGAACTTGCCGTTGTTCCAACAGTTGAAACGCGCGAAGGGATCGAAAACTCCGAAGCCGTCGCTCTTCTGCATGCCCAAGCCCACGCCGAGACCAACGGCCCAACGGTCGTTGATTTCGTAACCGGCAAAGGGGCGCACGTCCATCTGGAAACGGTCGCTGAAGTAACCAAGTCCGGCTGAACCGCCAATGAACCACTGGGCATTCACCTTCACACTCATGCTGGCCAAGACCAGCATCATCATTAAAATCCTCTTCATCTTTGTTGTTTTTATAGGTTAGTACAATACTTATCACTCTCTGAAGCACTAACCCATAAACACAAGGAAAGTGCAGACCCTCCATAACATCACTCAGGCCTTGCACTGCCCTTACATCCTATGGTAAAGCCTACACTCTTTGAGGTGTATGCTCCATCTGGATGTAAGTTCATAGCTCGTTTGATTGCCGAAGTGCAAGTTCGAGTGATGAAATGAGCTATTTCCGATACAAAATTACGAAGAATTGGTCACATGACCAAATCCTTTACTCTTTTTTTCTGCGTCCGACGATAATCTGCCGCGCAATCAAGCCAACGAAGAGCAGGGCAAGGAGGCCGAGGGCCGAGTAGGCGATGGTCTCGGTGACGCGCTCCGAACGAGGTTTGAAGGTGAGCACCACGTGGTGCTTGCCACCATCGATGTGGATGGCACGCAGGACATAGTTGACACGTCCAATCTCGACCGGCTGACCATCCACCTCACAGGTCCAACCTGGGTAGTATATCTCGCTGAAGACGAGCACGCCGCCCTTTCGGCTCTCCACGTCGTATTGCAGTTCGTTGGCCTCGTAGTTGGTGAGGGTAACAGTGGCGGTCGAGTCGTTTTGGGCACTGCCCAAAACCTCATGGAACTGCTCGTCAGCCACAGCCACATGCTTGGTGTCGAGCCCGCGCAGAGCAGCCAATTCTTCATCGGCATCAGCAACATAGCGCAACTCGTTGACGAACCATGCATTGCCATTGGCATGGGGATTTGCCACCTCTATGCGACCATTGTCCTTGAGAGGCAGAATCACGTACTTCATGTTCAGCATGTTCAGTACGGGCAGGAGCGAGTCGGCCTGCTCCATCTCAGGCACCATCGACCAGATGCTCTGCATCTCGTTCTGGATGTGAGCCTCGATGAGTTCCTGATAGCGACGCAACTTGGCAGCATGGTAACCGCCGATGGACTTGTGATAATAGGATGTGGTGTTGTCGTTGAAGGTGCTGACGGTCATGTTCAGCACACGATAGTCCTTACCAGGGTCTTGCATGATGCGCTGGTCGACATCGGTCAGGGGGAAGGCCTGCTCGGTGGGGCGCGGACGGACAAAGTTGTCATCGTTCAGATAACGACGGTTCACGGTCCACATGTCCACGAGGCAGAGCAGTGCAAGGCAAGCCACCATGGGCACCTCTTTCAGTTTCTTAGCCTTGTAGAGCATGAGGATGCCGAACCCTATCAGGATGATGATGAGCGAGCGCATGGCATCGGCCTTGAACACGGCACGGCGCATATCATTGAGGTTCTGGAGGATGTCGTTGACCGTAGCCTGCTCCACCCCACCCTGCGTCAGTCCCTGTATGCCCTGCATCTCACTCGAGGATATATAATCACCGAAGAACAGGTCGGGCATGAGCCAGAAGAGGAAGCAGATGCCGGCCGTGAGGGCAAGCGCCCATAAAGACCTACCCCATCCCTCCCTTGAAGGGAGGGGGCTCTCCTCCCCTTTAAGGGGAGCTCGGGAGGGGGCTGTTATCTCCTTCAGCGCCAGCATGGCCAGCAGGGGAATGGTGAACTCGGCAATGACGAGGATGGAGGCCACGGTACGGAACTTGTCGTACATGGGCACATAGTCGAGGAAGAAGTCGGTCATGGGCATGAAGTTCTTGCCCCACGACAAAAGGATGCTGAGTATGGTGGCTATCAAGAGCACCCACTTCATCGGGCCTTTTACGATGAACAGGCCCAGGACAAAGAGGAAGAGCACGAAGGCACCGACATAGACGGGACCGCTCGTACCCGGCTGTTCACCCCAGTACTGTCCCAACTGCTGATAAAGCGGACGGTACTCGTTCTTGGCCTTCTCCATGGCTGTTTTGCTCTGACTGAGGGGCACCGATGCACCACCTTTGGTATTGGGAACGAGCAGCGTCCAGGTCTCACCGATACCGTAGCTCCAGGCGGTGATGTAGGAACGTTCCAGTCCGCTGTTCGTCTGGTCGGCGGCATCTTTTGTCTTTTGCGTCAGCTCACTCTTTCCGCGCATCGTCTCCTTGCTGTATTCATAGGTATGATACAGGTTGGAAGCATTGATGCAGACGCCCAATAGACCGCCGACGATAGCCGCAAACGTACCTTTAAGCCAACTCTTGACTTGCCGCCTACGCAGGGAATCGACCATATAGGCGACGGCCATCAGCACCATGACAGGGAAGAAGTAGTACGACATCTGGATGTGGTTCGAGAATATCTGCAAGCCCGTGAAGATGCCCATCACAACAATGCCCCACAGGTACTTGCCACGATAGCAGAGTACCATGCCGGCTATGGTGGGGGGAATGAAACAGAGGGTCAGGAGTTTCCAGATATGCCCGGCTGCGATGATAATGAAATAGTAGCTCGAGAAGGCCCACAATATGGCACCCAAAGCGGCCATCCACTGACGGAAGTCGAAGGCCCGCAGCAGGATGTAGAAGCCCAGGAGCATCATGAACACATAACCGGCCACCGTGGGCAAGCCCAACTGATAGACTTTCTCCACACTGGCCAGTGTGTCGGTGCTGTCGTACGAGGGCGACATCTGATAGGTGGGCATACCCGAGAACAGGGAGTTTGTCCAACGGGTGCGCTCGCCGTTGTGCGTCTTACGGTACTCGCTCAGCTCCACGTTCGAGCCCACAGCGGCATTGTGGTCGGTGCCCGTCAGCACCAGGCCGTCCATGATGGGATTCCAGAAATACGCCAGACTGATGACGGCAAACAGGGCCACCATCAGTACATCGGGAAGAAACTTTTTATAATTCATAATTCATGATTAATAATTCATAATTAAATTGCGCATAACCAAACTTCCTACCTTCAACTATTACCGAGGAAGGGTGCAGTTACCCTTTTCCCCTATATACGCCCTGCCCTCGGGGAGGGATTGGGAAGGGGGCTGTAAACGAAAAAAGCCACAGCAATACACTGTGGCTTATCCCCCTCCCCTTCAAGAGGAGGGATGGGGAGGGGGCTTTTTTTACTTACGCAGACCCAGAGCCTTCACGATGGCACGATAGCGATTGATGTCGCGGGCCTTCAGATAGTTCAGAAGGGCACGACGCTTACCTACCAAACCAGTCAGGGCACGCTCGGTGCTGTGGTCCTTACGGTTTTCCTTCATGTGCTCGGTCAGGTGCTTGATGCGGTAGGTGAACAATGCGATCTGGCTCTCTGCGCTACCAGTGTTGGTTGCGCCGCCACCAAACTCGGTGAAGATCTCGGTCTTCTTGGCTGAATCTAAATACATAGTACTTAATTATTTATATTAAACTTGTTTGTCGAACAGCGACCTCTCATCGGCACTGTTTCGCAAATGCGACTGCAAAGGTACAACAATTAATCCATAATTCAAAATCCATCACTCAAAATTTTCACTTCAGTTCTACGCGGAACGTGGTGGCGTTCATCGTTACGAGGTAGCTGCCACGGGGGAGTTCCGACAGCAGGAGAGCGTAGGTGTCGCCTTTTATGTCTTGGTCGCGCCATTGCAGACCAGTGTCCGTGGTGATGTTGAGATGGCTGTCCTTGGGCAGTCCGAAGAAGAGAATGCGCTCGTTCAGGGTGCTTGCGTCCTTGGCCGATGCTGGCAATCCGGCTGTGGATGTACCGGCAAGAAGTGCCTTGCCTGGCTGATGACGCACGACATCGTTACGTTCATAGGTAATGATGGTGAGGGGTGTTGACACTATTATCTGCCTTGCCTGCTGCCTCACCGCAGGATGTGAGCGTGTGTAGATGAGCTGTTGTGTGCCATCTTCCATGCGCAGGGTGGCACACAGACCGTTGTTGGGCAGGGAGTCGTAGGGCACGACGGAGGTGGTGTCCCGCACGGATGCGACGGACGGGTCAACGGACATGGTAATCTTTGAACAGGCTGTCAGTGGCAGGATGCCAAGTAACAGAACGGTGTAGAGAATATGCTTCATACTGCTGTTATTTAAGATGTGAGTAATGCTGTTCTTCTGTCCTATTATTCGTGTTTTATATAGTAAAAGTACTGGCGTACGGGACAAATTTAAGCAAAATCAAGATATTATCCAAGTGTTGCCAGACTTTTTTGCAATCCACCTCTCGGGAATCCATAAAAGGCCTCACGCATCATCACGATGCATGGGGCCCGTTGGTACCACGTTTTACTAACTAAAATCCTGTTTATTAATGAAAAATAGTATTATCTATTGCGCTTGGGATTGCGGTTCCAGTGATAGACCACATGGAACATGACATAGCGCGGCAGTGTGCGATACCACGTCTCGGTACGCCCCAAGGCATTTACCTCGTAGTGGGTAGCGGAGAGTTGGTGAAGGAGGTCGAA
>CACZRZ010000161.1 GCA_902783655.1 uncultured Bacteroidales bacterium
AGCAAGATGCACTATCAGCAGGACCACCAGCGTCCGTTCCTCACGTTGTCCGAGGCATTCTGGATGGCCACCAAGTGCGGTGGCAGCTTCTTCGGCCGTGTGGGCAGCTTCGAACCAGGGTATGAGTTCGATGCCCTCGTCATCGACGACAGCGACCTGAACCACGACAACTACACGCTTCTGGAACGATTGGAACGATACATCTATCTTGGCGACGACCGCCAGATAGTGCATCGTTTCTGCCGTGGGGAAGACATTGCAGAACCCTCGGTTTCCTGAACCTCCTGTTTCGCTTAGGTCGATATTGAGCCATACGTTGTATGGTTCTCAGCATCGTATTGCATAGTGTCCAGCTTCGTGATGTATATTAAAATCCCCGACGGCGAACCTTCGTTCCTCGTCGGGGAACAATTATTCGCCGTCGGGGAACATTCGTTCTCCGCCATGGAACATAGTATACTATATATATAGTGTCAGTCTTTCTGAAGACAGGAGAGGGGCTTAACCCTTCAGTTTCTCTTCCAGGTGCATGAGCATGTCGGTGGTCATACTCTTCAGGTCGTAGTCGGGCTCCCAGTCCCATTCGTTGCGGGCACAGGAGTCGTCCATCTTGTTGGGCCACGAGTCGGCAATCGACTGCTTCAGCGGGTCAACGTCGTAGGTCATCTCGAAGTCTGGGCGCTCGGCCTTGATGGCCTGGAATATGGTGTCGGGGTCGAAACTCATGGAGGCCACGTTGAAGCCGTTGTGGTGGATGAGGCGTGCAGGGTCGGCTTCCATGATGTTGACGGCAGCCTTCAGGGCATCGGGCATATACATCATGTCCATCAGCGTACCCTTGGCAATGGGACATACGAAGCGCTCGCCACGCACGGCTGCATAGTATATTTCTACGGCGTAGTCGGTGGTACCGCCACCGGGCAGTTGCTGGTAGGAGATGAGGCCTGGGAAGCGGACAGAACGTGTGTCCACGCCGTACTTCAACTGGTAGTAGTCGCTGAGCAGCTCCGTTGTAACCTTAGAGATGCCGTAGATGGTGCGCGGGCGCTGTATGGTGTCCTGCGGTGTCATGTCGTGAGGCGTGCCTGCGCCAAAGGAACCAATCGAACTGGGTGTGAAGACGGCGCACTTGTTCTCGCGTGCCACCTCGAGCACCTTCCACAGTCCGTCGATGCCAATCTTCCAGGCCAGGCGGGGACGCGACTCGGCTACGACGCTGAGCAGGGCTGCCAGGTTGTAGATGGTGTCGATTTTGTACTCACGCACAACGTCGCCAATGTGCTGCGCGTCGGTGACATCGGCAATGGCGGCAGGACCGCTTTCCAACAGTTCTCCACGGGGCTCTGCACCGGCTATGTAGCCAGCCACGACGTTACTGCTGCCGTAAATCTTTCTGAGTTTGCGAGTTAGCTCTGTGCCTATTTGGCCTGTAGAGCCAATGACCAAGATGTTTTTCATTGTATTAATATATGTTTAGGTATGTTTTCAGCACAAAAATACAAAATAATTATGAATTACGAGTTAGGAATTACGAAATATTTATGTAACTTTGTATGCGTAAATCCTTAAATCTTGAAATCTTTAAATCATAAAATCACTATCATGTACGGAAAAATGAAAGAACATCTCAGCCAGACACTGACCGAGATTCGCGAGGCCGGACTCTACAAGGAAGAGCGCCTCATCGAGACCCCACAACGTGCTGCCATCCAGGTGAAGGGGCAGGAAGTGTTGAACTTCTGTGCCAATAACTATTTGGGACTGAGCGACCACCCACGTCTGATTGAAGCATCGAAACAGATGATGGATCAGCGTGGATTCGGTATGTCGAGCGTCCGTTTCATCTGTGGCACGCAGGACATCCACAAACAGTTGGAGGCTGCCATCAGCGACTATTTCAAGACGGAAGACACCATCCTCTATGCTGCTTGCTTCGATGCCAATGGTGGCGTGTTCGAACCGTTGTTCACGGAGGAGGACGCCATCATCTCGGATGCCTTGAACCATGCCTCTATCATAGACGGTGTGCGCCTGTGCAAGGCCAAGCGCTACCGTTATGCCAATGCCGATATGCAGGAACTGGAGAAGTGCCTCCAGGAGGCGCAGGCTCAGCGTTTCCGCATCATCGTCACCGACGGAGTGTTCTCGATGGACGGCAATGTGGCTCCGATGGACAAGATATGTGACCTGGCGGAGAAGTACGATGCCCTGGTGATGGTGGACGAGAGCCACTCTGCCGGTGTCGTTGGCCAGACGGGTCACGGCGTTAGCGAGTTCTTCAACACCTATGGCCGTGTGGAC
>CACZRZ010000162.1 GCA_902783655.1 uncultured Bacteroidales bacterium
CCACGAAAAACAGCCAAAAACGAGGCTCTACTGCGTGATTGTTTCGTGATGCACCTGTTATTAAAAAGTGGCTTGTCCTCCGATTCATAACGGGGTTCCTTTGCGGCACGATTCCACTAAAGGATCGTGTATGTATATGAGTAATCCAACATTCCCCTTGCGACCATCTATCAGAAACTCGCAGACAGGGAAATCCCCGGCTCCAAGCCATTGACTGTCGTGGCGCATTTCGCGCATAGTCGAGAATGAGATTGGCGTCGATGCCCATTCTGGAATGCAGACGTTTGGCAAAGGACATGGATATGCGGCGGCGGCCACTCATAATCTGACTAAACTGCGACTGGCTTAGAGGATAAGTTGTGTGGAGATATAGAGGTAATTTGCTGCAAGCACTTTGCAGCAAATGTGATAATTTATGGTGCAAGGGGGGCGTGGCCGACTGGCATGTTTTTTGTAGTTTTGCAGTCGGAAACAAGAAACTGAGCACTATAGACATGAAACAGAACTTACTGCGCACAATGGTGGCTATGCTGACAGCTGTGGCTACCTGTGCATTATCCTCAGCACAACTGACGAAAAACGTCAATCCTCTCATCGGTACAGGGCGCATTGAGGGTGCCCTGCGTGGCTGTAACTACCCAGGCGCAACGGTGCCCTTCGGACTGGTGCAGCTGTCGCCCGACACACGAGAAGCACCCAACTGGGACTGTACATCGGGCTACGCTTATGAGGATGAGCGTGTCTATGGTTTTTCACACACCCATCTCTCGGGCACTGGAGCTACCGACCTCATGGACATACTGCTGCTGCCCGTGAGCCAGGAGCGGCGCGTGGCCACTATTGACCATGGAAGGGAGCAAGCCTACCCTGGATATTACAGTGTGCACCTGACCGACGATGACATACAAGCCGAGCTGACGGCCACACCCCGAACGGGCGTGCATCGTTATACCTATGCTCAGGGTAAGCCGCAATGCGTCTATCTCGACCTCGACCATTCTGCCGTGAAGGGCGACTGGGGGCGCCGCATCGAACGTGCCCAGTTGCGCATCGTGGATGCCCAAACGGTGGAGGGCTTCCGCATCATCACAGGCTGGGCACCATTGCGCAAGGTCTGCTTCAGCATCCGCTTCTCGCGCCCCATCACAGCATACAGCGGATGGAATGACGGGAGAAGTTTTGGGGTTAAAGGGTTAAATGTTAAAAGGTTAAAAAGTGAAGATGAAGGGGCGAATGCCTTTACGGCCAACGGAACGGACATTAAGGTGACGCTGACCTTCGAACCCGACGGACGGCAACTGGAGGCGCGAGTTGGCATCTCGGCCGTAAGCATGGAGAATGCCCGTCTGAACCGTGAGCGGGAGGCCGATGGCAAGACCTTCGACCAACTGCGCCAGGAGGCCAACGACCAATGGGAAGAGACCCTGGCAGGCATACAGGCCCGATTTGCCACGCAGACCGAGGCCACCGTCTTCTACACCGCACTGTATCATGCCATGCAACAACCGGGCGTCTTCAACGACGTCAACGGCCAGTACATGCGTGCTGACTATAATATAGGGATAGCGCGCGAGGGCCATCCCCACTATACCATGTTCAGCATCTGGGACACCTACCGCGCCGCACATGCTCTCTATGACCTGCTACAGCCTCAGCGTGCAGGCGACATGGTGATGTCCATGATCGACCACGCCGAACACTACGGCTATCTGCCCATCTGGGAACTGTGGGGCGAGGACAACTACTGCATGATAGGCAACCATGCCGTCAGCATTTTGGTGGAGGCCATATGCAAAGGAGTACCCGATATCGATGAGCAGCGTGCCTGGCGCGCCATTAGGCAGACGCTCTCGACACCCCATCGCGACTCACCCTGGCCCCTGTGGGAACAGTTGGGATATATGCCCGAGAACCAGCAGACGCAGAGCGTGAGCATCACGTTGGAGGACTCGTACGACGCCTGGTGCGCTGCACGACTGGCCGAACGTCTTGGTTTGGCCGATGAGAAGGAACATTTCGATAAGCTGAGCCACAACTATCGCAATCTCTACAACCCCGAGACAGGACTTTTCCAGCCCAAGGATGACCTGGGAAAGTGGTTGCCAGGCTTCGATGCCCTGCGCTACGGAGCCAACGGTGGTTCGGCCTACACCGAGGGCAATGCCTGGCAATGGCGCTGGTCGGTGCAGCACGATGTGGACGACCTCATCGCCCTGAGCGGTGGCAAGGAGCGCTTCGTGCAGATGCTCGACTTCTTCTTCACCTGTCGCGATACCAGTGGCGAGAAGAACGACAATGCCTCGGGCTTCATCGGACTCTATGCCCACGGCAACGAGCCCAGCCACCATGTATCGTTCCTCTACACCCTGGCTGGACAACCGCAGAAGACCGACCAACTGGTTGACCACATACGGCGAACGATGTACAATGCAGAGGTGAGCGGCTACATCGGCAACGACGACTGTGGCGAGATGTCGGCCTGGTACGTCTTTGCCGCCTTGGGACTTTATCCGCTGAATCCCGCTTCCGCCCAGTACGTGCTGTTTGCCCCTTCGGTGACCGAGGCCACGCTGCCTTTGCCCAATGGAAAAAACGTTCACATACTGTCGAAACGCCAGGGACGGAATGCCATATTTGTCAAAAATATCCGATGGAATGGGCAGAAATTAAATGCACCGATGCTCTCGCATCAGCAACTGATGGAGGGGGGAACCCTGTTGTTCGAACTCACCTCTAACCCGAAGGGAAAACTGCTGCCAACCGGAGGAAAATAGAGGGTTGAAGCGTTTGTGCTAAAAAATGCTTCAATCAATAATCCTCTTTCATAAAAGAAAGAAGTAACTTTGTCTTCGAAAAACGAACTTAAAAACAACTAATACCTAAATCTCATGCAACATCCTTTGCTTAAATGTCTGTTGCTGACTCTGACCGTCGCAGGGGTGACGACATCCTGTCGGGACGATTACCCCTACGACAACGAGGAACCAACGTGGCTGGGTGCAAATGTCTATGACTGGCTACAGTCGAACGGGCAGTACGGCACCTACCTGGCATTTGTCGACAAACTGGGACACAGCGACATGCTGGCCCGAACGGGTAGTAAGACACTCTTCCCAGCCACCGACGATGCCTATGCCCGCTACTTTGCCCAGCAGGGACTGACGGGCAGTTCGCCCAGGGACATCGTGGGGCAACTGTCGAGGTCGCAGGCCAACTATCTTTTCAATGCCTCGATGCTGAACATGGCCTATCTGGACAAAATGCTGGCAAACATCCCCAACTCCAACAGTGACGAAGACGGAGAGGGAGCAGCCCTCGTGCGTGATGCCTCGGCCTCCATCTACGACCGCATACAGTATCGCCCCGTAGCCTCGCTGCCCACGACCGAATGGTGGACGCGTTTCCAGGAACGAGGCGGTGCATGGCTTGTGGACAACGAAGCCCGTCCCGACGTGATATTCACCCCAGGGTTCATGGCGAAGCAGGGCATCACCGAGGACGACTGGGCTCTGATAGGCGGTGGCCGGTCCTATGAAAGCAAGGGATTCTATGTCAATGGTGCGCGCGTACGGGAAGAAAATAAGAATGTCACCTGCAAGAATGGCTACCTGCACGTTGCCGACGAGGTGGTGGCTCCACTGCCCAACATGGCAGAAGTGATAGAACAGAACACGGAGAGCCAGACCTTTGCCCGGCTGATGAACAAATTCTCGGCTCCGTACTACGATGCAGACATCGATGCCACGGTAAGGGCCGATGAGATGTCGGACTATGTGACAGACTCGGTGTTCGTGCGCCGCTACTTCAACGACAATGGGGCAGGTGCCTGTACGCAGACGCCCCAAATGGCTGGACGTGAGGCCGAAACGCTGACGGACGACAAGATGCTCTACTTCGATCCTGCCTACAACCGTCTGGGAGCCCCGACGGACATGGGAGTGATGTTCGTACCTACCGACGAGGCCATGAAGACGTACTTCCAGAGCACGGACGGCGCTTTCCTGCGCAAGGTCTATGGAACGTGGGACAATGTGCCCATCGATGTGCTTTGCAAGTTCATCAAAAACCACCAGCTGAAGTCGTTTGTGGGTTCGCTGCCCAACGGCTGGGACAACCTGGCCGACCAGAAGGGCAACCTGATGTACATGAAGCGCGAATATGTCGTCGGCACTCAACAGGCCTGCAACGGGCTGGTTTATTTCACCAACACTGTATTCCCGCCCATCGACTACAAGTGCGCCTATGCACCAACCCTGACCTCGCCCATCACGCGGGTTATGAAAACGGCCATCGACGAGAACGACGAACTGAAGTTCCATCTGTATCTGCGCTCCTTAGAGAACCAGTATAACCTGCTCGTGCCCACCGATTCGGCTGTTCGTTACTATGCTGAACCCATCTCATGGAGCATCTATGCCAACACAGGCGTGGACAATCGGGAGATATGGGGTTTCAAAGTGGTCAACGACCGCATCCTGGTTGATGTGTATAGCGTCGAAGAGGATGGTTCGAAGGGCACATGGCTGAAAACCATAGGTTCGGCTCCAGCCGACCAAAGCCGCATCCAGAACCGTCTGCGCGACATCCTGGATATGCACATCGTGGTGGCGGACACCGAAGGCGAACCCATGTCTGGCTTCATGGATGCGGGTGACAAGCGTTTCTACCTGACCAAGGGCGGTTCCGTGGTCCAGCGTACCAGCGGTAGCGGGGTTTCGACGGAACTTGCCGGTGTGGGCGACGAGGAACTGGGCCTGCCTGCCTCGCGCCTTGCAGACAGCATCTATGTGACTACCAACAGCCACACCTTCTTCATCGACCGCATCCTGCAAGACCCCATGCGCTCCGTCTATACGACACTCAAGGACAATCCGCAGTACAGCCGTTTCTTCGAACTCCTGCAAGGCGACCCCAACGTCTTCTCCTACTTCAAGGACGACAAGGACGTGCAGGCCATCTTCGACCAACAGACCACCGAACAGTCGAGCGGTGTGGGCCAAATCGTAACCTCGTTCAACAACTACCGATACACCATATTAGTACCCACCAACGAAGCCATCGATGCAGCCTTCCATGCCGATCCCGACCTCTGGGAATGGGAACGCATATCGCTGGAGGACAACGAGGCTGTGAAGAAAGCCCGTTGCCTGTACATGCTCAACTTCCTGCGTTTCCACTTCATCGACGGTGCCATACCTGTGGGTACAGGCTTGTGGAGCAGAACCTATTATACGGCTGCACGCAAGCCGAACGGACAGTTCCAGCCCATCACGGTCACTTCTTCGGCCGATGGCCTGGCCTTCGGAAACGAGTCCGTCACCCATGTGATGACCGACGACACTGCACTTTATAACGTGTGGGCCCGCGACCTTATTGTCGATAACAAAGACCCGCAGAAGGCCGCTAATATCCTGGCCTCGAGCCGAGCCGTCATCCATGCCGTGAATCGTGTGGCGCCTTATAACAAATAATAGACCCGGACATGAAGAACAGAATAATTTCCTCTTTTGTGCTCCTGCTTTGTGTGGCAGGACTGCACGCACAGACCATCGTGACGGGTCGCGTCCTGGGCGACGACGAGCCCGACGGGCTGATTTCAGCCACTGTGGCCGAGCAAGACAAGAACGGGCGCATCGTGACGGCCGTACGCACCGACTTCGACGGAAACTTCTCGATGCAAGTGAAGTCAACTGGCAATGTGTTGGTATTCAGCTATGTGGGCTACAACAGACAGACGCTTCCCATCAATGCCCAGCGCAAGTTCAACGTGACGCTGAAGACAAAGAACGTAATGAACGAACTCGTGGTGCAAGCCAGCCGTATGGTCAGTTCCGGTGGCATGGCTGTCCCTGAGCGTGAATATACTGGTGCCATGCAGCGCTTCTCCACAGAGAAACTGGAGGGAGTGTCTATCACCAGCATCGACGACGCCCTGCAAGGCCGCATAGCCGGTCTGGACATCGTGGCGAACTCGGGTGACCTGGGCAGCGGGACGACCATGCGCATCCGTGGCATCACCAGCATCAACAGCAATAACGAACCACTCATCCTGGTCAACAACATCCCGTTTGAAAGCAATACCGAAGGTTTCGACTTTGCCAATGCCGACAACGAGCAGTTTGCCAACCTCCTGTGCATCAGTCCCGACGACATTGCCGAGGTGACAGTGCTGAAGGACGGAGCGGCATGCGCCATCTGGGGTTCACGTGGTGCCAACGGTGTCATCAACATTACGACGAAGAAGGGTGTCACGGGTCCTACGCGCGTCTCTTACAGCTATCGGCTCTCCGGCAACTGGCAGCCCAAGGGCACGCCCCTGCTCTCCGGCGACGAGTACACCATGCTCATGAAGCAGGCCTACTTCAACAGCTACAGGCAGGATGTCAACATCCCCGAGTACAGCTACGACCGTCAGCAGTTCCTCAATGCCTACGGAACGGCAGCCGACTTCAACAACTTCACGCAGAATACCGACTGGGTGGACGCCGTGCGCAAGACAGGCTGGACACACGACAATCTGATTTCCATCCAAGGCGGTGGCGAGCGAGCCCGCTTCCGCACGTCGTTGGGCTACTACAAGCAGACGGGCACCGTCATCGAACAGGGACTGCGCCGCTTCACAGGCAACATGAACCTGGAGTACAACGTATCGAAGCGCCTGATGTTTGCTTCTGAGTTTGGCATCACATACACCGACAACGACAAGAACTACAACGACGGTTCGGTGGACGGGTTGCTGAGCATCGCCTACAAGAAGATGCCGAACGCCACCATTTTCCGCCGCGATGCCAATGGCAGTCCGACGGGCGAATACTTCAACATCGCACAAAGTTCCGTGCTCAACGCCGACCAGAAGGACCTGGCCAATCCCGTCGCCATAGCCCGTCTGGCCTCGTACCAACAGACCAACATGCGCATCATGCCCACCCTGCGTCTGCGCTACGACTTCATCGACCCCGACGAAGGTGGCAAACTGCGCTATCAGGGTTACGTCAAGTTCGACTCGGAGAATGTGAAGGATACGAAGTTCCGTCCGCGCGAGACATCGACGAAGCAGTGGACCGACGGTGTGGTGAACCGCAGTTATCAGCGCGAGAGCGAGGCCATGACCATCTACACCGACCACAACCTCACCTGGGTGCCTCGCCTAGGCGACAACCACAGCCTGATGCTCTATGCCTCGTGGCAGATGGACGTCAGTCACAGCAAGATACAGCAGTTCGAGCGCTACGGTCTGGCCTCTACCTTGGCAACCGATGTTTCGAACGGTGGTCACATGGTTGCAAACTCCTTCTACAGCGCCAAGAACCAGGGGCGCAACATGGCCTACCTCCTGAACGCCCACTACATGTTGCTCGACCGCTACATCGTTGATGCCAGTGCCCGCTGGGACGGCAGCAGTCGTTTCGGTGCCAGCAACCGCTGGGGCTTCTTCCCCTCCGTATCGGGAAAATGGATATTCACCAGCGAACCATGGATGAAGAAGGTCAGCGAGAAGTGGTTCTCGGAGGGAAGCCTCCGCGTAGGATGGGGCGTAACGGGCAACCGTCCCGACTACGAATACCTTTACTTTAGCCGGTACGACAGTTACGGTTCCAACTACATCGACATGCCCACCATCAAGCCCGCCAGCCTGCAACTCAGCAACCTGAAGTGGGAACGCTCGTCGAGCATCAACGCCGGTCTGGAATTGAGTTTCGCCGACTACAAGTATCGCCTGGTGCTGAATGCCTACCACCGTCGCACCACCGACCTGCTCTTTGCCAACCAAACCATCCCCTCCAGCACGGGTTTCGGCAGCATCAGCTACATCAATGCCGGCACGATGGACAACAACGGATGGGAACTGGAGTTCTCCACCAATCGCATGGTGAAACGTGGCGACTGGCAGTTCGACGTCAACCTCAACCTCTCCAACTATCGCAACACCATCCAGGAACTCGACCTCATGGTATTGAGCACCTATCAGACAGACTTCACTCCCGAAAATGGCAGTTATCTCCTCCGCATCCAGGTGAACAACTCCTTCGGCAGCATCTATGGCTTCCGCTACAAGGGCGTCTATCAGTATGATAAGTACAGCGTCGCAGAGAACCCCGGTGTCTCCGGCCCCAATGCCCCCATTGTGCGTGATGCCAATGGCAATGCCGTGCTGGACGCCAAGGGCGAGACCGTTCCGATATACTTTGACTACGGACGCGCCAACTATCGTTTCCGTGGGGGCGATGCCATCTACGAGGACATCAACCACGACGGCACCATCGACGAGCTGGACATCGTCTATCTGGGCAACTCCAACCCCAAACTGGACGGTGGTTTCGGCTTCACCCTGCGCTGGCGGAAGCTGACCATCAACACATGGGCAAACTTCCGCCTCGGGTCGAAGGTCATCAACTACGGACGCATGTACAACGAGAACATGTACACGACCAGCAACCAGAGCACATCCACCAACTGGCGCTGGCGCAAGGACGGCGACGACACCGGGATTCCCCGTGCCCTCTGCCAGAGTGGCTACAACTGGCTGGCCAGCGACCGCTTCGTGGAGAGCGGTTCGTTCCTGCGTCTGAAGCAGGTCACCGTCAACTACAGCTTCGATGCCAACCACATCAAGAAGATAGGCCTGAACAATCTCATGCTCAGTCTGACGCTGAACAACCTGCTCACCCTCTCCAGATACACCGGTGCAGACCCGGAGATATCGCCCAGGGGCAGCGACTTTGGTGTGGCAAAGGACAACAACCGCACACCCCGCGCCCGGTACTTCACCTTTGGCGCGACGGTAGGGTTCTAAAAGTTAAGAATTAAGAGTTAAGAATCACATGAAAGCAAAACATATCATCATAGCCCTGGCCACGCTGAGCCTGACGGCCTCCTGCGAGGGCTGGTTCTCGACACCCCCCGAGAGCGAAATGGTTCGCGAAGACTTCTGGAAGAAGAAGGGCGACGTAGAGGGTGCCATGGGGGCGTGCTATCGCACCTTGGCCGACCAGGGTGTCATCAAGCGACTGCTCGTCTGGGGCGAACTGCGTGGCGACAATGTGCTGGACGGTCGCAACCGCGAAGACAACATCTACAAGATTCTCACGGCCAACATCACTGCCTCCAACGAATACACCCGCTGGAGCCAGTTCTATACCTGTATCAATCAGTGCAACACCCTCATGGCCAATGCACCATCCGTACAGGAGGAAGATCCCGATTACTCCACGACTGAACTACGCCAGCACCTGGCTGAGGCCCAGGCCATACGTGCCTTCTGCTACTTCGCCCTGGTACGTACGTTCAAGGATGTTCCCTATGTGACTGAGCCCTATGAGGACGACAGCCATCCCTTCCTTGTGGCCCAGACCGAGAGTGACGAGATACTGGCACAGGAACTGGCCAACCTGAGGGCCGTGGACATGCAGGCTCCCGTGTTGTGGACCGAGAATGTCCCCTATACCAAAGGTCGTATCACCCAAAAGGCCGTTTGGGCTTTGGAGGCCGACATCGCCCTTTGGCTCAATCGCTACCAGGATTGCATCGATGCCTGCGACAAGGTGCTTACGACGACCACCAACCCCATCGCGCTGGAACGTCCTTCGAACTACTTCGGCAACGTGTTCTTCACAGGCAACAGCGACGAGAGCATCTGGGAACTGCAACTTGACCAAAACAACCAGAACACTGCCGTGCGCGACTTCTTCGGAGACAACAGTACCGACGCATGTCTGTCGAGCTACAATTTCTCAAACGTCGGTGGCAGCCGCGACCTCTTCCTTGCCCAGCGCGACCTTCGCCGCATGAACGCCTTCGTCAGTGCCGGTGCCTTCTATGCCATCAAGAAGTACACAGCCCTGCGCACCAACATGACCAACGTCATGGGCCGTGAAGCCGACTTCGTGTGGGGCGATGCCAACTGCAACTGGATTCTCTATCGCCTGCCCGACATCTATCTGATGAAGGCCGAGGCACTTGCGGAGTTGGGCGGAACCGACCACCTGCAAGAGGCTGTGCGCCTGTGCGGCCTGACCTACGACCGTGCCAATCCCGACCTGGAGGCCGGGAGTCTGACAGGGAACTATAACAGTCAGGCGGAAGTGCGCAACCTGGTACTTGACGAACGTCAGCGTGAGTTCCTTTTCGAGGGCAAGCGCTACTTCGACCTCATGCGCCGTATGCGCCGCGAGGGCACCCCGACCCAGGTGCTCGAGACCTATCTGCGACGCAAGTACGAGGAGATAGTGAGCATGTGGTCCGACATACGTCCGAAGCTGAATGACGTGGATGCCATCTACATGCCCATCAACAGCGACGAACTGCGAGCCAATACACTGCTGAAGCAAAACCGATTCTACGAAACAACGTCAGACATAATACGCTAAGCCATGAATCAGATATTTAGACGCATAGCCTTGCTTGTGGCCATAGCCGCCACACTTGTCGCCTGCAACAGCGACGATATAAAGGACGATGCCATGTACACCTTCACGGGCGAGACCGTGGCCAGTTTCTGTGAACACACACCAGAACTCTCCTCCTTCTACCAGATGCTGGAGGCCACAAACAACGTCAGCCTGCTCAGCATCTACGGCCACTTCACCTGTTTCCCGCCCACGAACCAAGCCATCGGACAATGGTTGCAGGAGCGTGGACAAACCTGGGAAAACCTGACCGTGGAGGACATGCAAAAGGTGGTCTATAGCAGCACCATCCGTAACAATTCGCAGGAGTTCCTGACCACCGACTTCACGAATAACGCCACCTCCCTGCTGAGCATGCAGGACCGCACGATACAGATTAGTTTTGTCACCAACGACCTGGGACAGCGCGAGATTATGGTGAACAGTGCTGCCACCATCGTCAGTGCCGACAACGAGGTGCACAATGGTGTGGTGCATGTGGTGGACCATGTGATTGAACCTTCGGAAGAAACCTTCCTCCAGCGACTTTGCCAGCGCGAGGCTTTCAGCATCTTTGCCCGTGCCTTTGATGCAACAGGCTTCAACGACCAGATGTCCGACCTCTACGACCCCGACTATACAGGACCGGCCGACTACGACAGCGAGGACCCCTCGCAGGGCCACTACGAGCATTGCAAACTGGGCTGGACTGTGTTTGCCGAGACGGATGCCGTGCTACGCGAGGCAGGTCTGACCATAACGGGCACCGACACCCTGTCTGCCGTCGAACAGTTTGCGCGCCAGTGGTATGGTTCGGACGACCTCGGCCTCTACACGTCAGACCGCAACCCCCTGCACCGCTTCATTGCCTACCACATTCTGAACCGTCAGATGAACACAGGCTCCTTCGTCTATACGGGCTTTGCCTGCGCCCCCACCTATCGTGCGAAGGCCTACGAATACTACGAGACGATGCTTCCTTATCGCTTGATAGAAATCAAGGCAGGGCCCGAAATCAACCGCCAGCGCAACGGCAAAAGTGTACGCTTGGACGAGTCGGCCAGCAACATCGAGACCATGAACGGCTACATCCACACGCTGCAGAATCTGCTCGTCTATGACGAAGAAGTGATGACCGGCGACGTGCTGCACAAGCGCATCCGATTCGACTTCTATGCCGTGCCACCACAGCTGACCAACAACCACATCCGCTGGAACTGGGACTTCCTTTCCAGCGCCCGTGCCTTCCCCCAGGATTTCTGCGGCGACTATTTCAAGTACAACACGGGCTCCGACCTCACCCTCTGGGCATCGGACGGATGGACCAACTATCAGTCGGACGAGATGCTCATAGCCGGTCCCATGTACGACTTCACCCTGCGCATGCTGCCCGTTCCGCCTGGCAACTATGAGATTCGCCTGGGCTACCGTGCCGAGAACTGGCGCGGCATCGCACAGCTCTTCATCGACGGACAGATTGCCGGCATACCTGTGGACCTGACCATAGGATACAACGGAGCGGAGAACGACCCACGCATCGGCTATGTTCACGACGAGGACACCAGCGACGACGGCATCGAGAACGACAAGATGATGCGCAACCACGGTTACATGAAGGCCCCCACCAGCATGTACACAGGACAGGAGGGCGGAAAATCGCTGCGCGACATGTCGGCCTGCCTGCGTATCATCATCGGACAGTATCTGTTCCAAGACTATGGCTACCACTACTTCCGCGCCAAGAACATGGACGACAAGGGCGGCGGCCGGCAGTTCCATGCCGACTACATTGAGTACATTCCCGTTGACCTGATACGAGACGAGGACAGAGAGTAAATATCATACCCCTTTTTCCCACGCGTGGGACGAGCTTTTCCCACGCATGGGAAAAGCGTTTCCCATACATGGGACAGGCTGAAACCTAATATCGATAAAAACCAAAGCATATAAAGATGAAAAGAAACACCATTATAGTCATGGGCACCATGCTCTTAGGGCTGACGGCCTTCTCCGCCTGCCAGAGCGAATGGGACGACCACTACGGGCATCGGCAGGACGTGAGCCGGCAGAGCCTGATGGACATCATCGAGGGCGACGGCGGGCTCGGCATCTTCTGCAAGGCCCTGAAGCAAACAGGCATGGACGAGGCCCTGCGCAGCAACCAGACCTATACCGTATGGGCACCGTCTGATGCGGCACTCAGTGGTCTTGACCTGAACGACGAGGCAGCAACCATGCGTCTGGTTTACAACCATGTGGCCCGATTCAGCAATCCGACCTCGACGACGGGCAACGTCGTGATGCTCAACGGGAAGACGATGCAATACACCAGCCCCATGCTGTTCAACGGAGCCAGCATAGCCAAAGGCGACATCGCGGCACAGAACGGACTGCTGCACAAGCTCTCGACGCAGATTCCTTATAAATACAACATCCGCGAACTGATGGATGCCGACGGACGCTTCTCGGACGTGTCGGCCTTCGTGGCGCAGTTCGACGAGAAGGTGTACGACGAGAAACGCTCGACCAGTTACGACAGCGTGTTTGTGGACTACAATCCTCTGTTGGAAAACCCGAAGTATGGCATAGGCGACCTCGCCGACGAGGATTCCCTCTTCACCATGATTCTCCCAGCCAATGCTGCCTGGCAGGCCGAGCTGGAACGCATAGCACATGCCTTCACACCGTACGACAGCAATGCCGAGGCCGCAGACAGTGTGCGACAAGTGCAGGCAGGACAGGCCATTCTGGGAGGGCTCACCTTCCGAGGCATCATCAACGAAGGGGCTGACAGCCTCGTCACCGTTACAGGGCAGGTCATCAAGCCCGTCAGCGAATATCTGGCAGGCTACGAACGCATCGAGGGTTCGAATGGTGTCATCTACATCGCTACGGACCGAATCAACCCGAACGATTCCTGCGTCTGGAACCATACACTCGTAACCGAAGCCGAGGACATGGACAGTCGCGTGGCCATATCGGGCACCAACTGCTATGTCCGCACGACCGACGTCAACAGCCTTGTGCAGGGAATCAGCGAAGGCAGTTACCTGGAAGCATCGAGTGGCAACATCGACGGTGGTTCCACTTTCTACATCGCCAATGTCCTGGCCACCCGATATGACGTCTATGTCGATTTCGTCAATCCCATCGTGGACGGCGAGAATCTGGCAGGGGAGAAGACGAAGGTGACCTTCCAACTGATGTATCGTGGAGCCAACGGACGTTCGACAGCCAAGAACCAGAACACACCTGTGGAAATCACTGGCACGGATGCCGATGGAGTGCCCCTTCCCGGCATCATCACGGTGAAGGCCTTCTCCGGCATAGAACTGCCCGTCAGCGACTTCTGCGACGGCATGTGGAAGGTGCAGCCTGCCAATGCCGCACTCGACATCACACCGAGTACCACACTGAAGGTCCAGACCAAGGTGACGTCTGCCGATGCACGCAACGGCTACGTCCGCAAGTTCCGCATCGACCGCGTGCGTTTAGTTCCTGTTACCGAATAAATCCCGAATCATGAAAACGATAAACCTTATATTGCTCTGCACGGCCATGCTGGTCGCAACAACGGTCAGTGCACAAGAGACATACACTGTCCGCGGCCGCGTGGTACGTTCCTCTACGGGCGAAGGCTTTGCGGGTGTCGGCCTGACATCGCCAAACCTGAAGGTGAGTGCCATGACGGACGACGACGGAACGTACGAAATCCAGCTTCCCTCGTTGGATGTCCCCCTGATTGTTACGGCTCCAGGCTGCGAGCGTCAGGTGGTGGCCCTGCAGGGACGAACGGAAGTCGATATCCGTATCCTCGACCAGTCGGACTATGTCACACCTTCCATGCTCAATCCCCACATCGACGGTCCCCTGCATGCCATCCGGCAGAGCGGTCAGCCTGGCAGTGGAGAAACGTATTTCATTCGCGGCCTGCAGTCCATCAACCTCAGCAGTCAGCCCCTCTTCATTGTCGATGGGGTGGAATGGCAGATGCAGGAAGATGCCCAGACGACCGTCAAGGGTTACTACAACAGCCCGTTGAACATGATTGACCCAGACGACATCGAACGTGTGGAGGTGCTGCGCGACGGGTCGGCCATCTGGGGTTCGAAGGGTGCTGCAGGCGTGGTGATGATCAGCACAAAACGTGCCCGAGACATGGCCACGAAGATAGAGGCCAACGTCTCTATGGGCTTCCAGACCCCTTTCAAGTCGATGCCCATGATGCAGGCTCCGGCATACAGACGATATGCCACCGATGTCATGCGTGGACTGAAGGCGGACGACCGCAATCAACTACATTTCACAGAGAACGACCCTACGAAGTCGTACTACTGGGACTGCCACCAGCAGACCGACTGGCTGGGCGAGGTGAATCGGACGGCCTTCATGCAGAACTATGGCATCAATGTGGCTGGCGGCGACGACATTGCCCTCTATCGTTTCTCGCTCGGCTACGGCAAGAACGGCGGCAATATAGATGGTAGCAGTTTCGGTCGGCTGAACGTGCGCTTCAACAGCGACATTCACCTGACCAAACGGCTCTTCCTGGCCGCCGACATCGCATACGCCCAGACCATGACAAGGGTAAACTTCGACGGACTCGACGAGGTGCGAAATCCTGCCTGCCTGTCGCTGCTCAAGTCTCCGCTCTATGGTCCCTGGCAGCACAACCTGCAAGGGCAGGAGACCCGTCGCATGAACGATGCCGACGAACTGGGCGTGGGCAATCCCATTGCCCTGACCGGCGACAATCTGCCCGATGTGGACAAATACCGTTTCAACCTGAACCTGCGTCCGTCGTATGCCTTCACCGACCGCCTGAAGCTGAGCGCCCTGCTGGGACTGACCTGGGACAAGGTGGCCGAAGACATCTTCCTGCCCGACCATGGTGTGGCCGACATGCCCCTGCTGAACGAACAGGGCGAGGTGTACAATATGGCCCTGAACATGGTGTCGAACCTGATGGCAAGGCAAAGCACCCTGAGCGGCGAAGGACGGCTGGACTGGACTGTGCTGGACTCGTATCGCAACGACCTGCGCCTGGCCCTGGGCGGCCGCTTCTACAATACCTATTATAAGTGGAACAGCGGCATGGGCTACAACACGGGTTCCGACTTCATGCGTGCCCTCTCGAACACAAACAGCCGTCTGCGATGGACGGAAGGCGACAACCACAAGGAACGCGATGCCGCATGGCTGCTGACCGCCAACTATGCCCGTCTGAACAAATACTTCCTCGACCTGGGCTTGGAACTCTCCACTTCTTCGCGCTATGGTGCGGAGGCTGGCGGACTGAAGATGGCGGGCGCGGGCTGGGCTTTCAATCCCTGCGTGCAGGCCGCATGGCTGCTGAGCAACGAACGATGGATGCGTCCCTTGCGTGGCATCGACCAGGCCAAGCTGCGCGTGGCACTGAGCCAGACGGGCAACGACCGACTCCCCCTCTTTGCCAACCGGACCTATCGCCTGTCGGCCGCCCCTGTGCAGGATGCAACGGGACTGTACCTTGCCAACATCGGCAACGAGGGTCTGAAGTGGGAAACCACACGCAGGGCCTCCGTGGGCCTGGACTTGTCCGTACTGCACAATCGCTGGCAGGTGAGTGCCGACGTCTTTTGGGCACGTACGAGCGACCTGGTTACCCGTAAGCAGTTGCGCGACGTGGCCGGGATGCAGCGCTACTGGGACAACGACGGCGAACTGACCAACCGGGGTTTTGAGGCGGCGACGCAGGCACGGCTGGTTGACCGCAGGGACTGGAAGCTGAGCATCGGTGCAACCATCGGCCACTACAACAACAAGGTTCGGGAACTGAGGAACGGAGACTTCACGACCGATGTGGCAGGAGCCACGATACTGACGGCCGTGGGGCAGCCCGTGGGCGTCTTCTATGGTTGGAAGACCAATGGTGTGTATGCCGATGCAGCCGCTGCCGCTGCCGACGGACTTGCCGTGATGGCCGACAACGGAGAAAGGGTGGCTTTCCGGGCTGGTGATGTCCGCTTTGCCGACCAAAACAGCGATGGCATCATCGACAACCGGGACCGCGTGGTTTTGGGCAATC
The DNA here is from genome assembly GCA_902783655.1 of uncultured Bacteroidales bacterium. Classification (GTDB taxonomy): domain Bacteria; phylum Bacteroidota; class Bacteroidia; order Bacteroidales; family Bacteroidaceae; genus Physcousia. The sequence continues at coordinate 16,453 of CACZRZ010000162.1, forward strand.
CCAATCCCGACATCTACGGAAACTTCAACCTGCAACTCCGATGGAAACGCCTGACCCTGGGCGGCACGTTCTCCTACAGCCTGGGCAATGAGGCTTATAATGCCCTGCGACAGCAATTGGAGTCGGGCAGCACCCTGTACAACCAGACCACGGCGATGGAGAACCGTTGGACGGCCGACGGACAGGTGACGGACATCCCTCGTGCAACCTATGCCGACCCCATGGGCAACAGCCGGCAGAGCGACCGCTGGGTGGAGAATGCCTCGTTCCTGAAACTGAGCCAGATGAGCCTGACCTACGACATCCCCCTGCGCACCTCCGCCCTGCAGGGCGTTTCTGTCTGGGCTTCGGCCAACAACCTCTTTACGCTCACGCCCTACCTGGGGGCCGACCCAGAGTTCTCGCTCTCCTCGTCGGTGCTTTATCAGGGTGTGGATGCCGGTTTGGTGCCCAGTTCACGTTCGTTCCAACTGGGTGTGAAGATTAATCTCTAATTCAATGCATGATTCACGATATAAAGAAAAAGGAATGATGAACACGGTAAAATATATGATAAGTAAGACGAGCACACTCCTCTGTGCCCTCTGTCTTCTCTGCTCCCTCTGCGTCACGTCTTGCGGGGATGTCTTCGACACAGATTCTACCAGCATAGTGGTGGACAACGGTGAGCACATGGAGCGTCCTGGCGACTCGCTGTACAGTGCGATGGGCATCCTGGCGCAGTTCCAGCGTCTGGGCGAACGCTATGTTCTGCTGGGCGAGCTGCGTGGCGACCTGATGGCGGCAACCTCCGATGCCGACAAGGACTTGCAGGACGTGGCCAACTTCGCCATAGGGGAGGGCAACCTGTATGCCGACCGCAGGGACTACTATGCAGTCATCAACAACTGCAACTTCGCCCTGGAGCGGATGGACACTGCCATCGTGGACTATCAGACCAAAGTGATGTTGCCCGAATACGCCGCCATACGAGCCCTGCGCGGCTGGACTTACTGGCAGATGGCTCTGACCTTTGGCAAGGTGAACTACATCCAGCAACCCCTGCTCAGCCTGGAAAGTACACTGAACGACTATCCGGTGAAGAATATAGACGAAGTGGCACAACTGCTCATCGACGACCTGACGCCTTACCTCGGCATAAGGGCCTTGGACTATGGCGCAGTGGACGGAATCCAGACGCGCAGCATGTTCGTCCCACTCCCCTTGCTGCTGGCCGACTTGCATCTCTACCTCAATCACTATGCTGAGGCTGCACAACTTTACTATGGCTATATCTACGACCACCAACTGACCATCAGCGAGGGCTATAGCAACGACTGGAACACCAACACACGCACCGAGGCAACGATGAACCACGCCGGCAGTTACACGGGAGAAATGATATTCCAGATGGCCTACAACAGCGATGCGCGCGGGTATCATCCCTCACTCCTCCGCTTGGCCTACAACACGGTGCCCAGTATCGTGCCTGCCCAGTCGTTTGTGGACGACATGAGCCGCCGTATGTTCTTCTTCACTCCTGTGAACGGCCAAACCGTAGGTGCCTACTTCCTGAACGACCTCCGAGGCCAGGCCATCACCCGCAGCGGACGTTCTCAGGCCTCGACCTATGGCACCTTCTCCTTCCAAAGCAACCAGGACATCTTGCTTATCAACAAGTACAATCTGGCGCAGACGACTGACGGCAGTGGCTATGACCCTGAGAACGAAGCCAATCCGTCGCTGAATTTCACACGCCAGATTCCCCTCCTGCGCACGCCTCACGTCTATCTTCGGCTGGCAGAAGCCCTGAACCGGCTGGGCAAGCCGTCACTGGCCTTCGCAACACTGAAGTACGGACTGACGGAAGAAACCTTGTTTGACAACCAGCGGGTGCAGCCATGGGAACTGCAGGGCGAACCCTACACCAACTTCTCCTGGGCACACGCCAACGGCAGCAACCAAAACGTAGGCACGGCCCGTCGAGGCCTGGGGCGTGGTGTGCCTTTCGACAAGGATAACTATGTCATAGGGCAACAAGCCTCGCTGGAGGACAGCATTCTCGTCGTCGAAGACATGATTCTGGAGGAGATGGCTGCCGAGACGGCCTTTGAGGGGAATCGCTTCTTCGACCTTCTGCGCATTTCGCGCCATCGAGACCAGTGGCCAGCCTTCGCGGCCGAACGTGTCTGCCGCCGTTTCGAGGACAGCGAAAGCATGCGTACCCGCTTGAACGACACCAATGCATGGTGGCTCAAATAGACTGGAAGATATGCAGAAAAGCTCCATTTCATCGCGAAAGGGGCTTTTTTGAGCATTTGTTGCAATCTTAGGAGCAAACGTATTATACTTATGTAATAAAAACACCTTAACTTTGCATCGTTGAACTAACAAATTTCTAACCTAATACACAAATCGTATGAAAAACTTTACGCTTAAGGCTTTGGCTATTGCAGCCGCAATGACTGCATCCACGACAATTCAGGCACAGGAGGGTTACAGCATCACCTTCCAGCTCGATCAGGAAATGTCGAAACAACTGCGTCAGACACATCGCACCGTGCCCATCTGGGGCGACTTCACGGGCAATGGCTGTTACGACATCTATTACAGCGGCACATCGTGGGCCAACGGCTGGACCTCCGGCGGTTTCCTCATCAAGAATCTTGGCGAAGGCAAGTTCGTGATGGACACTGAGATGATTTACGAGGACTACGAGGATACCGTATGGCAGCGCGACGAGGAGGGCAACATCAAGACCGACGGAGAAGGCAACTGGCTGCCCGAGTTGAACGAAGACGGCACCGTCAAGACAGAGACCAAGACCCGTGCCACGGGCATGAAGAACGGTCTGCCCAACTTTGCACACGGACGTGGCAGCATTACGTTCGACTACAACCAGGATGGCCTGCTCGACATCCTCGTGTCCAATGGCGGTGGTAACGACACTGGCACAAAGCGTGGACACGTGCTCGTCCGCAACAATGGCAATGGCACGTTCACTGTTGTTGAAGACGAGGCTTTGGCCTCGCTGGGTTATGAGGCCGATGGCACCCTGAACGAGGGTCAGGAGAACTACCACATTGCCGTGGGCGACTACAACCGCGACTGCTATCCCGACCTGCTCATCGAGGGCGCTTCCACCATTGGACGCTTCGTTCGTCTGCTCCGCAACAAGGGGGGCGAGGCTGGTTTCGAGGTGGTTAACGATATCTTCAACCCCATGCCTCTGGAGAACGACATCAACATCCGTGGCGAATACGAATACGTGGCTGAGTACGACGATGACGGCATCGAGATAGGTGGCGCATGGGACTTTGAGCATCCCACCAAAGGCCTCATCAACCTGTCGCACGGCCCTGTGGCATTCATCGACCTCGATGGTGACGGTTGGCTCGACCTCTATGTCAACGGCTATCGTGATGGCGTGGACGGCGCTCCCGAAGGCAAAGGCCGTGGCGGTTGGTGGTGGCACATGTACAAGAACCTCGGCAATGGCGAGTTCCAGGACATCACCCACACCCTTGTCATCAACGAAGAACAGGCCACTACCTGTGAACTGCTCTCCAAGTATGGTTCAGAAAACATCATCTCCACTCCCGTCGATTGGAACCAGGACGGTAAAATGGACATCTACCTGGCTGGCGATATCAGCGGCAGCCGTCGCTCCATCGTCATGCTGAACGTCAGCGACGAGGCTGGTATCAAGTTCCAGACCTTCGATCTCGAACAGGGCATCGGCGACCCAGGCAACCGTCTCTTCTTCATGGCCGATTTCAACGGCGACGACTATGCTGACATCGTCACCTCCGGTCATTCCAAATTCCTTGGCGACTGGGGTGTCGACTACATCCTCAGCGATGCTGCCGGCAACTATCACATGGAAGCTACCCACGAGGGACAGCCCAACGAGAACGGCATGTGGCGCTGTAGCGAACAGGGCACCTTCGGCGACTTCGACGGTGATGGTCAGTTCGACTACTTTGTAGCAGCCTGGTGCGGCGCACCCTGGAAGACCGAGGAGGACGGCAACCGCTACGATGGCGACAATGCCTTCATGTCGTTCAATACTTCCGACTATCAGATTCTGGCCCCCGAGGCTCCCGCAACAGTGGCTGCTGCCATCGACGACGACAACAATATCACCGTATCCTGGGATGCCGTGACCATGAGCAATGGCAACGAACCTATGTACAACCTATATCTGAAGAACAAGGAGACGGGTAAGGTGTTCATGCGTGTGCCTGCCAATGCCCAGACGGGTAAGCAACTGGGTTATGCCGCATTCGCACAGTACGTTCTTGGCAATGGCGAGGGCGAGGCTAATACCTTTGTGTTCCCCCATGTTCCAGAGGGTGCCTACGAAGTGGGTGTGCAGGCCGTGAGCTATGCCTATCAGGGCAGTGCCTTCACCGCCACCAGTCAGGACATCGTGACAGGTGTTCAGAACATCGCAACAGGCGTTGCCAAAGCCGCCCGCACACAGGTATTCACCACCGATGGTCGTCTTACCACAGGTCGTGGTCGTGGCATCTTCGTAGTGAAGGAAGCCGATGGCACCGTTCGCAAGCTTGTAAGATGAAGAAGACAATCTTTCTTGTATTGACACTTTTAGTGTCGCTTACCACCAGTAGGACATCCGCTTCGGATGTCCTTTGGTATAGTCAGCCCGCTACCCGATGGATGCAAGCCATGCCCATCGGGAACGGGCGGCTCGGAGGCATGATTTATGGTGGTACCCATCAGGAGCGTGTAGCCATCGACGAGTCCACCTTATGGAGCGGTCAGCCCAATCCCGACCAGGACAAACCCTTTGGCCGTCAGCGTCTCGACAGCCTGCGTCAGATGTACTTCGACGGAAAGGTGAAAGAGGGCAACGACCTGGCATGGAATGCCCTGAACGGCAACCAGACCTCCTTCGGCACACATCTTCCTTTGGGCGATCTCATCATCACCTTCCCCAATATCGATGAGAAACGGGTCACTGGCTATCGTCGCCAACTCGACCTCACGAAGGCCATCGTCACCACAACGTTCCGCCATCAGGGCGTTACCCACATCCGCGAAGCCTTCAGTTCCAATCCCGATGAAGTCATCGTCTATCGTTTCGCTGCCAGCAAACGTGGCAAGGTTTCCTTCTTCCTGGCCCTGAACATAGAGAATGACATGCCAACGGAAATTGCCCCTGAAACTGTCAATTCCGCTCTCAGCTTCCAGGGACAGGCCCTCTTCCCTATGCACGGTCCTGGAGGCGTTCATTTCGCCGGAAAGGTCTCCGTGAAGGCTCAGGGAGGCAAGGTCTCCGTCAAACAAGGGAACCTCAGCATAAGCGGAGCCGACGAAGCCCTGCTCATCATCGACATGCGCACCGACTTCGAACGTCCCCGATACAAGCAGGACCTGGAACAGGAGTTGGCCGCTGCCCTCTCGAAGTCCTATGATAGCCTGCGCGACCGCCATGTTGCCGACTATGCCCCCATCTACGGCCGCGTCAGCCTCTCACTGGGCGGCCCTTCGGCTTTCGGTTCTGTCAGTCCTTCGGCTCGCGTTTCAGACAGTCCTGTGTTTTGCGACTCAGTCGCAAACCTCCCCACCGACAAGCGCCAGCGCCTGGCCGATAAAGGCCTTGCCGACCCCGACTTCGACGCTCTCTTCTTTCAGATGGGGCGCTATCTGACCATCGCCGCATCGCGTGAGAACTCCCCTCTGCCCATAGCTCTCCAAGGCTTCTTCAACGACAACAAGGCCTGTACCATGCCTTGGACCAACGACTACCACCTCGACATCAACACCCAGCAAAACTACTGGGCAACAGGCGTGGGCAACCTCAGCGAATGCGATGCTCCGCTGTTCCGATGGATAGCCTCCCTGGTGGCACCCGGTCAGCGCACAGCGCGGACCATCTATGGCTGTAAGGGCTGGACAGCCCACACCACGGCCAATGTCTGGGGCTACACGGCACCCTCCAGCTGCATCGCGTGGGGCCTGCACCCCACGGCTGCATCGTGGATAGCTGCACAACTGTGGACACACTACGAATACACCCAGGACCGTCGCTTCCTGCGCACCGTGGCCTACCCCCTCTTGAAGGGCAATGCCGAGTTTCTGCTCGACTACATGACCATCGACCCCCGCACGGGCCATCTCGTCACCGGTCCCAGCATCTCGCCAGAGAATGCCTTCTCCATCCAGGGTCAGAACATCTCGGCTTCCATGATGCCCACCTGCGACCTCACCTTCGCCTACGAAATCCTGAACGCCACACTTCAGAGCGCACGCATTCTCGGCACGGACAAGGCCTTTGCCGACTCGCTGGCCCATGCCATCGCCCTGCTGCCCAGTTATCAGATAGGTAGCGACGGCGGCATCATGGAGTGGAGCGAAGATTGGGATCGTCCCTATCCCAACCATCGCCACACCAGCCACCTCATGGGCTTCTGGCCCTTTGGGCAAATCACCCTCCAGCAGCATCCCCGCCTCGCGCAGGCTGTGCGTCGTACCTTCGATCTCCGACTGGCTGCCGACGGCTGGGAGGACACTGAGTGGAGCCGTGCCAATGCCATCGGAGTCTATGCCCGTCTGGCCGATGCCGAGGAGGCCTATCGCAGTGTGAAGACACTGGAAGGTTATCTCTCTCGTGAGAACCTCCTGACCGTCTCCCCTGGCGGCATTGCCGGAGCCGAGAACGACATCTTTGCCTTCGACGGCAACGCAGCAGGCACAGCGGGTATAGCCGAAATGCTCGTCCAGACGCAGAACGGCGCTCTGCAATTCCTGCCTGCCCTGCCTCAGGCCTGGAGCCAAGGTCGCTTCAGTGGACTGCGCATCCGTGGTGGAGCCGAGGTTGCTGCCCAGTGGCATGAGTCACGCCTCACCGAGGCCTCCGTCAAGGCCACCGTTGCCACCTCTCTCTCCATCGTCATTCCCCAAAGGGGCTGCTACGAAGCCACACTCGACGGTGAAACCATCGTTCCGCGCGACGGTCTGTGGCACGTCAGCCTGCGTCCTGGACAGCAAGTCGTGATACACTCCGCCGGGGATGGGTTATAGCCCCATTCGTGAGGCCTTTTATGGTATGTAAACAGACGACGCGTCGATTGACCTCAATCGATGCGTCGTTTGCGTTGGATCGACACGTCGTTGAAGCTCAATCGACGCGTCGATAAAACTGGGTCGTGCTTTCGTCTATCGCAACATGAGCTTTTGGGTCGTCGTGGTGCCGTCGGCATAAGTGGCCTGGCGCAGGACGAGGCCGCGATGGAGAGTGTCGGAAGGCAGGCGGCGGCCCTGGAGGTCGAAGTCCTGGGTGCGAAGGACGGCTGCGGACGAGTGGTGCTGTCGGATGGCATCCGTCTGGGGATGTGCCAGGCGGAGGCGCACCACGCGAGCGTCCTTGGCAGGAACGGAGATGGTGAACCGATGGTTGCGCACGCTGACGGCCTCGCCCATCCATAGTTCCTCGGATTCGGAGATTTCCTCCTCGCCTGCGATGCCCAGGTCGGAGAGGGGAATGGTGTAGGAGAGTGACGTGGAGGTGTAGTTGAAGGCGGCAACATAGATAAACGAGTCGGTCTGCTGTACGAAGAGGCTTTGGGCATGGTCGTGCTGTCCGTCGTACTCCTTGTGGCCGTACAGGGGTCGGAAGGAGCGTCCGAGGTCGGCCATGCGGTTGATGTCGGCATTGAGCATCACCTGCTGGGCACGCTGGCGACTCAGGGCGTTGTTGCCGCGGCCCGAACGGTCGGAGGAACTGAAGTTGTCGGCCACGAGCATCATGCCTGTGACAGCTCCTGTGGTGAAGCGGGCACGGTTTTCGCCCAGTGTGTTGCTGACCTGGTCACCTGCACCGATGAGCACCAGGTGGTCGGGGTCGTTGTACTGGTAGAGGCGGTCGGTCCACCATCCGCCAGAGATGGCATTCATGCAGTATTCCGAGTGCCCGATCTGTCCCCAGGTGTCGCAGGCTATGCGTCGCGAGTTGGCATATCCGTGTGGGAAGAGTGGGGCGATGGAGAGGGCGATGAAGATGTCGTACTTCTCACACTGTTGCTGGAGGTAGCGCATGCCGTCGTTGTAGGCTTCGACGGCGGTGGTGATGCCCTCCTTGTAGTAGCTGTCGGCCTGTATGATGCCGCAGTTGAGGAAGTCGGCCTTGATCCATCGGATGCCCTTGGCGGCTTGGTCGCGTACGAAGTTGACGATGCCCTGTTTCGTCACGGGGTGTGTGGGGTCGGCACAGTAGGCACCATCGTACTTGACGGGTTTGCCGTTGATTTTGAGGACGGCGTCGCGCATGACTCCTGTGACGCGCTCTCCGTCCTTCATCCAGGAGATGTAGTAGTTGTTGATGCTGTTTTCGTCCCACCAGAGTGAGAAGGGTGTGGAGTAGCAACCCACCATCTGGTGGTTGTCCTTGCAGTGGGCGATGAAGCTGCGCTTCTGCTGGTCGGAGTGTCCGTCAGAGGCATCGAGGCTCATGACGATGTTTCCCTTGGAATTCTGGAAGCCGCCGGGCTGCAAGACTTGGGCGAAATAGTCGGAGATTTCGATGTCGGTCTCGTAGGAGTTCTTGTCGGCCAGCACACCCCAGCTCTGCCAGCCGAAGGGGGTGCCCTCCTTCCAGTTCGACATGGCCGGGCGCACGGTGGCACAGGCGTCGGCAAAGGTTTCCATGCCCAGGCGCCAGTCGTCGAAGAATCCGATGAAGAAGCGGGCAGAGCGGATGGTGTCGCCCTGGAGTTTGCCGTGAGGCAGGTGGCCATAGTCGGGCAGGTCGTCGCGCGTCTCACGGTCGCTCATGCCAGAGATGAGTTGCAGGGAACGGATGGAACTGTTGGCGGTGGCG
>CACZRZ010000163.1 GCA_902783655.1 uncultured Bacteroidales bacterium
CGACAGATGATGCAGAAAATGAAATAGGAAGTGGGAGGCAAACTTTGAGCCGGCAATAAGGGGCATTATGCGTTGTGCATCATCGTGAGTGCTTCGCCGCGGATGGAGTCGTCGATGTTACCTTTGTCGTAGGCAAGCTGTCCATTGACGTAGGTCTGCCATACGCGCCACGAAAAAGTGTGGCCCTCCAGCGGACTCCAGCCGCACTTGCTGAGGATGTCGCCCTGTTGCAGGGTCCATGCCTCGGGCTTTGCCAGGACAAGGTCGGCCTTGTAGCCTTTGCGGATGAAACCACGGTCCTGAATGCCGAAGAGGAGGGCGGGCTGATGGCACATGGCATCGACCATGCGACCGAGTGTGAGCGCGCCTTCGTCCACCAATCCCAACATGCTGACGAGGGAGAACTGAATCATGGGCATGCCTGATGCGGCACGGGCACAGCCGCCCTGTTTCTCTGAGAGCAGATGAGGGGCATGGTCGGTGCCAACGGTCAGCAGGCGTCCATCGGCCAATGCGCGACGCAGGGCATCGCGGTCGCATCGGCTTTTGACGGCAGGGTTGCATTTGATGCGGGTGCCCAGGGTAGGGTAGTCCTCGTCGCAGAAAAGGAGGTGTGGAACGCAGACTTCTCCCGTCACGTTGCCGCCAAGCAATGTCAGTTCGCGATGGGTTGTGATGTGGGCAATGTGGAGTCGCGCCCCAGTGTTGTGTGCCATTTCCACTGCGAGAGTGGAGGAGCGATAACAGGCTTCTTCGTCGCGAATCCAGGGATGGTGTTCCACTGGAGGGTCTTCGCCCCATCGTTGCTTGGCCTCTGCCATGCGTTCGTTGATGCGCGGCGTGTCTTCGCAGTGGGCGACAATGGGCAGGTGGTGCTCGGCAGCATGTTGGAAGATGCGGAGCAGGGTTTCGCGCTTGTCCACGAGCATGTTGCCTGTACTGCTGCCCATGAAAAGCTTGATGGGGATGGGAGGTTGAGAATCGGGAATTGAAGATTCGTTGGTGGCGCCGATGTAGTAGGCATAGTTGACGCGGCTCTCGCGTGCGCCCAGGGCCATGCGCTCTTGCCAGCGTCCGAAGGTTGTGGTGGGAGGATTGACATTGGGCATGTCCATCACTGATGTGACTCCGCCTGCCAATGCCGCACGGCTTTCGTGGGCGATGTCGGCCTTGTGTGTCAGTCCGGGTTCGCGGAAATGGACGTGGGTGTCGATGATGCCGGGGAGGAGCATCGAGCCTTCAGCGTCGATGGAATTGATGGTTGATGATGAATAACTGGCAATGGAAACTTCGTCCTCGAGGACTTCGGCAATGCGGTCACCGTCGATGAGGACGGCACCCTTGAAGATGCGTCCCTCGTTGACAATTGTGGCATTATGAATGATGGTCTGCACGCTATTTCTCCCCTCCTTGGAAGGGGGCGGGGGAGGCTTCCGGGTACTTCCTGAACCATCCGTCCCAGCGGAGTCGCATGACGCCGAAGAGGGCTTCGGAGAAGATGCCGCCCGACATCTTGCTGGTGCCCAGTTCGCGGTTGACGAAGATGACGGGCACTTCCTTGATGCGGAAGCCGCACTTGTGGGCTGTGAACTTCATCTCTATTTGGAAGGCATAGCCCTTGAAGCGTATTTTGTCCAGTTCCAGCGTCTCCAGCACCTGGCGGCGGTAGCATACGAAGCCTGCCGTGGTGTCGTGTACGTCGATGCCTGTCACCATGCGGACATACTTCGAGGCGAAATACGACATCAGCACGCGGCCCATGGGCCAGTTCACCACGTTGACACCCGTCACATAGCGGCTGCCTACGGCCACATCGTAGCCTTCGTCGCGGCAGGCGCTGAGCAGACGGGGCAGGTCGCTGGGGGCGTGGCTGAAGTCGGCGTCCATCTCGAAGACGAAGTCGTACTGGTGCTCGATGGCCCAGCGGAAGCCACAGATGTAGGCAGTGCCCAGGCCCAGCTTGCCCGTGCGTTCGACGATGAAGAGACGGTCCTTCAGTTCGTCTGCCATCAGCCGCTTCACGATGTCGGCGGTGCCGTCGGGCGAACCGTCGTCGATGACCAGCACGTGGAAACCTTCCTCGAGGGCCGTGACGGCGCGAATGATGTTTTCGATGTTTTCTTTCTCGTTATACGTCGGAATGATGACGATTGAGCGTGTTTGCATAGGTCAAATCATTGTTTTCGACATCAAAGGTACAAAATTTTTTCTTCTTATCCGCATGCGCGTGCTTCTTATGTATCATTAAATCTCCTTTTTAACTTCCTTTTAACTTTTTCTTTTTGTCATTTCAAATATTATGAGTAAATTTGCACGAGAATATGTTATAATTGAACGATTATGAAGAAGACATTTATCATTGCAGCCTTGGCGTTTGTCACGCTTTGCGTGGGTACTCAGTTACATCAGGCCAATGCTGCCGAGACTGTTGCCGAGGCTGAAAAGCAGGCAGAAATCGTGTTTGACACAATCCGTGTGAATCTGGGAACCTTCTCGGAGAAGGACGGTGAGCAGAAGTGTGCCTTCGCTTTCACTAACGTAGGCGATGCTCCGCTGATTATCAATCAGGCCTTTGCCTCGTGCGGCTGTACGGTTCCGACATACACCAAGGATCCCGTGAAGCCAGGCGAACGCGGACAAATCAATGTCAGCTACAACGGCAAGGGCAAGTTCCCAGGCCATTTCTCCAAGACCGTCACTATCCGCTCGAATGCCAAGACGGAAATCGTGCGCCTGACCATCGAGGGTGAGATGACGAAGTAGGGGGCCTCCGATGGGAAATACAGAATGTAAAATGTAGAATGTAAAGAGGATACCATGAAGAAGATATTCCTGTTGATTGCACTCGTTTGTGTGCCTGTCGTGGGTTTTGCAAAGTCGAAGAAACAAGTCGTAGAGAAGGACCCGCTGGGCACCGGCGTCGAAGACCGTGCCTACTGGGCCAAGCTGGCCTACAAGATGGCTGCTCCCGTGTTGGAGAACATGGCTAACGGTACGCTGCAGAAGAACATGAAGCTGGAGCTGTCGCCCACATGGGACAACCGCGACAAGAAGGTGGCCTACATGGAATGCTTTGGCCGACTGATGGCTGGCATTGCCCCCTGGCTCACGTTGCCCGACGACGATACTGAGGAGGGAAAGATGCGCAAGCAACTGCGCGAGTGGGCGCTTCAGGCCTATAAGAATGCCGTGGACCCCGAGAGCCCCGACTATCTGGGATGGACCAGTGGCGGACAGACGCTGGTGGATGCCGCCTATGTCGTGGAGAGCCTGTTCCGTGGCTACAAGGCCTTGTGGGAACCCCTCGACGACCAGACCAAGCAGCGCTACTTCAAGGAACTGCAGGGCTTACGCCGCTACGACCCGCCCTATACCAACTGGCTCCTCTTCGTGGGTATGGAAGAGTCGTTCCTGATGTATGCCGGCGGCGGCTACGATGCCTTCCGCATCAAGATGGCTATGTCGAAGGCTGAGGAATGGTACATTGGCGACGGCCTCTACTCCGACGGTCCCTCGTTTGCCTTCGACTACTACAATGCCTACGTCATTCAGCCCATGTACACCGAGTGCCTGCAGATGATCAGTGCCCGACAGGGTAACAACACCTACCTCATCCGTTCGCACGGCGACAACCGCAATGGTGCCACCAACCGCTTGAAGGAGGTTGTGAAGCGTATGCAGAAGTATTCGGTCATCCTCGAACGCTTCATTTCGCCCGAAGGCACATTCCCCGTCGTCGGTCGCTCCATTCCCTATCGTCTGGCCGTACTGCAGCCGCTGGCTCAGCTGGCATGGATGAAGCAGCTGCCTCAGGAGCTGCACAACGGACAGGTGCGTGCCGGCATCACTGCCGTCATGAAGCGCATGTTCGAGGGCAAGGGTCAGTCCAACTTTACGGAGGACGGTTACCTGACCATCGGTTTCGTGGGCAGCCATCCCAACGTAGCCGACTGGTACACCAACAATGGCTCGCTCTACATGACCTCGCTGGCCTTCATGCCTCTGGGTCTGCCTGCCGACGACCCCTTCTGGACCGATGCTCCTGAGAAGTGGACCTCGAAGAAGGCCTGGGAGGGCGACGACTTCCCCAAGGACCACAAGTGGAACATCAATCGACAGATGCTTTACTGGGAGTGATTTCCTTAGGACTTTCAGTCCGATACAATATGAGGCTTCCCTTGACGCACAATTGTCCGTCAAGGGAAGCCTCGTTAGGTTAGGGCTCATACGACGCGTCGTTTCGCTTGACGGACAATTGTGCGTCAAGCAAAGCGACGCGTCGATGCTGTATGGGTAATGCGGGGGAGGCTTCAGCCCTTGCCGAGGATGCGGTCCATGACCCAGTTGACGGTGGTGGCAGAGATGCTGTCGCAGGTGCAGTGCCCTGTGCCTTGCAGGTGCTGGACGATGTTCTCGATGAGGGGCATCTGCACGTGAGGCGGATTGGGGACACTGAACTCCTGGCGGCCTGCCTCGGTCAGCAGCACAATGGGTTCGTAGGTGAAGACGGAGAAGTGGAGACTGCCCAGTTCACCGCCGATGGAGATGCGATCGACGCGTGCCGACTGATGGGCCACGAAGCACCATGAGCCGGAGCCGGGCATGCCGTCGGCAAATTGGAAGGCTGCTGATACGGTGTCCTCCGTCTGATAGAGACCTCCGCGATTGCAGCAGTAGCCGTGGGCACGAAGGATGGGGCCGAACATCTCCTGCAGGAAGTCGATTTGGTGGGGGGCCAAGTCGTAGAAGTAACCACCTCCGGCAATGTCGCGCTGTACGCGCCAGGGGAGGTTTTCGCGATTGTAGTCGAGGTCGCGTGGGGGAACGGCAAAGCGTATCTGCACACTCATGACCTTGCCGATGGCACCGTCTTTAATCAATTGCTTAACCTTTTGGAAATAGGGCAGGTAGCGCCGATAGTAGGCTACGAAACAGGGCACGCCGGTCTGCTCGGAGATGTGGTTGATGCGCTGACATTCGGCATAGCTGGCAGCCAGGGGCTTCTCTACGTAGACGGGTTTGCCCGACTTCATGGCCATGATGGCGTAGGTGGCATGCGACGATGGCGGCGTGGCGATGTAAACGGCATCGACATCGGGGTCGTCGACAAGTGCCTGTGCATCGGTGTACCAGCGTGGGATGTTGTGCCGCTGGGCATAGGAGCGGACTTTGTCCAGATTGCGGCTCATGACGGCCACGACGCTTGAACCTGGTACGAGGCTGAAGGCAGGTCCCGATTTCTTTTCTGTCACTTCACCGCATCCGATGAAGCCCCATTTGATTGTTTTCATGATTCGAATATAGATTTGGTGGAGAGTGAATGCTGGAGAGTGGAGAGATATATGTTTTAGTGGTGAGAGGTGAGTATGCGCAGCTAATTATGAATTATGAATTGTGAATTATGAATTAATTAAAGAAGTTCCACGAGACGCCGAAGTGGAAGGTGCGTGGGTCCATAGGGTAGTGCGGGGCCCAGAACATGTGGCCGGAGCCGGCATTCAGGTGGGTCATGGCGAAGTACATTCGGCAGTGCTTGATGTGCATGTTGAGGTAGGCACCGACGATGGGGTAGTTACCAATCTTGATGCGTGGGTTGGCAACATCCTGTACGGCAAACTGCTGAATGGCAGGGCTGTAGTCGGGAGCATAGTAGCGCGTAAAGTAGCGCAGGTCGGCACCCAGTTCGATGTTCAGCACCTTGGCGATGCGGAAACCGAGATAGAAGTTGCTGTAGAGCGAAATCTTGGGCAGGGGCAGTATGTCTGCCTTGCTGCTGGTCTGATAGGTGACGTCGTTGTCCCAATGCACAGGCCCCAGTTTCAATGCCTGCTGAAGGCGGATGTTGAAGACCTGTATGTTGGTGGACGACTGGCCTACGACCACGTTGTGGCTGTAGTCGGCAGCCAGGGTGCTGGTGGCATCGCTGCCCGTCAGCGTGTTCTGCATGGCATAGTAGGTGTAGTTCTTGATGTTCTCGAAGCCTACGGACAAGCGAGTGCCGATGCGGGGCAGTGCGAGAGCCCCCTCGATGCGCGCCTTGAACTCCTTGGGCAGGTCGTCGTTGTCCCACCATAGGAACTGGCTGTGGTAGTTGTAGAAACATACATCGGGGTTCAATGCCTTGACGAAGGAGTGAACTTCGACCTGAAGTGTGTCCTTATGGCTGATGCGCAGGTTCAGTTCGCCTGTCCCGTCAACCTCGAAGTCGCCCACATTGTCGCCGACGAGGGATACTTCTCCGTTCACGTTGTAGTGGATGAGTTTGCCCTGGGTGCGACTGATTTCTCCACCCACGAAGAGGTCGTTCTCTACGTAGCGCCGTCGGGTGACCTTGTCGTTCTGGAGCCAGGGCAGCGACCAACTGAGGAACTTGTGGGTGGCAAAGAGTGTGATTCCCATCTGTGCCCATTTGTTGAAGCCTTCGCGCATGGCCAGTGCTACGGTGTTGTTGACGGTAAGGGCTTTTGTGAGATCCCTGACGTCGTTGAGTTCGCCATAGTAGAGGTTGGTGTAGTAGCCTGTGGGGGTGTTGTGGGAATAGTAGGTGTGGCGCAGGTTGTTGACGCGAATGGTGTGGATGATGCTGCTGACAGGTACAAACTCCTTGGGAATGAGCTGTTCGGCTGTCCATTTCGTCTTCAGCGAATCCAGTACAACGGCCTGTCGCAGGGTATCTGCCTTCAGCAGTTCGCGTATGCTGTCCGTCAGTTGCTTCAGCAGTTCTGTGTCCGATGGCATCGTTGGCTTCAGGCTATCGGGCACCTCAAGTTCGCGGTAGAATCCGAGGTTATAGCGATGGGTGAGGAAGGCATCCTCGTTCTGGTTACGGTTCCAGGTGTCGGTGATTGTGGTGGGGATGTCCTTCGAACTGTAGCTGCGCGGGAAACTCTGTGGGTTGAGGATGTAGGCATCGTTCTCGATACCTCCGTTTTCGGCCATCTTCAGATGGTTGTAGTTGACGTAGGCATGCATGTTGTAGCGTTCGCCCAAGTAGTAGCCAAACAGAGTGCCACCGAACTGGCTGTTGGCCTGCGAGTTGTAGTAGCCACGCCCGTAGAGGTAGTCGAACTTCATGCCGATGCCCGCTACCTTGTTGATGTTCGAGGCAAAGTAGGCACGCAGGCGTTCCTGTCCGTTGGTCTTGTTGCCCACCTTGTGGTAAGCCAGGTTGGTGAGGGGACTGAGTGTGTTGGAGAAACGGAAATCGTGGAGCCCGCCGACGAAGAAATCGAAGGGCTGCAGGAATTGGAAACCATTCTGCGTCCGATTGAAGTACAGACGCGTGAGTCGGGGCGCACCTAAATTGCCCAGGAAACTGTATTCTCCGTTGTATCCGCTGGTTTCGTTGTACCACTGGAACATGTGCACCACAGTGTCGTTGTTCTCAGCCGATATGATATTTCCCAGACGTTCGTCCACTGCCCACTGGGTGACGCCAATGGGAACCTCGAAGCCGTCGTCGGTACTCGTCGTATCACGCCCCCAGGAAGTCCTGTTTCGCCGGTCGGCTTGCGATTCGTCGTCGTACTCATTGTAACCTCCATATTCGCCGCTGGACATGTTGCTGTCTGGGTTCGTCTTGAAGGTTTGTGCCATAAGTCCGTCGGGCATGCTCCATAGGAATATGCTCAGCAGACTTATTACCAGTGGCCGACAACGCATCATACTCTTTTCTTATTTCTCGATTATCTCCTTGCCTTTGCGCAGGGCCTGCTCGTTGAGCGGAATCAGGTTGTGATGGCGCTGTGGCAGTGTCTTGCGCAGGGCCTTTTGTACGTTCTCGTCCGAAACCATGGGACATACCTTGAGCAGTCCGCCCAGGACTATCATGTTGAATGCCTTCACGTTGTCCATCTCCGTAGCTGCAGCAATGGCATCGATGCGATAGATGGTGATGTCTTGACGGGTGGGGGGCACGGTGATGCCGTTCGGGTCATAGATGAGTATGCCGCCTGGCTTCACTTTCGACTCGAACTTGTCCAGCGAGGGCTGGTTGAGCACAACGGCTGCATCGTATTCGCTCAGAATCGGGGAGGAAATGCGTTCGTCGCTGACAATGACCGTTACGTTGGCAGTTCCGCCACGTTGTTCAGGACCGTAGGCAGGCATCCAAGTTACTTCTTTACCCTCGAACAGGGCAGCGTATGCCAGAATCTTACCCATCGAGAGCACACCCTGTCCGCCGAATCCTGCTATGATTATTTCGTATTTCATTCTTAATTATCAATTGTCAATTATCAATTATCCATTGTCAATTAGAACCCTTGTCCTTCAGGTCGCCCATCTTATAGTAGGGGAACATGTTGTCCTCCATCCACTGGTTGGCAGCTTCGGGCGACATCTTCCAGCCCGAGCTGCAAGTGCTGACGAACTCCACGATGGAACTGCCTTTGCCCTGCATCGAGTATTCGAATGCCTTGCGCAGTGCCTGCTTCGCCCGACGGATGTAGGCAGCACGGCTGACAGCCTGGCGAGTGACATAGCATGTTCCCTCCATCATGGCAGCCATCTCTGTAATCTTGAGTGGATAGCCGTGCAGGGCGGCATCACGTCCGTAGGGACAGGTGCTGGTCTTCATGCCCATCAGGGTGGTGGGAGCCATCTGGCCACCCGTCATGCCGTAGATGGCATTGTTGACGTAGATGATGACGATGTTGTCGCCACGGTTTAGCGAATGAATGGCTTCGGCAGCACCAATGCCGGCAAGGTCGCCGTCGCCCTGATAGGTGAACACCAGATTCTTGGGATTCAGTCGCTTGGCAGCGCAGGCAATGGCTGGTGCACGTCCGTGGGCGGCTTCAATCCAGTCGATGTCGATGTAGCTGTATGCAAATACGGCACAGCCCACGGGCGAGATGCCGACAGACGTTTCCTGCATACCCATTTCATCGATAACTTCGGCAATGAGTTTGTGCACAACACTGTGTCCGCACCCTGGGCAATAGTGCATCGGGGTGTCGTTGAGCAGTGCAGGCTTCTTGTAAACTAAGTTTTCGGGTTTAATTATATCGTCGTTTATCATTGTCTCTTAAAACATAAATCGAATAAAGAATTCTGCTATTTTCACAATCATGCCTATGGCGATGACTATCATGCCATAAAGATGTTTGTCGGGATACGAGAAGTAGAGCGCGATGCCCAGAAAGGCCAGCACGAGGAATATGATGTTGAGCACCTTGCGAACGCCATCCATGTTCCCATGTCGGCTGCGTTTGCTGCGGATGCGCTCCAGTTCGCGCTGTTGTTCGGCCAGTATGTCGTTTGCGTCTTCCATTTATTTATAATGCATAATTCATAATGCATAACAAGAGGTTACGCCCTCATTTTCTCTACAGCTCCGACAATCTCGTCTGGAGCAGGCACGATGCCACCCATGCGGCCATAGTGGCTGACAGGTGTGCGTCCTTCGACGGCAAGGCGGATGTCCTCAACCATCTGTCCGGCATTTATTTCCACGCTAAGGATTCCCTTCATGCAATCTGCCAATTCCGCAATGCGTTTGGTGGGGAAGGGCCAGAGGGTGATGGGGCGAAGCATACCTACGCGGATGCCTTTCTGCCGACAAAGTTCGATGGCCTTGAGGGCTATGCGGGCGGCAGAGCCAAAAGCCACTATCAGGTAGTCGGCATCCTCGGTCTGATACTCTTCGTAGCGCACTTCCTTTTCTTTAATCTCCTGATACTTACGTTGCAGGTTCAGATTATGCTGCTCCATAGCCGTTGGTTGCAGTTCCAGGCTCGAGACGACGTTCTTGCCGCGTCCACGCATTCCGGTTGCAGCCCAAGGACATTCGGCAATGACCTCTTCGTCGGTACGGCGGGGCTTGAAAGGTGGCAGTACCACCTTCTCCATCATCTGTCCGATGACACCGTCGCTGAGCATGATGACCGGATTGCGATAGCGGAAAGCAAGGGTGAAGCTCAGATCGACGAAGTCGGCCATTTCCTGCACGCTGGCTGGAGCCAGTACGATGACATTATAGTCGCCGTTACCACCTCCACGGGTGCTCTGGAAATAGTCGCCCTGACTGGGTTGAATGGTTCCCAGACCTGGTCCGCCACGCTGTACGTTGACGATGAGTCCAGGCAATTCGGCGCCAGCCATGTAGGTTATGCCTTCCTGCATCAGTGCCACGCCAGGACTGCTCGATGATGTCATTACTCGTTTACCAATGGCAGCGCCACCGTAAAGCATATTGATACTTGCCACTTCGCTCTCCGTCTGCAGCACCACCATGCCTGTGGTTTCCCAAGGTTTCTCCATGGCCAGTGTCTCCAGCACTTCGCTTTGCGGCGTGATGGGGTAGCCGAAATAACCGTCGCACCCGCACCGTATGGCAGCGTGTGCAATGGCTTCGTTACCCTTCATCAACAAAATTTCGTTATCCTCCATGTCTCATTCTCCTTTTTACCTTACACGATACACAGAAATGCAACCGTCTGGACAGACGATGGCGCAACTGGTACATCCTGTACACATCCCTTGTCCCACCTGCTCGGCGTATGGATAACCCTTACGATTAACCGTCTTCTGAGTCAGGCGAATAATATTCAGGGGACAGGCAACAGCACACAGATTGCAACCTTTGCATCTTTCTGTATCAACTACGATAGCTCCTCTCATCTTATAAGAAAATTAATCTTTATTACCTTAAATACTAATACTATTTTGGGCTTAACGCTATGGGTTAAACATGGCCTTGCAGTAGTAGCTCAGGATGTTGTCCAGCATCTCCTTAGCCTTCACGGCTGGAGAAGCTGAATCCAGTTCGATGGCATGATTGTAACACTCCAGTGCGTGCTGCCAGTCGCTCTGTTTCCTGTATTCATTACCTTGCTGGTAATATGCTTCTGCCTTTTCCTTGTTGGTCATGCTTAGTTCTCAACCACCGATTTGCGCACGGGCTTTACCGGTACGATTTCCTCTTCCTGTTCGAAGGCATCCATAGCATCGTCGAAGATTTCTTCCATGCGGTCGACAGTCTTGCGACGGAACTTTCCGCTCTTCGGATAGAGTTTGGTCTGTGCCTTGTTCATGGCTTCCTTGTCCGAAATCCATTCTTCGGCTTTGAATATCTGACCTCCTTCGCCTTCCACGTTCTCACCGTAGTAGTAGGTGAGCTGGTGGATGGCCATTTCCACGCGTGTGTCTTTAACGGAAACATCAATCTGATAGCGGAAACGTGTGCGGTCGAGGTTCATGAACTTCTTTGTAAACACCATCCATTCACACACGCGAGCCACGATGCCCTCGTCGTTGTCCTCCATGATGCGGGCAAAGTTGCCTGGAGCAGGGATGGACTTCTCCACCAGGTCATTTACAAAGGTCTTCATTACATTCTTGACTTCCTGACTCGATTTGCCAGGTACACTGAAACTCTTCTTGAAGGTGATGATACCGTTTACCTCGGGCACAGCACCTTTCAAATACTTAGAGTCGTCCTTCTTTTCCTTTGCGGTTGCACCGATGGCAACACACAACATCACACAAAATAATAACTTTTTCATATTCCCTTAATACTATATATCAGGTTTCTTACTTTTCTTCTTTATTCATATCTCAGTGCCTCGATGGGGTCCATCGTAGCAGCCTTGTGTGCAGGAATGTAACCAAACATCAGGCCAATGAGGGCACACACGCCGAAGCTCACCAGCACACTCCATAGTGGAACGGTGGCAGGGAATCCTATTAAGTTGGCCCCTCCGCTTAGCAGATAGCCGAGTCCTACGCCTATGACGCCGCCGGATAGACTGATCATAATGCTTTCCAAAAGGAACTGCCGGCTGATGTCTATGCCGCGAGCACCTACAGACATGCGCAGGCCTATCTCCTTGGTGCGTTCAGTTACGCTCACCAGCATGATGTTCATGATGCCGATACCAGCCACCAGCAACGAGAAGGCTGCAGCCACCACGAGCACCGTTTGCAGGGTGGTCATAGTGCTCGACATGGTTTCCATCCATTCCTGTTGCGAGCGGATGGTGAAGTCGTCATCGTCCCCCTCCTTTATTTTATGGTTCCGACGCAGGATGCCGTTAATCTCCTCTATGGCAGCATCGCTCAGGTCTTCGCTCAGGGCACTCATCACAATGCTGCTGAAGTATGTCTGTGCGGCTATGCGTTTCATGACGGTGGTGTAGGGGGCAATCATCACGTTGTCTTGGTCCATGCCCCACGAGTTGTAGCCCTTCGACTTCAGGATTCCCACGATGCGGAAGGGGATGCTCTTGAAGCGGATAGTCTTGCCCACGGCATCGAAGTTCTTGTCGCCAAACAGCTCTTCGACGACGGTGGTACCCACTATGCAGACTTTAGAACCTTTGTTCACATCTTCTTCGGTGAAGCAATAGCCGTCCTTGATGTCCCAAAGCTTGATGTCCAAGTACTCAGGGCTTTCGCCATAGACGGTCGTATTGGTGTTCTTCGCACCATAGATGACCTGTCCGGCAGCCGTCACCTCAGGGCTGATGTGGGTGATGAGTTTGGCCTCTTGCTGTATGGCCTCGTAGTCGGCCATTTTCAGTGTCTGCATAGCCGAAGGGTCGAGGCGCACACCACCACGCATCTCGCCGCCGGGGCGGATGGTGAGCAGGTTCACGCCCATCTTCGACAGGTCCTTGCGTATGCTTTCCTTCGAACCTTCTCCGATGGCCATCATGGTGATGACAGCTGCCACACCGATGATGATGCCCAGTGTGGAAAGCAGTGTCCTGGATTTATTGCTCATGATGGCCGTAATGGCCACTTTCAGTAGGTTTGTAAAGTTCATTATTATTTAACTCGTTCGTTTTTATAACTACTCCCCGCCCTATAAGGGAGGGGCCGGGGGAGGGTTTTAATCTTCCTGTTTGGGCAGTGCGGCCAGTGCCTCTGCTGCATTCAGTATGTTTTTGTTCTCCACGTCCTCACGTATCTTGCCGTCGCGCAGCACGATGTTCCGACTGCTGTATTGTGCAATCTCGGGGTTGTGTGTGACGAAGATGATGGTGCGTCCCTGGCGGTGCAGTTCCTGGAACAGCACCAGGATTTCGTAACTTGTACGTGTATCGAGGTTACCCGTTGCCTCGTCGGCGAGGATGACGGCGGGGTTGTTCACCAAGGCACGGGCAATGGCTACACGTTGCATCTGGCCACCCGACATTTGGTTCGACTTGTGTTCCAGACGGTCGCCCAGTCCTACGGCTTGCAGAGCCTTGACGGCGGCTTCGCGGCGTTGCTTTGCGGAATAAGCGCTGTTATACATCAGGGGCAGTTCCACGTTCTCCACTGCCGTTGTCTTTGCCAGCAGGTTGTAGTTCTGGAAGATGAAGCCAATCTTGCGATTGCGCAGTACGGCACGTTCGCGACGTCGCATCTTACGTACGGGCACTCCGTCCAAGATGTATTCTCCGCTTGTGGGAGTGTCCAGACAGCCCAGTTGGTTCAGCAACGTAGATTTGCCAGATCCTGAGGTGCCCATGATGGTCACGAACTCGCCCTCGTGAATCTTGAAGCTCACGCCACGCAAGGCTTTCACCACCTCGCTGCCTACGTGGAACTCTCGTCTCACGTCCTGCAATTCGATTACGACCTTTTTGTTGTCCATGCTGATAACTACTTCTTCTTATCCTTGTCTCTGTTGTTTCTGGGGCGAGGCATGCAGGGATTTCCGGCGCTTTCTTCCTCCAGTTCCGGTTCGCTCGACAGGATGTCTGTCAATACCTCTGTGCCTTCCTTGGCACCACTCAGGATTTGTGTCAGTGTGCCGTTCGTCATGCCGGTCTCAACAGCAAGTGCCTTGAAGTTCAGCCCTTCCTTCACCCATACCTTCTGACGGGCTTCGATGTCGGTGATGGTTTCGCCTTCATTCAGCATGGCCTCGCTGGGCTTGAATCGCAGGGCTTTGTTGCTGACAGCCAGCACGTCTCTCAGTTCCATCGTGAAGATGGTGACGTTGGCAGTCAGGCCTGGTTTCAGTTTCAGGTCCTGGTTGGGGGCACTGATAACCACCTGGTAGGTTACAACGTTGCTCTCCGTCGTTGCCTGCTGGCGCACTTGAGTTACGGCACCCTCAAAGACATCGTTGGGGAAGGCATCGACAGTGAACGAAACGCGCTGTCCTTCCTTCACCTCGCCTATGTCGGCCTCGTCAACATCGGCAATAACCCGCATGTCAGTCAGGTCTTTGGCAATCTTGAACAGGGTGGGGGTGTTGAAGCTTGAGGCCACCGTCTGACCTTCTTCCACTTCCTTCGACAGTACCACACCGTCGATGGGGCTGGTGATGGTGGCATATCCGAGGTCGGTTTGTGCACGCCTTACGCTCTCCTGCTGCTGGGCGACGGTTTGCTGGGCACGAACGTAGGAAAGGCGTGCCTGGTCGTAATCGTTGGCACTGATGAGCCCCTGGTCATAGAGGTTCTTGTAGCGTTCGTAGTTGGTCTTCTGATAGTCCAGGTCGCTTTGTGCGCTTTTCAGGTTGGCCTGTGCGCTGGCCAATGTGCTCAACAGGTTGGTGCGGTCCAGTTCGGCAATCACCTGTCCGGCCTTCACCACGCTGTTGTAGTCGACATACAGATGGCTGACGATGCCGCTCACCTGTGTACCGACGTCTACGCTGGTCACGGGTTCGATGGTGCCGGTGGCTGTCACGCTGGTCATGATGTCCTGTTTCTCGATGGTTGCCGTCGAGTAGGTGAACTCCGTCTTCTTCTTGCAACCCACACAGATGAGGCATAGGAGACAGATTGCACAAAGTTGTTTCATTCGTTTCATATCCTTAATTATCTATCAATTATCACTTCCTCACTTCTCACATCTTAATCGCCTCTCCGCTGTAGAACTTCAGCAACTGCATGTTCAGTAGGGTGGTATATTTGCTTTGCAGTTCATCCTGCTTGGCACTCACCAGGTTGTCGTGTCCCTGTTGCAGCTCCACGATGTTCTTCAGCCCGTTCTGGAACTGAGCATTCAGCAGTTCGTAGCTTGTCTCCAGGCTCTGGACCTTGGCGCGTGCCGAAACGAATCGCTGCTGACTGCTGTTGGCATTGAGCCAATAGTTCTCGATGGTGCTCGACAGAGCGTTCTTCTTGTCCTGCAGGTCGAGCTGGCTGTTCAGCTTTTCCAGTTTGGCACGTTCTACGGCACTCTTGTTGCGGCGGTTGTCGAAGATGGGTACGCTCAGGTTCACTCCTGCGCTCATGTTCAGGTTCGACTTCATCTGTTTGCCCACGTTGTCCTGGCTGGTACTGAAGTGGTTGTCGCTGATATTGGCACTCATGCCGATGGTGGGGTAGTAGCCTCGCTTGGCGATGTCCACATTCATGTCGGCAGCCTCTATGCTCAGTTCTGCACTGCGTATTTCAGGACGTGACTTCAGTGCTTGTTCATATACACTCTCTGCCGAAGGTATGGGAGCCATCACTTGTTCGTCTGTAGGTTCCGTGCCTGCCACGTCGAAGGGCGTGTTCAGGTCCAGTTCGAGCAGCGCCTTCAATTGTCTTTTGAAGTTTGCCACCTGTGTCTCGCTGTTCACGATGTCGTACTGGGCGCTCTTCCATTGCGCTTCCAGCTGGGCCACGTCGGCCTTCGACATCTGTCCTTGCTTCATCATCTGCTGCCCGCGTTCGTATTGGCTTTTGGCAGTCTTGGACAGTTGCTCGTTCACCTGCTTCGCCTCTGTGCTGTAGAGGATTTGCACATACAGTTGGGCTATCTGCTCCTGAATGGTGAGTTCGCTCTGCTGTGTGGAAAGCTGTGTGATTTCGTTCTGCAGTTTCTGTGCCTTGATGTTCTTATGGTTAATGCCACCGTTCCAGATGGTCCAGTTGGCGTTAAGTCCATAGGAGCCCGATTCCGAGAACTTGTTAGAGCTTACGGTGACTTGGTCGCCATATACCCTTGCGGTGTTTTCTTGGAAAGGACGCAGACCTATGCTCTCGCTTCCCGAGAAGCTCAGGCTGGGGAACAATGCTCCCTTGTCCTGCCACAGGGCCACGTCGCCCTGCTGCTCGCTTACACGGCTCTTTTGTATCTGCAGGTTGTTCTCCAACGCATAGTCCAGGCAGTCCTTCAGCGTCCAGCGCTTTTGGGCCATGACTGGCAGCATTTGTAAGATGATTGCTATTGTCAGCAGAAATGCTTTCTTGTTCATTGTCAGTATTTTCGGGTTGGTTCTAATCTGGAGTTCGCTAAAAGCACACAAAGGTACGATTTTTCTGCGAGCTGACCAAATCTGCGGCTCTTTTTTAACATCGTTTAATTAATGTACGCGTGCTATGCGCGTGAGAAGACTATGGAAGGATTACGGCTCACAGCTTGATGTCGAAGCGGGCACCAGCCAGCACCCAGATACCCGGCTGAGGCACGTTGCCCAGGTCGCAATAGTGGCGGTTTGTGAGATTGGTGCCTTGCACGTAGGCCTGCCAATGGCGGTCCGTCCATTGCAGCTTCAGATCGAGTGTGGCATAGGGACGATACGGTCCCATGCGGTCCTGCCAGCGCAGGCTCCATGTGGCGGTGAGCCGGTCGTAAATCTTGTGGTTGAGCGAGGCCGTGAACTTGTGGCGCAGGTACTCGAGTGCATAGTTGGAACGATAGATGACCAGGTTGTCCCGACGGTGCTGGTGTATGTAGGTATAACCAACTGATAACGTGCGCAGTAAGATGTCTCTGTTGCAGAGCTGCATAAAGTCGATACGAGCCTCGGTTTGCACGCCCATATTGTCCAGTTCGAACGATGTAGAATGGTAGGTGTCGTCGGCTGTGTACATCACCCAGTCAATCATGTTGTGCCCTCGGTTGTAGAATAGGCGCAGGGTGCCTCGGACGAACGACGCGGTGTATTGGGTGCCCAGTTGCACGGAGTGGTTCACCTCGGGCTTTAGGTTGGTGTTGCCGTTCAGTGTGGGCGATTTGTAGTAGAGGTCCGTGAAGGTTGGCAGGCGGAAGCCTTTGCTGTACGAGGCATAGAGTTTCCATCGTGTGGCTGGCCGGTAGGCAAGGTCAATGCCTGGATAGAGGCGCATGCGGTGGTCGATGGAAGTGTTCATGTTGGCGATGAGGCCTGCGGAAAGTGTCCAGCGGTCGAGCAGGACGTTGTGTTCGAGGTTGAAGGACACGTTGGTGCGATGGTCGCGATGGTCGTATGCGATGCCCTCTTCGCCTCGCACGTCCACATATTCTGCAGGGTCCATCGGCCGTCCAAGGTTGGTGCTCATGACTCCCTCGTTGCGAACTTCCGTTCCGACGGCAGTCGTGCCGGCTTTCCATTGCACGTGGCTCGTGAGGCGCAGGCCGTAGATGTCGTTCATGTGAAAGTTCTCGCCGAAGCGTTCGTTTCGGACGAGTTCGAAGTTGTCGTAGGAGCGTTGCCAATAGACCGATGGACGGAAGTGTACGCGCCCCTTTGTCTCCGCTCCCACGCTGACGAGGAACCGCTCGTTTCGTTCGAACTGATTGGGGTAGGCGGCAGAGTAGAACGTGTTGGCTCCGTAGGCCTTGCGCGAGAAGCCGAACTGCCAGTCGAGGTCCACCTGTTTGCTCTTCATGTCGCCCTGATAGTAGAGTTGTCCGCGCCGCCAGTCGGAGTTGGTGGTTCCTCCGTTGGAACGTCCGCCTCCTCCGCTTATGCGATTGCTGACCCGTCCGTAGGTCAGCGCCATCCGTCCGTCGGCTTGCAGGGTTCCGTACATGCCTCCTTTCAGGCCTGCGCCGGCGTGGTTCAGGGTGTCGCGACGGGTGACGATGTTGATGCAGCCGCCGAACGACGAACCTCCATAGACGCGGCTGTCGGCACCCGAGAGAATCTCGATGCGCTCGATGTCCTGCAGGCCTACGGGCAGGTCTGTTGCCAAGTGTCCGGTTTGTGGGTTGGAGATGTTGACACCGTTCAGTAGGAGTGTGATTTGGTCGAAGGTGCCGCCGTCTATGCTGATGTCCGTCTGGATACCAAAGCCTCCGCGCTGACGGACATCCACGCCCGAGGCTAATTTTAACAGGTCGTTGGGGCTCTGCACCCCTGCCGCTTCGATGTCCTGACGCCTGATGACGCCAACGATTCGTGCCGACTGCAACTGCGTCAGCGGAGCCAGTGTGCCTGTCACCTGTATCTCGTTCAGTGTCAGCGTGTCGCCCTCGGTTTCCTGACTGGCCATGCTGCGTGTCTCGGCTTCCACGGGAGTGACCGAGGAGAGGGTGCCTACGGCCAGCACGCCTATCCTGATTTGGCGTCCCAGGCTTGCAAAGGCACTCCATCCCTTATGGGAGTATTGCTTCCAGGTGATGACGTTGCGGCTCTTTGTTTGTTTCTTGTTCATAATAGCTTTACAACGTTATTAATTAATGTTTGTCTCTCTTTCGAGTTGCAAAGATACGAATAAGCGAGTGAAATACCAAACTTGTTTGGATATTTTCAAGCGTGAGTATCTTCGACCAGAGGTCAGAGATACGAAAAAAACTGCAGATTCGCGGCGCCAAATTGCAAACATCGTACCACCTTTTTGCAAGGTTCACGAGGGAAAGTTCCGCCATCGGCGATGTCCGTACATCCATCGGCGGCGTCCGTACGTTCATCGTCGATGTCCGTACATCCATCGGCGGTGGCGGAACTTTCCCTCGTGAACCTTGCAATTTAGTTTCAAAAACCTTGCACGAAGGTGTTGCAAACTCGTGTTTTTTTTATTAACTTTGTCACCGATATACATTAATTGTAAATGCGATGTAGCGTTATAAGTATGCTCTGTAAACTATCTCGACCATGAAACGGATACTTGTTCTCCTGACTTTGATTCTTCATGCTTCACTCCTCGCCATTCATGCTCAAACCCGTTACGATTTCTCGAAGTTGCGGATGGAGCGGCTCGACCGTGGTGTCGTGGCTGTCCGTACCTCGCAGGACAGCGTGATGGTATCGTGGCGATACCTTGCGAGTGACCGCGAAGACACACAGTTCGAGGTGTATCGTAATGGCAGGAAGGTGGCCAACGTGATGCGTGACCACGGGACGTATTTCATGGATTACAACCCTTCGCCCAAGCGTGCAAAATATGTGGTGAAGGCCAAGGCTCCGGTGTGGCCGATAGAGGAGGGGGAAGGCGAATGGGTGTTGCCCGCCAATGCCCCTGTGGGGTACATCGATATTCCCCTCAGTCGCCCCACAGGCTACAAGGATGTAAATGGTCGTGAGGTGCGCTATACGGCCAATGATGCTTCCGCAGCCGACCTCGACGGCGACGGACAGATGGAGATTGTCGTCAAGTGGGACCCTTCGAACTCGAAGGACAATTCCCAGTCGGGCTTCACCAACAGCACCATCATTGATGCCTACAAAATGACAAGTGGCAAGTTGCTGTGGCGCATTGATTTGGGCCGCAACATCCGTAGTGGTGCCCACTATACGCAGTTCATGGTTTATGACCTCGATGGCGACGGGCGTGCCGAACTCGTGTGCAAGACGGGCGACGGCACCATCGACGGTGCGGGCAAGGTGATTGGCGATGCCGAAGCCAATCATGTGCGTCAGCTCGATACCAATGATTATCAGGCCAATGGCAATCCCAACGAACAGTTCCGAGGGCCCGGATGGCCCAATATGCCTCGCAAGACGGCTCGCGGCGGATTCATCTATAAAGGTCCTGAGTACCTGACGGTGTTCGAAGGCACAACGGGCAAGGCCCTGCATACCGTTGACTATGTGCCCGAGCGAGGCGAACTGCAGGATTGGGGCGACAACTATGCCAACCGCAGCGAACGCTATCTGGCCTGTGTGGCCTATCTCGACGGGGTGCATCCCTCTGTGGTGATGTGTCGCGGCTATTACACCCGTACGGTGCTGGCTGCGTGGGACTTCGACGGTCGGGAACTGAAGCAGCGCTGGGTGTTTGACTCTAACGAACAAGGCCGCAAGTATGCCGGGCAGGGCAATCACAACCTGCGTGTGGCAGACGTTGACGGCGACGGGCGCGACGAGATAACGTATGGTTCGATGGCTGTCGACGACAATGGCCAAGGGCTCTACAGCACGGGCTTCGGTCACGGCGATGCTATGCATGTGACCAGTTTCTTCCCGCTCGACGACCGTCTGCAGGTGTGGGACTGCCATGAGAACAAGCGCGACGGCAGCGATTTCCGCGATGCCCGAACGGGAGAGGTCATCTTCCAGTTGCCCGACAATACAGATGTGGGCCGTTGCATGGCAGCCGACATAGACCCTGCGAACCCAGGCTTGGAGATGTGGAGCAGCCGTAGCGGCGGCATCCGCAACATCAAGGGAGAGGCATTGGACAGCCTCGCGCGCATACCTAT
This sequence comes from uncultured Bacteroidales bacterium, assembly GCA_902783655.1. Taxonomy (GTDB): domain Bacteria; phylum Bacteroidota; class Bacteroidia; order Bacteroidales; family Bacteroidaceae; genus Physcousia. Next base: position 20,284 of record CACZRZ010000163.1, read on the forward strand.
TAATATGGCCGTGTGGTGGGACGGTGACCTGTTGCGCGAGATGCTCGACCACGAGACGGTCTCGAAATACATCCCACAGGAACATCGCTGTGTGCCTTTGCTGAAGATGGAGGGTTGCCAGTTCAACAATGGTTCGAAGAGCAACCCCTGTCTGGCTGCCGACCTCGTAGGCGACTGGCGCGAAGAGGTGCTGGTGCGCACGCAGGACAACGAACATCTGCGGCTCTACGTCAGCCCGCTGCCTACGCCATATCGCTTCCATACCTTCCTCCAAGACCCTGTCTATCGACACAGCATCACCACCCAGAACGTGGCCTATAACCAACCCACGCAGGTCGGCTTCTTTTTCGGTGCCGAACTGAAGGGAAGTGGACGAACCTTCCGTGGCTGGCAGTTCTGACAAATCCAATTTAACCGAGAATAGTACAAATATAATCCATAAAATCATGAAACGAACCGCATTACTTAGCCTATTGTTTTTTGCATTAACTGCGAACGCAGAGAAAATCCTATCGCCAGACAAGTTGACGTATGTTGACATCAATCTCGACAACGGACGGTTGTCGTACAGCGCCGGCTACCGCACGGTGGTGAAAGCCAAGAAGAAAGGGGCGCTGCCCGATACGCTGGACGTGCCCATGTTGCTCAATTCGCCCCTTGGCGTCTATACCAACGTGGCAGATTTCTCCAAGAATCTAACCTACCTGCAAGGCAAAAAGTCTGAAAAGCCCATCCGGCAGACCTATCACTTGCGTCAAGGCAAGCAGAGCGAGATCAGCACGGAGTATAACGAGTACTATGCCGTATATTCAACGCCCGAGACCAAGAGAAATGGCGTGCTGATGCGTGTCTGCTTCCGCGTCTTCAACAATAACATTGCCTATCACTACAAATTCCTGCAGACCGGCGAGACGTCGGCCATCGTGGTGAATGGTGAGGCCAGCGGATTCCGCCTGCCCACCGATGCCACAGCCTTCATCTGTCCACAGAGCGACCCCATGATTGGCTGGAAGCGCACGAAGCCCAGCTACGAGGAAGGCTACATCTGGGACGAGCCCATCACCACACGCAGCCAGTACGGACATGGCTGGACCTTCCCCTGCCTGTTCCACGAGGGCAACAAGGGCTGGGTGCTTATCAGCGAGACAGGTGTGACGGGCAACTACTGCGGCAGTCACCTCAGCGACGCCACACCCGACGGACTCTTCACCATAGCCTTCCCCATGGAGGGCGAGAACAACGGCTTTGGCAGCACAGGTGCCCAGCTCGGACTTGCTGGTAGCAAGGTGACTCCTCATGCCGACATCACAGGCAACACCCCTTGGCGCACCATCACCCTTGGCCCCACGCTGAAACCCATCGTGGAGACCACCGTGGCATGGGACGTAGTGGAACCGCTCTACGAACCCAGCATCGAATACAAAGGTTCGCGCAACACATGGTCATGGATTCTGTGGCAGGATGCCAGCATCAACTACGACGACCAAATCAAGTTCATCGACCTTGCTGCCGACCTCGGTTGGGAAGGTTGCCTGATTGATGGCGGATGGTACGAGAACATCGGTCGCGAGGGTATGGAGAAACTCTTTGCCTACTGCAAACAGAAGGGTGTCAGCCCCTGGGTTTGGTACAACTCGAACGGCGGCTGGAACGATGCCCCCCAGTGTGCCCGCCAGTGTATGCACAACTCCATCGTGCGCAAGCAGGAGATGAAATGGCTCCAGAAGCATGGGGTGAAAGGCATCAAGGTGGACTTCTTTGCTGGCGACAAGCAGGAAACCATGCGCCTCTACGAAGGTCTTTTCTCCGATGCCAACGACTATGGCATACAGGTTATCTGTCACGGCTGTACGATGCCAAGAGGGTGGGAGAGGATGTATCCCAACTACTGCAGTTCAGAGGCCGTGCTTGCCTCCGAGAACCTCTACTTCAGCCAGGACTTCTGCGAGATGGAAGCCCGTCATGCCACGCTGCATCCCTTCGTTCGCAACACCACAGGTTCGATGGAATACGGCGGCACCGCACTGCAACGCCGTCTGCACAAGGAACCCAATAAAGGCAACACGCGCCGCACCAGCGACGTCTTCGAACTGGGCACCGCCATTGCCTTCCAGTCGAGCGGACAGAACTTCGCCCTCACACCTCGTAACCTTACGGAGCAACCCAAGTTTGAAATCGATTTCATGAAGCAGGTGCCTACGACATGGGACGAGACCTGTTTCGTCGACGGCTACCCTGGCCGATACATCGTCCTGGCCCGTCGCAACGGAAGCCGCTGGTACGTCTGCGCCCTGAATGGTCAGAAGCAGGTCCAGAACATCAATGTCACTCTGCCCATGCTCGCAGGCAAGCAAGTCACTTGGCTCAGCGACGGCACGGACGGCAAGTCGCCTTCTGCCCAACAGGTCACCCTCGACAAGCGTGGCACCCTGCGTGCCGACATTCCTGGCGAGTGTGCCGTTGTACTCTATTAAATTATCCCGTTAAATCATCTTCCCACCTTTTCTTGACATAGATATAATAATATGAAACGATATACACTCGCTTTGGTCATCGCGTTTTTCTCTTCAGCCATAGGAAAGGCACAGACCAACGACTTGAACGACCGTGCCCTGTGGGCGAGTATAAACGGTGCAAGCAACGCCTCGCTGGGCGACTATCAGCAACATACGGGCAAGGTGCTCGTTTCGTGGCGCATGTTGCCTGGCGACGATGCCACGACGGGCTTCGACCTCTACCGAAAGATAGGCACGGGAACTGAAAAAAGGATAGCAGCAAACGTCCGGAATCGTACCTACTTTCAGGATGGTTCGGCCAGCAAGACAGCCGACAACCACTACCGTCTGACCTATGCAGGAAGCACGGAGACACTCTCCAGCTTTACGCTGACCAAGGCGCAGGTTTCTGCCGGACAACCCTATATCAGCATTCCGCTGGCCGACACGAAGGATGTGTATGAAGACACCAAGAAGATTGTCTATACAGCCAACGACGTGAGCGTGGGCGACCTGGACGGCGACGGCGAGTTCGAGATTGTGGTGAAGCGTCTGCAGAGCGTGAAGGACGCCAGCGGCAATGTCGTCAGCGACGGCTCCGGAGCCAGCTATTCACAACAGGACTGCCTCTGGGCGGTCATTTGGGATGCCTACAAGCTCGACGGCACGCTCCTTTGGCGCATCAAGGGAGGTCCAGGCATCATCCTTGGTAACTCATCGAGCTTCGCCATTGCCGACTTCGACGGCGACGGTTGTGCCGAAATGGCCATCCGCACTTGCGAGGGAACGGTATTCGGCGATGGCCAGCAGATTCCCGACACCAACGGAGATGGGAAGATTGACTACCGCACATGGGGCAACTTGAACAGCAGCAGTCCCGGATGGGTGGACCACTACAACTCGGCAGGTCCGGAGTTCATCAGCATCATCGACGGACGGACGGGACGCGAACTGGCACGCGACAACTTCATCAATCGCGAGACCAGCAGTTCGTGGGGCGACGACTATTGGAAGCGCGCCTGCTCGTTCCGTGTGGGAGTGGGCTGCTTCGACGAGACCGGATTGCCATCCGTAGTTCTGGGGCGCGGTGTCTATGGACATAGTGTCATCGAGGCGTGGGACTGGCGCGACGGTCAACTCACCAAGCGCTGGCGTTTCGACACCAACGACAAAGGCACAGGACGTGACGGCAGGAAGCACAGCACCTACGCTTCGCAGGGCAACCATTCGCTCAACGTGGCCGACCTGGATGGCGACGGGCTGGACGAGGTGATGTACGGCTCGATGGCTGTGGACCATGATGGCATCGGTCTTTGGAACACACGACTGGGGCACGGCGATGCCAATCATGTAGGCAAGTTCCTGCCCGGGCGTGAAGGCCTGCAGATGTTCCATTGTCTGGAGACGGGCAAGACGATGGTGGCCCTGCACGATGCTCGCGACGGTTCCGTCATCTGGAAAAAGGATGCCACCAGCGACAACGATATGGGGCGCTGTCTCGTGGGCGATTTCTTCCCTGAATATCCGGGTTGCGAATTCTTCTACTATCAGGGCAACTACATCAAGCAGGATGGTACCGAAACCACCATCAACACCAAGGGGCAGAAGGGTGGCTGCGGTATGGCCGTCTGGTTCGACGGCAACCTGTCGCGTCAGCTCATCGAGGACAACATCATCCAAAGTCCGAAGTATGGACGGACGTTTACGATGTATCGCTACAGCGAGACGTTCATCAACGGCACAAAGTCGAACCCCTCGTGGTACGGTGACCTTGTGGGCGACTGGCGCGAGGAAATCATCCTGCCCGATGCGTCTCGCCTTCAGGACATCAAGATCTTCTCCACCTGGTATCCCACTGCACACAAGTTCCCGTGGCTGATGACCGACCACTGCTACTGGATGTCGGCGCTCAACGAGAACATCGGCTACAACCAACCTACCCACACCGGCTATTATTTGGGCAGCGACCTGAAAAACGATGCCGAGGCGTGGGCCGAAGCCGAAAAAGTGATGAACAAGGGAACGACGACCGACATCCGCACCGCTGCATCGCATCCGACGGCCCACACAAGTGGAATCTACAACCTGATGGGACAGCGCGTAGCCAAGTTGCACAAGGGCATACACATCAAGGACGGCAAGAAGATATATAACAAATAAGGTATGAGAAAGCACCTCCTTTTCTACACTCTGCTGACACTTGCCGTTGCCCTGCAGGCAGCGGAACGGCGGAAATATAATTTCAATGCCGATTGGAGACTGCAAGTCGGTGATTTTGCAGAAGCATCGAAGTCCGATTACGACGACAGCCGCTGGCAGCAGGCGACGCTGCCCTATGCCTTCAATGGCGACGAAGCGTTCCGCAAGGACATCGTGGACCTGACGGACACCATCTGCTGGTATCGCAAGACGTTTGAACTCACACAACAGGACGTTCAGGGCAAAGTGTTCGTCGAGTTCGAGGGTGCCCGGCAGGGTGCCGATGTTTGGCTCAATGGCCAGAAGGTAGGCTTTTCGGACAATGGTGTGATGGCCTTCGGCTTCGACCTGACTCCATACGTCAGGGCTGGCAGAAACGTGCTGGCCGTGCGCTGCGACAACAGTTGGACCTATCGCGACCGCACCCTGAACAGCCGCTATCAGTGGAACGACCGAAACTTCAACGCCAACTACGGCGGACTGCCCAAGAACGTCTGGTTGCATCTCACCGACAAACTCTATCAAACGCTGCCGCTCTATTCCAATCTGGGAACCACAGGCACCTATGTCTATGCTACCGACTTCGATATTGCCAACCGTAGAGCTACCATTCATGCGGAGTCGGAGGTGAGAAACGATGATGCTATACCTCACACCTTCAGGATGGAAATGCTTGTGCGCGACGCGGAAGGGAAGATGAAGGTCAGCACGATGTCGGATGTCGTCACCTTGCAGCCTGGTGAAACCCGCATCCTGAAGGCTGCAGACACTGCCCATAATCTTCATTTCTGGTCGTGGGGCTATGGATACCTCTACACCATCGAGACCGCTTTGTTGGAAAACGATGAAGAGTCCGACAGGGTCATCACCCGCACAGGCTTCCGCAAGACAGCGTTTGGGGAGGGAAAGATATGGCTGAACGACCGTGTGATGATGGTGCACGGCTATGCTCAGCGCACCTCGAACGAGTGGCCGGGTGTGGGCATCTCCGTACCAGCCTGGCTCAGCGACTATTCGAATGGGCTGATGGTGGAATCCGGAGCCAACATGGTGCGCTGGATGCACGTCACACCCTGGAAACAGGACATCGAATCGTGCGACCGTGTGGGCCTGCCGCAGGCCATGCCCGCCGGTGATGCCGAGAAGGACGTGGAGGGTGCCCGATGGCAGCAGC
>CACZRZ010000164.1 GCA_902783655.1 uncultured Bacteroidales bacterium
GCCCTGAGCGTGGACGTTTATCGTGCTCCCGACGGCAAGGGCGCCATCTTCGTGACCCGTGGCGGACAGACTACCTGCCCGTATGAGGGTGAACAGAAGACCAAGTACTTCGAGCCTGGCAAGCACGTCCTGGCCACCGCCACGCAGCAGATAGAGAAGCCGAGGATTACGGTGGAGAACGCCGCCAACCGCCTGGTGGGCGTGCCCGCCGGCAAGATGGCCAACTTCCCGCTGCTGCTGACCAACGAGAGCGAGACGGGCGAGGACTGCTACTTCAGCCTCTTCGTTATCGACGAGACCAACACCCTCGGTGCTGGCATTGACATCAACAGCAATGAGATAGGCAGCGGCCGCAGAGTGCTCGTCCCCGCAGGCGGCACCGTACGCATGAACCTGGAACTGGAACAGAACAACGCGGGTGACCTGCTCTACGAGAACATCGCCGTCGTGCTGGCATCGGAGTGCCAGAGCGACCCCGCCAGCACCTGGGAGGTCATCGGCGACACCGTCTATATCTCTGCAGAGTTTGTGCCGACAAGCACCGACGTAGCCCTGCGTATCGACAACACCGTGGTGAATACTTCTACCAAGGGCGTACTTCCGCTGACTGTGAGCGGCTATGATCCGCAGTACACAGGATTGAAATATATTGCCGTACAGTATCAGGGCGTGGGCGAGACCGCATGGCACGATGCCCGCAAGTATATAGTCTCCCCCAACCCATCCCAAGGAGGGGAGCTTAACCCCAATGAAGAGGTACTGCCCGCCAACGGCATCATCAACCTGAACTTCGACATGACCAACGGCGCCGTGTTCCCCGACCGCACATATAAGTTCCGCGCCCTCTCCGCCCGCGCCTACGGCAATGGCGAGGTGACCAACGCGAGCGATGAGATTCTGGTGGTGAAGGACATGAGCCGTCCGAAGCCGCTCGGCCAGCCGCAACCCACCGACGGCATTCTGTCCGCTGGCGACGAACTGAGCCTCCTCTTCAACGAAGCCATCCTCAGCGGCGAGCTGACGAAGGACAAGAACTTCCGCGTGACGGGCGTGCTCAACGGCTCCGAGGTGGCCCACCAGACGGCACTCGAACTGGAGAACACTGCACAGACCGCTGCCACCGAGGCCAGCATCAACCTGGCAGGCAAGGACTTCAGCATCGACACCTGGATGAACGTCAGCGGCGCCGGTACACTGCTGAGTCACGGCACCGGCACGCAGAAGCTGACCGTGGGCGTGGATGCCGACAGCAAGCTGGTGGTCAAGATTGGCGACCAGGTATATACCTCTATTAATAATGTACCGCAGAGCCAGTGGGCATTCCTGACGTTGAGCCTGACGGCAGACGGTAAACTGAGTGCCAGCGTGGCAGCAGGCAACGAAACCACCACACTGTTCAGCGAACTGGCAGCCACCACCTACGAGGGCAGCGGCCCACTGGCCGTGGGTCAGCAGATGACTGGCGCCATGCACGAACTGCTCCTTTGGGACGAGGTGCGCGACGTAGCCACCGCGCTGCAGCAACGCTCAGTGACGAAGAATCCCGCCACACAGGGACTCATCGGCTACTGGAAGATGAACGAGGGCGAGGGTACCGTCATCACCGACTTCGCCCGCAACCGACACATGACGATGGCGGCCGAGACATGGCACCTGGAGAACGAGAACAAGGCCGTAAGCCTTGATGGCCAGCACTACGTGGGCATCAACACCGCCAATATCCCGCCAATGCCGCAGGACGACTATGCCGTAGAACTGTGGGTAAAGGCCGACGCACAGACGAGCGAGGCCCAGCTGCTGCAGTTGGGCGAGGTTGGACTTGTCATCAATACCGAGGGCCAACTCTGTCTGGAGAGTAATAATGTGCAATGTTCAATGGCCAATGGTCAATTAACCGACAACGCCTGGCACCACGTGGCACTGAACGTGCTGCGCGGCGGCAATGCCAACGTCTATGTGGATGGCGTGACGAAGGCCACTGTGAGTGCTGACCGCATCGGTTCGCTGGGCAGCGACCAGTTGCTCATCGGTGCACGCCGCACGTTGCAGGATGTGCAGAATTCTGAGGTTCTCTATACCTACGACCGCCCGCTGACTGCCACCATCGACGAGGTGCGCATCTGGAACGCAACCATGAACGGCGACCAGCTGAAGAAGCAGCGCAAGGTGCGCCTCACGGGCACAGAACCGGGACTCGTAGCCTACTATCCCTTCGAGAGCAAGACACTGGATAACCAGAACCAGATCATCACCAACGGCAGTGCCGCCGACCTCTGCGGCAGCGGATTCGACGCACAGCTTAGCGTGCCCGGCGGTTCAAGCGCCGAGATAGGCACCTACACCGACGTGGCCCCCGCCCTCCGTGTAAAGCCCGAAGAGGAGAACGTCAGCTTCACCTTCGTCGCCTCTGACAACAAGATCGTGATTACTCTTGACGAGGAGCCCGCCCGTGTGGAAGGCTGCACGCTGAACTTCACCGTGCGCGACGTCCACGACCAAAACGGCAACCTCTCCGAGCCTGTCACCTGGAGCGCCTTCGTCAACCAGAACCCGCTGATGTGGCAGGAGAGTGCGGTAAGCGCCACGACCTCCGTGACCGCCGGAGCCACCCTGACTGCAACGCTCGTGAACAAGAGCGGCAAGGAACAGGTGTGGACAATGAGCGACCTGCCCTCGTGGCTGGAAGCCGACATGACCTACGGCGACCTGAAGCCGTTGGCCGAGCAGACCATCACCTTCACCGTCAGCGAGGCAACGCCCATCGGCAAGTACGAGCAGACGGTCTATGTGGCTGGCAACGACGGCATCGAGACACCGCTCACGCTGAACATCACCGTGACGGGCAACGTACCCGACTGGGCCGTGAATGCTCATGATTATGAGTCATCGATGAACATCATTGCCATGCTGAAGAAGGACAATGTGGCTCTGAACGACCCGGATGACATGATGGCAGCCTTCATCGGCGACGAGTGTCGCGGTGTGGCCCATCTGGCTTATAACGAGCGCTATGGCAACTACTATGTTACGATGGACATCTACGGAAATAGTGATGACGATGAAAATGGCGGAAAGGAAGTGTCGTTCCGTGCCTATGATGCCTCTACAGGCACTATCTATCCAGTGGTGACACCTGCTGACAACAGCGTGATTAAATTTGAATCGCTGTTACTGATTGGAAACTATGACGAACCCAAGGTGTTCAACATCCAAGACAAGATTGAACAGGTGATTGCCCTGAAGACCGGCTGGAACTGGATTTCATTTAATGTCACGGCAGACAACATGAATGTTCAGGAAGTCTTCAAGAACATTGCCGAGGACGTCGTGACGGTGAAGAGCCAGATTAGTGGATATAAATCGTATGAGAACGGAGCATGGGGCGGTAATCTGGCAGGTCTGCTGAATACCGACATGTATGCCGTCAAGATGAATAACGATCGCACACTGCGCGTCGTGGGTACAGGTGCCAACCAGGCTATCACCATTCATAACGGCTGGAACTGGATTGGCTATCAGGGCCGCCAGGTGGTATCGTTAGGAGATGCCCTCGTTGGTTTGGTATCGACTCTGACCGACGGCGATATCTTGAAAGCCCAGCGTGGCGTTGCTTACTGGGACGATTATGAATGGTCGGGCTCACTCCTGATGATGGAACCCGGATCAGGCTATCAGCTGAAGAGCAATGCCGCCGGAAGCCTTGATTATCCGGAGAGCACCAGAAGAGCAGGCAGCGGAACCTTCTTGCCCGTCAACTTCCGTAAGTATCCCGATAATGCCATCATGGCCGTGAAGGTAGTGGATGACGGTAAGACACTTGTTGGCGTTGAGGTGGCTGCTTTTGCCGGCGACGAGTGCCGTACGGCAACCGTCACCAACGAAGAGGGCATTGCCTTCCTCACCATCCCCGGCGACGAGACTTGCGAGCTGACCTTCAAGGTAATGGTCGGTGGCGAGGTGATAGTGGCACCGCTCACGCTTACCTACGAGACCGATGCCATATACGGCACGCCCAAGCGACCGGTGATGATGAACCTCGGCGACGCTAACGGTATCCGCGAGATGAACTATGACAACGGTATGGAGTCCATCTATGACCTCAGCGGACGCAAGATTCAGCTTAACGACCAAACCCGCAAGTTACAGAAGGGCGTTTACATTATTAACGGACAAAAACAAACTGTGAAATGAAACTGACAAACAGAATCTATGGCCTACTGGCGCTCCTCATGATGGGGAGTGCCAGCCTTCAGGCTAATGGTAATGACCCATTCGGTGACTTCGACCCGTATCAGTATCAGGGAAATATGTCGATTACTGCGCGGGTAGTGCAAAACAGCCAAGTGGTCACAACAGCTGTAGTGGCCGTCTTTTGCGAAAATGAGCTGCGCGGAAAGGCCTCTGTGGGAAATGACGCGAACAACCCCGACATTGTATATCTGACGATATACGGTAATGGCGGGAATAATCAAAGCCTGTATTTCAAGGTTTATTCGGATGGGCATGTCTTTACTTTCAATCCCGATCAAGCCATTAACTGGAACGGCAACGCCATCCTGGGCAGTACCTCTGATCCCTACATCATCGACATCACCCCTGTCAGCCTTAAAGACAATGCCGACAACTCGGCGACATTAACAACGTATGACGGTAAGACCTGTGATGTGATGCTCACTGGCCGCACCCTCTATAAGGACGGCAAGTGGAACACACTATGCCTGCCGTTTGCGGTTGACCTGTCTGCAGAAGGTTGTACGCTTGCCGGAGCCGAGGCTCGCCCGCTGACCTCAGCCAGCATCACGGAAACGACGCTGAACCTGACGTTCGGCAGTAGCGTGACATCACTTGCCGCCGGCACGCCGTACATCATCAAGTGGCCCAGCAGCACAAACATCACAAACCCCGTGTTCACCGGCGTGACCATCGACAATACCGACCGCAGCTATGACAACGGTGAGACGGGTGACAAACAAGTGCGCTTCATGGGAACCTACGGCAGCACGACCTTCAGCGATACCGACAACAGCATCCTGCTGCTTGGTGGCGCCAATACGCTCCACTATCCGACGACGAACGCCACCATTGGAGCGTGTCGTGCGTACTTCAAACTGGGCAATGGTACAGCCTTGGCCCGCCAGTTGACCACGTTCAACATCAACTTCAGCGACGGAAACTCCACAGGCATTCTCCAAATTGGCAATGGGCGAAGAGCAATGGACAATGAGTCTGACACATGCTTCATGCTCGACGGGCGCCGACTGAATGGCCTGCCTGCACAACGTGGCATGTACGTGAGAAACGGCAAAAAAGTTGTCATAAAATAAAAACGGAGGGTAACAATATGAAAAATGATTATATAAAGCCCACGGTACAGATTGTGATGTTGAATCATAAAACGCCACTGCTGACCATCAGCCGTATAGACTGCGCTGGTATGGAAAACGAACAAGAAAACCTCTTCATGAGCGATGAACTCGCTGGCGACGGTTTTTTTGCAAGGTAAGTAAGGTTGCAAGGGATTAACTAAAATTGTCCATTGCATCAGTATTCTCGAGCCTGGCAAGTTCTGCCAGGCTCTACTTTTTCACGTTTTGAGGCTCTACTTTCCTTCCGTAGAGCTGTTATTTCCAAAGGCAATGATATAGCATTTGACCCAACTTCTTCGTAATTAAAGCTCATCAGACAGGAGTCGTAAAATCATTACTATATGTTTTCTGCCAAAAAAACTGCCACATCTGTCACTCGTCATTGTAACGTGTTGACGGATTATATGTTACGGTGTGACAGTTTGTGTGACAGCAGGTGATAGATGTGACAGTTTGGGGCCGATTTTGACCCATATTCTGTCCTGGGCACGGTAGATTCTACTACACATTTTTTGCTGACGCGGCAAGCTCCTCGCTGCCTTTCGTTGAACAGATAGGCGTAAAATAAGTACGGCAATCGACGAGAGGATTAGGTTTTTCCCACGCGTGGGAAAAGCTCGTACCATACGTGGGAAAAGCTCAATAAACAGGGGCTTTGTGACAGATGTGGCAGATGTGGCAGTATTTTTCACACTTCTGAGTTTTATATTCCCTATGAGAGAGACTATTCTGCCGACCAGAGAGTGCCGGTAAGGGGCTGACCGGACGGAGACATGCCCTCCGCCGAGAGTTGCAAACGGGTGGTCCGACTATTGTTGAAGAAGCGAATTTCGGCCATTCCATCGGCATTTGGGGCAACGTTGGGGTTCCAGTAGAGGGTGCGCCGATGGTCGGTGGGCTGGGCTGGACGCTGACGCGAATAGTCGGGCTGGTAGAAGTCCTCGCAGACGGCAAAGCCGGTGAGCACCATGCGGCGGTCGCACCAGGTCATGCGTTGCCCGTCGTTGGGCACACAGCGCAGGTCGACGGTGACGGTGGGCTGGTCGGACTGTTTGTATCGGGCGTCTCCCTCACGACGCGGAGCATAGTCGGTATAGACGTACACCATGTCGAGGCGCGGCAGGTGGTCGTAGGCGTCCTTGGTCTTCGCCGAAATGTTGGCCACATTGCTCAGGGCATTCTGTATCCGCATGAAACGCGGGTCGTCCTCGAGTTTTGACTGTCGCAGTTCACCTTCCTTGAAGAGCAAAAGGTTGGGACCAACGGACTTGGATTCTATGCGTGTCTGTACTTGGTAGGCCCGTTCCATGCCCATGTCGCCTACAAAGGTGCGCGCCACATCATCGACAAAGCGGTGGGCTCCGGTGTAGTAGCCCGGACACAGCCCGGCATCGATGGTCTGATTGAAGGCATCGTAGGCGTCGAGGACAAAGGCGGGTTTCGAGGCATCGAACTTGCGCAGTTTGTTGTGTTTGGCGCTTACCGTCACCTCGTCCATCACCACGACATCCCGATCCGTCGGGCGCAACTTGCCCGAGGGGCGCATCTTGGGCACTGCCGTCTGATAATAAGCGTAGGGCTTGGGGAAACGGGGGAAGATGGTGCGCAGGCGGACGTAGTACTCCGGATAGTTGAGCCGCCCTTTCTGGTCCTCGTTCACCATCACCCACGTATGCTGGCGCCCAGGTTTCCACTTCGTGGTGTCGGAAGCAGCCAACGAAAAATGACAAGCCTGGTAGAAGTGGGGAGCCTCGATGCGGAACTGCCCCTTGGAGGTCAGCATGTCGCCCTCCACGAGTCCGTTCTTTACGCCTGGTTGCACAAACTCAGCATGCAGTAGCACTTCCTTGTTAAGTGCCTTGGCTTCCTCCAATGTGGTGCGCCCCATCAGGGCATCGTGGTTCATCTCGTGACTATAGCCCCACAAGGCTGCCAAAGCACGCATAGCTCCCATCGCGAGCGAATCGCCCATCTTGCTGCTATAGATGCGTGCCACATTCTTCTCTGCCAAGGTGTAGAGGTCGGGCGAATTGGGGCGCTCGTTCATCGGTATTTTCATTTGGTCGGCATCTTCGACAAACGTTTCAATGTAACTGGCACGTGAAATCAGGTCCACCTGCCCCTCGGTCTTGTACGGCATCACCTGGCCCATCAGTATCTCGGTGCGCTCGTAGGGTTCGGCAAGTTTGAATGCCCCGGGTGTGGCCATCTCGTGCCACGAGTAGCGCCGCCAGCCCTGTACCATCAGGAGCAGGTCGAGCGCCGTGCGGTGCTCTTCGTCATCGGCCTCGAAGAAGTATGTCGGATGCTCCACGAAGCCTCGTATCTGGCTGGAGAGCAGCATCTCGGTAAGGATGTTGCCGGAGTCGAAGGTGTAGTCGGAGTGGGCCCCATCGCGAACGGCGAGCGACAGGCCTCCCCCCTGCCCTTCCCAAGGGACAGTTCCCTCTCCATGGGAGAGGTTTAGGGTGAGTTTCACCTCCTCGTAGGGCTCATACTTATTCTTCAGACCCGAGAAGGTGATGTTCTGGGGCTGGAAACCAGGTTGACGAACAAAAACGAGGCGGTCGGCATAGATGCGTCCCTCGGCATTGAAGACGGTGAGCTGGACGATGCCTGTAGGCAGTTTCGACAGGGGTACGAGGGCAGACAGGCTTGTCCCCTGCCCCAGTTCCTGAAAGTCCTTCTGAATGCCTCGGCACGAGGCCGTCAGTCCCAACTGCTCGCGAGCCGCAGTCCCGTGGGGGTGCAACTGAATGTGTATGCCATCCTGTCCGACCGTAGCCTGCAGCGCCACACCGTCCTCGACAGCCTTGGGCAGACTGACCTCCTGACGATGACCGTCCCATTCGAAAACTGCATTTTCCGCCATTTCATCGAGATTTATCACCCCTCGCCCACGACTCTGAACTTCTGCCTTCAACGTTCCCTTCCCTTGGGGGAGGGTCAGGGAGAGGCTTCCACTTAGATGGCGGCCGTCCTCATCATTGGCCTCAAAGGCCACTCGGTTGGGCACACCTGCAACCAGATTGCCACCTTCGGGAAAGAAAGTGACCACAGCGCGAGGCTTCTGTTCTCCCTGAGGCACCAGACGCTGCAAGGGGCGCATGGTCATCTCCTGAGCATAGTCGCCAGCCTCCCGGGGTTTGTCGTAAACGGGAAAGACACGACTGTAGAGTTTTTCGTAGTCGCGATAGTAGTCTTTGGCCAGGTCCTTCGAGAAGAACCATTCCTCGGCCTGTCTCGTATGGGGATGTTCTGTGCGTCCCCAATTAAGTTGCCAACGGGTGTAGGCACGCAGTTCGTAGTAGCCTCCGTAGAGGGAATCGGGCAAGACGAAGGAACCATAGCCCTGACCGTTGGTCAACTCTATTTTCTGACGTTCGACGAGATAGCCGTCGTTGTTGAGCAACTCGACATATAGCAAACGGCTCAACGACGAGGGACGTTCGTCGCTAAGCCATGTGTATGCCTTGAAATAGAGGGTGTCGCCCAGATAGTAGCATGTGTTGTCCATGTGCAGGAACACCTCTTCCTGAGGGAGTTTCTCGCCAAAAAGCTTCAGTCGGCTGGCCCATCCATCGAGTGTGGCAGGGGACTGCGCAACACTTGTCGCACAGGCGAGCAGGGATATAAGAAGAGAGGTAAGGTATCGTCTCATCGTTCTACGTTTTACAAAATGCGATGCAAAGTTACGCAGATTTGCGGATTCAGACAAATTTCACACCCAAAAATCTGCCGCACAGACAAAGACATCGCACCACATTGCTACCAGACTTCTGAACTAAATGTGCATTTCACTTGTATTATTGCCAATTTTGCACTATCTTTGCATGCGAACATTAATAACTAACCAACCAATGAGAAAGAAAATCCTGCTACTTATCGCACTGGTGGCATGCACACTGAGCCATGCTGCCGAGAACTTCAAATCGAACGTTGTGGCCCAGGAGGGTGCCTGGTGCTGGTTTGCCGACCCGCGTGCCCTGCACTACGAGAATGCGGCACAGACCATCAATGCCACGTACATCGGCTACATCGACATACACGGAAACGTCAAGGCTACGCAGTACGACTGGCTGACGGGACGAAAGACCGACGTCCTGGTGCGTTCGTACTTCCAGCCCGACGACCATAACAACCCGACATTCATCGTCCTGCCCGACGAACGTGTGATGATTTTCTACACACGACACACCGACGAGCCGAAGATATGGTACCGCATATCCAAACGTCCGGGCGACATCACGGCACTGGGCGACGAGAAGTACCTGGCGACGGCTAACAACACGACGTATCCCTCACCCTTCATCCTCTCGGACGACCCGGAGCACATCTACCTGTGCTGGCGAGGCATCAACTGGCATCCTACACTGGCCCGACTGACCATGCCCGACGAGAATGACAATTGCAAGTTCGACTTCGGACCGAAACAAATTGTGCAGAGCACAGGTGCAAGGCCCTACTGTAAGTACCAGTCGAACGGAAAGGACAAAATCTACCTGGCCTACACCACCGGACATCCCGACAACGAAATGCCCGACTGGCTCTACTTCAACGTCATTGACATCAACAAGGGAAACGGGCCCATCCTGCGCGATCTGGGCGGGACGGAACTGAAGAAGGTGGCCGACGGGACGTTCAACGTGAACAAGACGGACACGTATGCCAAACAGTACCCCCTGACCATCGTGGACAACGCAGCCAACATCCGCAACTGGGTGTGGCAGATAGCTCTGGACAAAGAGGAGAACCCCGTCGTCGCCTATCCGCACATCGACGATGCCAAGACTTCCCATGTTTACTGGTACGCCCGCTGGACAGGCTCGGAATGGCGACGCACATGGGTGCAGTATGCCGGACATGCCTTCCACCAGAACTGGAACCAGACGGAGCGATGCTACTCGGGTGGAATGACCCTCGACCCCGACAACACAAACGACATGTATCTGGCCATCCCCACGAAGAACGGACAGTATA
The DNA here is from genome assembly GCA_902783655.1 of uncultured Bacteroidales bacterium. Lineage (GTDB taxonomy): Bacteria > Bacteroidota > Bacteroidia > Bacteroidales > Bacteroidaceae > Physcousia. The sequence goes on from CACZRZ010000164.1 coordinate 10,347, forward strand.
ACAAGGATGGCGTGTACGAGATATGGAAGTACACCATCGGCGATGACGGCAAAGTGGCAGCATCGGAGCAGATAACGCAGAATTCGCCCAAGAACAACGCACGGCCCTTCGTGCTGCCGGGTTCCAAGAATGCTAAACTGCGCCTCGCATGGATGCAGGGCGACTACTACTATTGGATGGTGAACAAGAACTACCCCAAGGGCTACCCGACGAGCATCCTGTGCGACTATGAATGGGAGGAAGAACTGACCCCAGAGAGCGAAGAGGGAGAGCGCCCCACATGTACCTGCTTTGGCAAGGGCGAGACTCTGTTGTTGGGCTTCCTCCTGAATCAGGAGAAATACGAGGGCACACTGTTCCGCCTCTCGAACGGACTGGAGTATCGCATCAACGCCACAACTAAGCGCCCCGAGGTGGTCTATGGCGGCAAGGTGTACACCAGCCAGAATGCCTTATACACCAGCGACAACTGGGCCAACGGAAGCAGCGGGACGAGCGGAGACAACCATCCCACGAAAATCAGGAAACTTGTCATCGGACTGACCTACGACGGCCACAGGCTCATTGTTTATCGGAATGGTCTGGTGGACCAGGTCGTGGAGATCGAAGGCATGACCAGGGGCGACGTAGATGCCTGGGACGAAGCGTTCCCACACACCTGTGCCTCAGTCTCAACGTACTATGCAGTGGCATCGCCCATTACGATGCAGGCTCTGACGAAGGATATCAAGGTTTCAAACCCTAACCTGCCCTCGAAGTTTACGAACGGCGACTTCGAGGGGAACTACTCTGTACAGCAGGGAAGCGGTGTCAGCAGCGACCGCGCCATCTACGTTCCTGAGGGATGGACCGTGGAACGCTCAAGTGGTAACGAGAACGACATCACGGCACTGAAGTCGAGCGACCTCTATTTCAGCCAGTTTTTTGGCTCGCTGGACCATCCTGCCTCCAACGGCAAGCAGACCTATTGGATTCGTCAGAACTGGGGTACACCGACACTGACACTATCCCAGGAACTGCGGTTGCCCGAAGGCCGATACACACTGGACTGCGACGTATGGAAAAGCGGACTGGGAGGCGATGCCTACCTAAGTGTGGAGACGGAGGACGGCCCTACCGTACAGGCTCCGACAGTGGAGAACAAGACAGCATGGCAGCACATGAACCTCGAATTCGAGAGCGACGGCCAGTCTGCCACAACCATCCGGCTCACAGCCATGCACAACAACAACGGCTCAGAGAAAATTATCGGCTTCGACAACGTAGTGCTGCACAGGAAGGGCGACGTGAATGGCGACAACGATGTATCTGTTGCCGATGTCACGACCCTGGTGAACATCATCCTGGGGAAGGACAGCGAAGGATACAACTCCAAATGGGCTGACGTGAATGAAGACAACGACATAACCGTTGCCGATGTCACGACGCTGGTAAACATCATCTTAGGCAAATAGCAAAAAAGACATGAAGCGTGCCATCCTACTTCTGTTTGCAGTATTCCTTGGGCTGGGCAAAGGTTCTGCCGCGAGTGTCATGGATGGTACTTCTGCCGACTCCGTCAAGTTTTCCTCGGTGGTCCTGGATGCCGAATCGGGAGAACCGCTGGCAATGGTAGGCGTGTATGTCTCGAACGACAACACGACGTTGACTAACTTCGAAGGCGAATTTGCCATCAAGGCTCACGCCAACGACACCATCCGACTGACCTGCGTGGGCAGAAAGACGCTCTACATCAAAGCAGGAGAGCTGCCGGATATCATCAAGATGCAGATGTTGCCCGGAACACTTTCGGAAGTCACCATAAAGGCATTCGAGGGCACCTTGGTGCAAATATCCCGACAGATGGAAAAGGGATTCAACAAGCGGAAAAACAAAAATGCACAATACTTCTACCGGCAGACATCTGTCATCAGTCGGCAACAGGACATCGTGGAGGCCTTCATCCGTGCACGCTCTGCCTCCAACCTGCGCGAACTGGAGTTTGTGAGTGGACGTCACGGAGAAGTGACAAAGAACCAATGGGAAAAGTCCATCTTCAGCGACATGAACCTGCACCACGTGCTGGAACTCGGAGCCATGACGCTGGATGTTCCCTTCTGGCAAGAACTTATCACACCACTGACGGGCGCCAACCAAAATTACCTCTACAAGCAGGGAAAGAAGGCCGAACTGGTGCAGGGCATCCGATACTACCAAAAAGTCTATCACATCGACATCAAGGAGGTGGACAGCGACGACCAGCGCCTCTACCGCATTGAAATGCAACCTCGCGAGGAGGAAAACTTCCAGCAGCCCATCATGGCTGGTACCCTCTACGTTGACCGACGGACACTGCAGACACTGGCCTTCGAGGGCAAACTGCTGAATGTGAAACTGGTTTTCAAACGAAGTGGACTGGAGAGTTCTGTTAATGTCCCTGTATCCTTAGACGTACGCATCGAATACCGATACGACCACGGCTACCCAGAAGTGGCAAACCTCTCAACGCAAGCCTCGTTCGACAACTTCCAGACACGCACGATGCTCTTCAACGTCGAAGGACTGAGCTATACCAAGAAACAAAGCCGCAAGGCCGCCAAAGCCAAGGAGAACATGATTGCCAGCATCGACGAAGCGGGCTACGACAGCACCTTCTGGGCAGAGAACGAGGTTATCAAACGAACCGCAGAGGAACAGCGCATTGCCGAGGGACGCATCAGTACGGAACAAGCCCGCATCGACTCCATCCAGGCTGCCATCAACGCCCTGTCCCCACTGGAACGGCTGGCAGACCGGTTGAAACGCTTCGGTAAGGCCATCCCACAGGAGAAGGTGTACCTGCACATGGACAACACATGCTACTTCCTGGGCGA
>CACZRZ010000165.1 GCA_902783655.1 uncultured Bacteroidales bacterium
AACTCTTTAACCTTTTAACTCTTTAACCTTACAATCTTCTCACGAGTTCATGCTGATGAGGAATTCCTCGTTGTTCTTGGTGCTCTCCATGCGGTTCTTCAGTTCGTTCATGGCTTCGATGGGGTTCATGTCGGCGAGGAACTTGCGGAGAATCCACATGCGGTCGAGTGTCATCTTATCATGCAGCAGGTCGTCGCGACGAGTGCTTGATGCCACGATGTTCACTGCCGGGAATATGCGCTTATTGGCCAGTGTGCGGTCGAGCTGCAGTTCCATGTTACCCGTACCCTTGAATTCTTCGAAGATTACTTCATCCATCTTCGAACCTGTATCTGTAAGGGCTGTGGCAATGATGGTGAGCGAACCACCTCCTTCGATGTTACGAGCAGCACCGAAGAAACGCTTGGGCTTGTGCATGGCATTGGCATCTACGCCACCTGTCAACACCTTTCCGGAGGCAGGCGTAACCGTGTTGTAGGCACGGGCCAGACGGGTGATGGAGTCGAGGAAGATGACCACATCGTGTCCGCATTCCACCATGCGCTTTGCCTTCTCCAGCACGATGCCGGCAATCTTCACGTGGCGTTCGGCGGGTTCGTCGAAAGTGGAGGCTATGACCTCTGCGTTTACGGTGCGGGCCATATCCGTAACCTCCTCTGGGCGTTCGTCCACGAGCAGCATCATCAGGTATGCCTCTGGGTGGTTGCGTGCAATGCTGTTGGCGATGTCCTTCAGCAGCAGTGTCTTACCCGTCTTGGGCTGTGCCACGATGAGTGCGCGCTGTCCCTTGCCGATGGGGGCAAACAGGTCAACGACACGCGATGACAGCGAGTCGTTCTTGCCGTTGCACAAGGTAAACTTCTCGTTGGGGAACAGGGGGGTGAGGTGTTCGAACGGACTGCGGTCGCGTGCAATGCTGGGGTCGCAGCCGTTGATGGTATTCACCTTGATGAGTGGAAAGTATTTTTCTCCCTCACGAGGAGGACGAACGGGGCCTTCCACAACGTCGCCTGTCTTCAGGCCCAACGTCTTCACCATCTGCTGGCTGACGTAGATGTCATCGGGCGAAGCCAGATAGTTGTAGTCGCTCGAACGCAGGAATCCGAAGCCTTCCGGCATCACCTCCAGCACGCCTTCGCCCTTCAGTTGTTCGCCAAAGTCATAGCGCAGGAAGTTTTCTGCAGCTTTGGCCTCCGGTTGGTTCTTCTTGCCACCTTGTCTGTCCATCACTGCCGTATCGGTTTCCTTCTGTTCGTTCTGCATTGCCAGGTCACCAATCCGACGCGATTGAGGTTCTTCCACCACGGGAGGCAGGTCCTTGAGGATGATGAAGTCGGGCTCGTTGCGGCTGAAGAATTCCTCAGCCTTCTTAGCCTCGTCCATTTCCTGCTTATCAGCGGCGGGCGCCTCTGTTTCGTTTGCTTTTTTGCGTCCGCGGCGCTTCTTGGGCTCCTCGGCGGCTGCTTCTGCGGGAGTCTCTTGGGGTGTTTCTGCCTGTTGTGCTATTGGGGCAGCAGTCTGTTCTGCCTCGGCGCTTTCGCTTTTCTTTTTGCGTCCGCGCTTGGGTGCTTCTGCCTCTTTCTTTTCGACCTTCTTGTTCTCGGCCTTCTTGTCTTCTTTCTTCTCGGCTTTTGGTTCTGCCTTTTCGACTTCGGGGAACAGACTGGGCTCTGGCATCTTCGTCTTCCTGGGACGTCCGCGCTTGGGCTTTGCGGGTTCCTCGTTCACGGAAGACATCGTAGCCTCCTTGTCTATGATATTGTAGATGAGCGACATCTTGTCGTTCGACATCTGGGCACCAATGCTCATGCCCAGTTCTACAAGTTGTTCGGGAGTCATGCTCTCGAGTTCACTCTTTGTATGCATGTGTTATTAAATAAATGTCAAATGTGAGATGAATATTGTCAAAACAAAGTGGGGGAAACGGAAAAAACGGGAGGGTTCTTTCGTTTTCTGTGTGCAAAGTTACGTTTTTTTCTTTGTTGTTCCAAATAAAAAGACTAATTTCGTGCCGAAAAACTAGAAAAATATCGACTTGTGGCGCAACAGAATCCATATTTACAGGTAAATGCACTCACTCGTAGCGTGGGCGACCGCATGCTTTTCAGCGATGTGAGTTTTGGTATTGCCGAGCGGCAGCATGTGGGATTGATAGCCCAAAACGGTACGGGAAAGACTACTTTGCTGAACATTCTGGCAGGCAAGGACAGCCCAGATTCGGGCACTGTTGTCTATCGGAATGGGATAAAAGTGGGCTATCTAGAACAGATACCGCATTACCCTATGCAAATGACCGTCCGCGAGGCCAGCTATTGGCACCTCGACCTCACCAGCATGCCTCCCGAGCAGGCTGCCGAATATCAGTTGCGAAGCGACCAGGTGCTGACGAAACTCAAGATTACCGACCTCAATCAGCCCCTCGCACAACTCTCGGGCGGGCAGCTCAAACGTGTGGCTTTGGCCAATCTGCTTACCATAGAACCCGACCTGCTCATCCTGGACGAACCTACCAACCACCTCGACCTGGAGATGATAGAATGGCTCGAGAAGTACCTTTCCCGCTCTTGCATGACGCTCCTCATGGTCACTCACGACCGCTACTTCCTCGACCGCGTATGCACAGTCATCCTCGAGCTTGACAATCAGACACTTTACACCTATCGTGGCAACTATGCCTACTATCTCAAGAAACGGCAGGAGCGCATCGATGCGACATCGGCTCAGGTGGCACGCGCCCAGAATCTCTACCGCACGGAACTCGAATGGATGCGTCGAATGCCACAAGCCCGTGGCCACAAGGCTCGTTCGCGCGAGGATGCCTTCTACGAGCTGGAGAAGATAGCCAAGCAGCGACAGGAAGAAAAGCGCCTGCGCCTGCAACTCAATTCCACCTACATCGGTTCCAAAATCTTCGAGGCACAATACGTCAGCAAGGCATTCCCTGAACGGGGCGAGGAGGGCAGGAAGGTCATTCTCAAGGACTTCTACTACAACTTCTCACGTTTCGAGAAGATGGGCATCGTAGGGGCAAACGGAACGGGTAAGTCCACGTTCGTGAAGATGCTCTTGGGCGAGGTGCAGCCCGACTCTGGGCGCTTTGTCGTTGGCGAGACGGTGCGCTTCGGCTACTTCTCGCAAGAGGGAATGCATTTCGACCAGCAGATGAAGGTCATCGATGCCATCCGCCGAACTGCCGAATACGTCGACCTTGGGCAGGGCAGACATCTCTCAGCCATGCAGTTCCTGCAGCATTTCATGTTCTCGCCCGAACAGCAGCAAAACTACATCTACAAGCTCTCCGGAGGCGAACAGCGACGTCTGTATCTCTGTCAGGTGCTGATGACGAATCCAAACTTCCTTGTCCTCGACGAACCCACCAACGACCTCGACATACTCACCCTGCAAATCCTCGAGGAATACCTTGCCGACTTCCGAGGCTGTGTCATCGTAATCAGCCACGACCGCTATTTCATGGACAAGGTGGTCGACCATCTGCTTGTGTTCAAGGGCAATGGTGAGGTCAAGGACTTCCCGGGCAACTATACACAGTATCGCGAGTGGGACTCAATGCAGCAGCGCGAGCCATCCAAGACAACGGATGTGCCTAAGGATTCTCGTCAACAGCCCCAACGCACACAGCGCGAGAACAAACGTCTCTCCTTCAACGAGAAACGTGAGTTTGAGCAACTTGGGAAGGACATCGAAACGCTGGAACTGGAGAAGAACACCATCGTCGAGGCCTTGTCCGGAGGCAATGCTTCTGTGGCGGAGATTACGGAGATGTCCAAGCGCCTGCCACAACTGCAGTCGGAACTCGACGAGAAGGAAATGCGTTGGCTTGAGCTCAGCGAACGTGCATGACCATATCCTTTCGGCCTCTGTTACGTATATACCAACCGCCAGCGTCGTGTCGCTTCTCTTGACGGACAATTGTGCGTCAAGAGAAACCATAGTATCGTCTGAGCTCCAACGACGCGTCGCTTGCCTTGACGGACAATTGTGCGTCAAGCGATGACTCATGAGGTGTGGTAGGATTGCTTATTGCGATGCATCGTACATTATATTATCCTTCGACATACATCCTGCCGTATTCCTTAATTATAGTTAATTTGTGCGCTGATAGCCTTAAATTAGTTTAAAGAAGAAAGATTAATGATAATTTATGTTCCAATTCGCGGCCATTAGTGTTTAAAGTATTTTGTGTTTTGAATTTAACTTCGTATCTTTGCACGCGATTTACGAAAACGACTATGAAACGACTCATATTGATTATCATAATGGCAGGAATGGCGGGACAAAACCTGATGGCACAGAACCATCGCGACTATATCCGTCGAGGCAACCGCCAGTATCGCGACTCCATCTACGACAAGGCACAGGTGCTGTACCAAAAGGGATTGGAGAAGGACAGCGACTGTGTGCAACTGAACTACAATCAGGGCAATGCGCTCCTGATGCAGGGACAGCCGAAGGAGGCCATGCGGCTCTACGAGAAGGTATCGAAGGTGGAGCACGACCCTGAACGCAGGCACCAGATTTACCATAACATGGGAGTGATACTGCAAAGCCAGAAACAGTTCGGCCCTGCCATAGAGGCCTACAAGGAGGCGCTGCGCAACGACCCTTCCGACCATGAGACACGCTACAATCTGGTGCTATGCCAGCGTCAGCTGAAGAACCAGCAGCAGGACCAGGGCGGACAGGACGACAAAAACGGCGATCAGCAGGACAAGGACAAGCAGAAGCAGGAACAGCAGCAGCAACAGCAACAGAAAAACGACAAGAAAGAACAGCAGAAGCAACAGCAACAACAGCAGCAGGAGAACCAGATGAGCCGCGAGAATGCCGAGCAGATGCTGAATGCTGCCATGCAGAACGAACGCCAGACGCAGGACAAAGTGAAGAAACAACTGCAACAGGCTCAGCCGCGACGACTGCAGAAACAATGGTGATGAGGATTTTAAGATTTAAGGATTAAAGATTTTGACTATGCGACGCATATTGTTTTTTATTCTCTTTTTCTCATTCTCTCATGTTTTCCTGTTCTCACAGGTCAGAGTCACCATACAGGCACCCTCGCAAACCGAGGAGGGACAGCGCATCAGGGTGAGCTATGTGGTGAACACTCAGGATGTGGAGGACATACAGGTGAGCGAGTTCCCAGGCTTCGAACTGCTGTTTGGCCCCAGCACATCGTCCAGCAGCAGTTTCTCGATGGTCAACGGAAAGACCACACATACGAGTCAGATGACCTTCACATACACCCTGCTGGCCAAGAAAGAAGGAACGTACAAACTGCCTGTGGCCGTAGTGAAGAGTGGCGGACAGACATATAAGAGCAATCAGGCAAGCATAGAAATCCTGAAGGGTGACCCTTCGGCACAGCAAAGCCAAGGTGGACAGGGGGGACAACAGTCACAGCCGAGCCGCATGCGCACCCAAAATGCAGGCGACCGCATCACGAAGGACGACCTCTACATCACCGTTACAGCCTCGAAGCATCATCTCTACGAGCAGGAGGCTGTGTTGCTGACCTATAAATTGTACACGTTGGTAAGCATCGACCAGTGCAGGGGCGAGATGCCCGAACTCGACGGGTTCCACACGCAGGAGATTGAGCTTCCGCAGCAGAAGAGTCTGAAATACGAACGCGTGAACGGCCGCAACTATGGCACAGTGGTGTGGAGCCAGTATGTGCTCTTCCCGCAGAAGACGGGAAAACTGACGGTGCCTGCCATTAACTTCGAAGCCGAGGTGGTGCAGCAAGACCGTTCCATCGACCCCTTCGATGCCTTCTTTGGCGGCGGCTCGTCGCTTGTGAGGGTGAAGAAGACCATTGTGGCTCCAGCTGTGGAACTGCAGGTTGACCCGTTGCCCACACGTCCGGCTAATTTCTCCGGAGCCGTAGGCACGCAGTTCTCGGTAAGCGGTTCGCTCACACCCGAGCAAGTGGATGCCAACGATGCCATTTCGCTGCGTCTGGTGGTGAGTGGTGTGGGCAACATGAAGCTGATGAAGGCACCTAACGTGGCTTGGCCCAAGGACTTCGAGACCTATGACCCCAAGATGAACGACAAGACGCGCGTGGGCATAAATGGTGCCTCGGGCAATGTCGTGTATGACTATACGGCCGTTCCTCGGCATGGTGGGCGATACACCATTCCGCCTGTGGAGTTCTGCTACTTCGATACAGGCACGAAATCGTACAAGACCCTGCGTACCGACTCGTTCCATGTGGCTGTGGCAAAGACGGCCAGCGGCAGCATCCGGCGTGCCCATAATCAGGAAGACCTGACCGTGCTGAACAGCGACATCCGATACATTAAGACGACGTCGGCCGACATCAAGCCCAAGGGAGCAAGTTTCTTCGGCAGCCTGTCGTATGGTCTTACATACGTCGGTGCCTTGTCACTGTTCCTGTTGATGGTGGCCATCTTCTATCGTCAGGCCAAGGACAACGCCAATGTGGCCCGCCGTCGTGGCAAGAAGGCCGGCAAGGCTGCAGCCAAGCGACTGAAGAACGCAGCGAAGTTGCTGAAACAGGGCCAGTCGCGCCCGTTCTACGAGGAAGTGATGCGTGCCCTGTGGGGCTATGTAGGCGACAAACTGAACCTGCCCGTTACCGACCTGTCGAAAGACAACGTGGGCGAGCAACTGCAGCAGCGTGGAGTGGGAGAGGACCTTGTCGGCCGATTCCTGCATGTGCTGAGCGACTGCGAATTTGCACAGTATGCACCAGGCGACCCTGCTGCCACAATGGATCGCATCTATGCCGATGCCACGCAGGTCATCAACGAGCTGGACGGAAGTTTGTAGAAGCTGTTCACAAGTGTTTTGTTCACACGCAGCTTCTTCATGCGTACGCGCGTAATAAATAAAATAATAGGTAGAAGCCTTCCTTGCTCCTATTAACGTTTCGGCTGTGGGTAAACGACAGATAAGTATAAATTTATTAAATAATCAGGCAAATCCTTTGCAGAATGAAAGATAATGTGTAACTTTGCCAAACAATTTGAAACATAAGTTATTACGACAGCTATCTTTCAATTAAATACTATTATGAAACAGAAGAAATTCCTCCTCAACGAGAATGAGATTCCTACACAGTGGTACAACATCCAGGCCGACATGCCCAACAAACCGCTGCCGCCCCTGCATCCCGTCACACGTCAGCCTTTGACATGGGAAGACCTTGCACACATTTTCCCCACGGAATGCTGCAAGCAGGAGTTGAACACCACCGACCGTTGGATTGACATTCCCGAGGAGGTGCTGGATAAGTATAAGTTCTATCGTTCCACACCGCTGGTGCGCGCCTACGAACTGGAGAAGGCCCTGGGGACTCCGGCACATATCTACTTCAAGAATGAGTCCACCAATCCGCTGGGCTCTCACAAGGTCAACTCCGCCCTGCCTCAGTGTTACTATGCCAAGCAGGAAGGTACAACGAACGTGACCACAGAGACGGGTGCCGGACAGTGGGGTGCAGCACTTTCGTATGCAGCCAGCGTGTTCGGCTTGGAGGCTGCCGTATATCAGGTAAAGATCTCCATGCAGCAGAAGCCCTACCGCTCGAGCATCATGCGCACATTCGGTGCGACGGTGGAGGGTAGCCCTTCTATGTCAACCCGTGCCGGTAAGGATATCATCACGAAGAATCCCATGCACATGGGTTCGTTGGGAACAGCCATCTCAGAGGCTGTGGAACTGGCTATGACGACTCCCGGATGCAAGTACACGCTGGGTTCTGTGCTGAACCATGTGGCTTTGCATCAGTCCATTATCGGTTTGGAAGCAGAGAAGCAGATGGAGAAGGCCGGCGAATATCCCGACATGGTGATTGCCTGCTTCGGTGGTGGTTCCAACTTCGGTGGTGTTGCCTTCCCCTTCATGCGTCACAACATCCTGGACGGCAAGAAGACGGAGTTCATCGCAGCAGAGCCCGAGAGCTGCCCCAAGCTGACTCGTGGTAAGTTCGAATATGACTTCGGAGACGAGGCTGGCCTGACACCGCTGCTGCCCATGTACACACTGGGTCACGACTTCCGTCCTGCCAATATCCACGCTGGTGGCCTTCGTTATCACGGTGCCGGCATGATTGTGAGCCAGCTCATCAAGGATGGCATGATGCGTGGTGTGGACATACCGCAGCTCGAGACCTTCGAGGCTGGCATCCTCTTTGCACGTACCGAGGGCATCATCCCTGCACCTGAGTCGAGCCACGCCATTGCCGCTACCATCCGTGAGGCCTTGAAGTGCAAGGAGACGGGCGAGGAGAAGGTGATACTGTTCAATCTTTCAGGCCACGGGCTCATCGACATGACCGCCTACGACCAGTACATCAACGGCGACCTCGTAAACTATCAGGTCACCGACGACGACATTGCCAAAAACCACATTGGCGTGTAAAGTGTGTGACAAAAACCACATTGGCGTGTAAAGTGTGTGACAAAAGCCACATTGGCATATAAGGTGCGTGTCAAAGATAGATAGCATCTCGGAAAAAGTCAAAATATATTTGGATTTTCGCCTAATTTGTACTATCTTTGCACCGCTTTTGGCTCCGTAGCTTAGCTGTATAGAGCGTCAGATTCCGGTTCTGAAGGTCCTGGGTTAGAATCCCAGCGGAGTCACTTTTTTGTGAAAGGAGGATAAAGCCTATGAAAAAGATTCTTCTATTCGCGTTTGCCGTACTGATGTCTGTCGGTACGTATGCGCAGCAGCACCTCAGTTTTCTCGGTCATCCCATGGGGATAACCATCGAGGACTTCACGTCAGACATCCGTCAGCGTTTCCCCTTGCAGAAGAAAGTCGGTGGCGACCGCTATTACATCTTCAAGGGTAACGTCTATGGTCACGACTGCTACTTCAAGGCCGAGTACACTCGTAAGACGAGAACTGTGTACAAAATCACGGTAACGCCTAAGCAGGTAGAGCAGAATGCGCTGATAGACTCGCTCGTTGCGCATCACGGAGAGGCTCTGGATGTACAGGGCGGTTATCGTTGGAACGTATCAGGAGGCACCATATTCCTCTATACTCCAGAGGGCTACGACCCCGTCTTGATGTATTTCGACGAACGCGGTGTGGCTATGTTCCGAGAAGAAAAGTAATTGTCAAAGACAGACACACAGGCTGTCGCCATTCATGCGCTGCATATATTGCTGGATGACTGATTTCATGCGCCTTTCCAGCAGATGCAGCGTATCTTTTGGCATGGTGTTGAGCACGTTGTCGTTCAGGAGCGAGTCGGTGCGGAACCGATAGGCAGCCGTGACGTCAGTGCCGTCGAATTGCAGCAGATAGTTATCCTCGACGTATTGGTAACCGCTGAACTCGGGCACCCAATGCAAGGCAAAGGGATGTGCCGTAGTGGACAGCATGTCGGTGCCGAAGGCAATGTACGGATGGTCGTAGTGGAGCAGGGAGAGCACCGTCGGCATGATGTCGGTTTGCTGGACTATGCGTTCCGTATCGTAGCCGTGCAGGTTTGCTTCGCCGGGGGCATAGAGTATGATGGGAACGCAATAGCTGCCCAGCGAAGTGGTGTAGCATGGGTCGATGTTGTTGCTGGTGTGGTCGGCTGTGATAACGAACAGCGTATGGTTGTACCACGGCTCTTGGCTGGCAGTCTCGAAGAAACGTCCGAGGGCATAGTCGGTGTAGGCAATGCACTGTTGCAGAGGCCGTTCGCCCTTGGGAAAACGATTGGCGTAGCGTTTGGGCAGTGCAAACGGGTCGTGTGAGGATGCTGTGAAGACGGCAGTCATGAAAGGCTCTTTCATGGTGCTCATCTCTTCGACATAATATTGCAGAAACTCTTCGTCCCAGATGGCCCAGATGCCATCGAAGTCCTCGTCCCCATTGTGCCTGGGAGAGCGGTTGTACTCTGTGCGGCCGTAATAGTGTTCGAATCCCGTGGTATTGGCAAAGGCCTGGAAGCCCATCGAGCCATTTTCGGCACCGTGGAAGAAGGCGGTGGTATATCCCTTCTTCTCCCGCAGTTCACGCGCAATCCCCGACATGTGGTTGAGCGAAGCCGGAGTCAGGAACAGCGGCTCTACGTAGTTGGGCAGGGCCGACAGTACGGAGGGCATTCCCTCGATGCTTTTGCGGCCGTTGGCGTATGAATACTGATAGGTGAGAGCCTTGTGTGTGATGAGCGAATCGAGAAAAGGCGTGTAGCCTTGGTATGTGCCGTTGCGCAAGCTACGGTTGTAGAAGCCAAAGTGCTGTTTCCCGAAGCTTTCGAGTATGATGACCACCACGTTCTTCGGTGTGAACTGGGCAGTGTCTGTTGGCTGATGCAGGGGGTTGAAGAAGGCTTCCGCCTCCGCCTGGCTCATGTAGTGAGGCGACGGGAAGGGGCGCTTGCCCAAGGTTCGGAATATGGAGAAGGGGGTGTTGAGTATGATTCCCGTCTCGGCAGGCTGTGCCGCATATTGGTTGGCATTGCTGATGGTGATGGGACGTACGGCATGGGTGAAACCTCCTCGCATGCCGCCGATGGTCAGGGGAATGACCAGACAAAGGCTTAGCACCTGTATGACATAGTACATGAAGAGCGTGCGCCCACGGAAACGGACCTCACTGAGTCGCTTAGGCTTGGGTCGGAATCCCCACCAAAGCCCGCAGACAAGCACCACGAACAGCACTACGAGATACCAATGACTGAGCATCTGTCCCATGAAAATCTTCGTTAGGTTGCCTGCGCCTTCGTGACTGAACTCGGCAAAGACACTGGTTGTGGTGCGCTTGCCTGTGTAGGGGAAATACACACAGTCGGCCAGGTTCGCGCTAAGCGCTATGGCATTGACTATGACGAATATCCAGCGCACGAAGCGGTAATAACCCGTGCGTTCCTTCAGGTGGAGAGGCAGGAGCACGAGCAGCAGGACGATGGCATTGGTGTAGAGAATGGCCGACGTGTCGAAACGCAAGCCTGCACAGAACAGGCTCAGCGCATGGCCAAGGCTGAGTGTGCCGGCATAGAGCGCCCAGTTGGTGAGCAGGAAGGCCAGTCGGCACAGGGTGTATGCCGCATAGACCAGCAACAGGTCGATTGCCAGGTCGAATATGGGGATATGGTATGGTTCCTTTCTTTTCATTGCGATGCAAAAATACAAATAAAATGGGGATTAGCGCGTAGAGATTAGGGATTATTTTGTAACTTTGGCAACAATTTAAACGAAGAAAGATGAAAAAACGTTGGAAGTGGTGGTGTGCGATTGTGCTTATCGCAGTTTTTGCCGGTTGGTGTGCCACGCGTTGGAACGTATGGTTCCACAATGCTCCTGAGCTGCCATACAGTCCGTTGGTGGCTCCTGGAAGGGTCTTGCTGACGTTTGCCGACGACGAACGTTCGCGTATTGTAACCTGGCAATGCGACAGCGTGTTGCGTCCGTCGTGGGTGGAGCTCGTAAAGTTGCCCGATGGCGACACGTTGCGCATTGAGGCACAGGGCGAGGTGTTTGCTTCGCGAAGCGGGAAGGCTGCCTACTACATCGCCCGGCTCTGCAACCTGGAGGGACGTTATGCCTATCGTGCAGCGACGGAGGACAGGGTTTCCGCATGGTTCGACTTCGAGGTGAAGGCCGCTGGCCGACGTCCGTTTTCGTTCCTCTACATTGGCGATGTCCAAGACACCTTGCTGGGCGAGACCAACCGTTTCCTGCGCGAGGCCCTGCAGCGGCATCCACAGTGTGAGTTCACCGTTTGCGGCGGCGACCTTGTGGAACGCCCTACGGACAGCTATTGGGACGAGGCTTTCCGAAACATCGAAGGCATCGGGCAGCACATGCCTTTCGTGACGGTGACGGGCAATCACGACTACTTCAAGGGCATCCGTCAGCGCATAGAGCGCCGCTTCGACCTCATCTTCCCATACTTCCAGACGACCTCTGTGGACGACAATCGTGTGTATTCGCTGAAATGTGCCGATGCCCAGCTGTTCATGCTCGACAGCAACCGACGTCCGCACAAGTTGTGGCAGCAACGCAGATGGTTGCATCGGCAGTTGGAGCAGAGCCAGGCACTGTGGAAGATACTTGTCCTGCACCATCCGCTGTATTCCCTGAAGGGACACAACAACCTCGTGCAGCGATGGATGTTCGACGGCTTGGCCCGTGAATATGGCATCGACCTGGTGCTGCAAGGTCATGAACATGCCTACGCCCGCATGACGAACCACGATGCCGAGGGACGTCCCACGACGCCTGTGTACACCGTCAGCCACTGTTCGCCCAAGAACTATCGCATACAGTTCGACCGTCGGTTCGACAAGTTTGGCATCTCCAGCCGCTACTATCAGATTGTGGAGGTTGCGGACAGCGTGCTGACCGTCTCTGCCTACGAAGTCTATAACCATCAGCTCTACGACTCACTGCGCATCGTTCGCCGGGCCCAGGACACCTACATCGAAGACCTCGGGCGCAACATTCCGGAATACCTCGAATATACGCCCCGTCCAGGAAACAAGAAGGACGAGAAGTTTGCAGAGAGAATACGCCGATATCAACAATAGCCCCCTCCCTATTTCCTTCCCGAGGGGAGGGGCAAGGGGGGCTTACATTTCCTTCTGGAACCATTGCGTGATTTGGCGGAACAGGTGGTAGCGTGTGTTGCCGCCGTAGATGCTGTGGTTGCGGTTGGTGTAGGTGAGCTGTCGGAAATCCTTGTCTGCCTGCACCAGTGCCTCGGTGTATTCGGCTGTGTTGCGGAAGTGCACGTTGTCGTCGGCCAGTCCGTGACAGATGAGCAGGTTGCCGGAGAGCTTCGGTGCCCGGGAGATGGCGCTGACATCGTAGCCCTCGGCGTTCTCCTTCGGTGTGCGCATGAAGCGTTCCGTATAGACGGAATCGTAGTAGCGCCAGCACGTCGGTGGTGCAACGGCCACACCAGCGGCAAAGACGGGACGTCCCTCGGACATCGACATCAGCGTGCAGAAGCCTCCGTACGACCATCCCCAGATGCCTATCCGCTGTTTGTCGACATAGGGCAGGGTGCCCAGATACAGGGCAGTCTCCACCTGGTCCTCAGCCTCCATCTGTCCCAGCCGCAGGTAGGTCTGCTTCTCGAAGGCTGCTCCGCGTCCGCCTGTCCCACGTCCGTCAACGCACACGCTGATGAAGCCCTGCTGAGCCAGGTATTGTTCGTAGAGGCAGCCGCCCATGTTGCCCGTTTGCCAACTGTCCTTCACCTGCTGGCTGCCAGGTCCGCTGTATTGGAACATGATGACGGGATAGCGCTTCTGCGCGTTGAAGTCGCGTGGGCGCACCATGTAGCCGTTCAGTTCCGTTCCTGCTGAGGTCTTGAAGGTGAAGAACTCCTTCGTGCCGAGTTCCTTGTCGGCGAGGCGGCTGAGGAGTTCCTTGTTGTCGATGAGCGTCTTCAGCGTGCGTCCTGTGTTGTCGCACAGCGAGGTTACGGGAGGCGTCTGCAGGCTGCTGAAGACATTCATGTAGTAGCGCATCGAGGTGCTGAATACGGCGCTGTTGGTGCCCGCCTGGGTGGACAGTTTTGTCACGCGTCCCTTGGCATCGGTCTTGAAGACGGCTTGGCGCAGCGGGCTGCCGTCGGTGGCGGCGTAGTAGAAGGTCTGCGTGCGTGGGTCGTAGCCGTAGAAGTCCGTCACGGCGATGTTTCCCTGGGTCACCTTTCGGCGCATGGTGCCGTTCAGGTCGTACTGGTAGATGTGGTTCCATCCGTCGCGTTCGCTCGTCATGACGAATCCTCCGTCGAAGAATCGAATCTGTCCGTAGGCATTCTCGCCGATGTAGTGTTCCACCTCGTCGCGCACGGCCAGCCGGGCCTCCGTGCTCCGTGGGTTGGCCATGTAGATGTCCATGCGGTCCTGGTGGCGGTTCAGGGTCACCACGGCCAGCTTCGTGGCATCGCTGGTGGCGAAGATGCGTGGGATGTATCCCTCCTGGTCGAGGGGCACTTGCAGGGTTCGAGTCTGGTGGCTCTTGATGTCGTACGAGAGCACGCTCACGCGGCTGTTCTGTTCGCCCGCCATGGGGTATTTGTATTCGTACTGCCCGGGGTAGGTCAGGTATTCCTTCTTCTCGGGGCTCAGTCCCTTGTACCAGGGGAAGGAGAAGA
This sequence comes from uncultured Bacteroidales bacterium, assembly GCA_902783655.1. GTDB lineage: Bacteria > Bacteroidota > Bacteroidia > Bacteroidales > Bacteroidaceae > Physcousia. The sequence continues at coordinate 14,104 of CACZRZ010000165.1, forward strand.
GGGGCACGTCCGATTCGTCGTATCGAATCCAGCAGAGCATCGTGTTGTCGGCTGTGAATGTGAGGCTTTGGTCGGTCACGAACTCCTCTTCGTACACCCAGTCGGGTTTTCCGTTGATGACCTTGTTGTATGCTCCGTCCTTGGTCACCTGGCTTTCGCTGTTGTTGTAGAGGAGCTTCACGAGGAAGATATTGTTGTCCCTGACAAAGGCCACCATGTAGCCGTCGGGGCTCCATACGGGGCATTCCTGCGGGCCTCCGTCGGAGAGGGGCGTGAGTGTGTGGTTGACCATGTTATAGATGTAGTACACGCCCGTGCGCGAGCGTCGGTAGATGGGTTTCGTCTCTGTGCGCACCAGTATGTTTTTCTCGTCGGGGCTCATGATGTATCCGTCGATGCGTTCTATCTTCACCCTTCCGCGTGTCTGCTTGACATCGAGCAGCACTCCCGTCTGCTCGCCGCTGCGGAACGAGTATGCTACAATCTGCTTCGCGTCGGGGCTCAGTTGCGAGTATCGTTCTCCGTCGTTCAGTGGGTGCACGCCGTAGATGTTCTTGGCTGCGTATTGTCCGGCGCAGATGTCCTTGAGGTTGAGCCGTTCGGCGTGTGTGGTTGTTACATGGGTCAGCATCAGGGTCAGTGTGGCCACTGCTGTCATTAGGATTCGTTTCATGTTCGTGTCGTGTTTAATGTTTCCGAGGACAAAGATAATGCAAGCCGAACGAAAACGCAAATTTATTTGCAGTTTTCTGAGGCGCAGCCTATCTTCGAAGCTTGAAAGAGAGTCAAAGATACGATTAGAACAATTCATAATTCATAATTAGGCCAGCCCAATCTTTACTTTTTATTTCCATCTGCCGTCCCCCTTCTCCCTCCCTAAAAGGGAGGGGCAGGGGGGAGAGTCTTTTTACACAATAGGGTCGGTTCCGCTGTGTAATTCGGCCATATCCAAAAGAGAGCCTGTCGTATCGGTCTTCACAGCCATGTTCACCATCCGCGTACGCTCCTCCATCGTCAGCCCGTCGCCCATCTGATATCTGACGCCTGTCACTTCATATTCTGCCATCTTGCCTTCCT
>CACZRZ010000166.1 GCA_902783655.1 uncultured Bacteroidales bacterium
AATTGTCAATTACCTATCACATGTACCCCGACCGCGACGCCCCTGGCGAACGCCTCTTCCTGCAGTTGCAACAAGTGCTGCCCACGCTCCATCACCACCAGCTGCCCCTGGGCTGCAAGGACTTCAGCGACTACTATCTATCAACAAAAGAAAAACCTCCCGAGGCATCGCCTCCCGGCTCGTGAGGCATCGGCCCACGCCTTAGTAATCTTCCACCTCCCGACTCGTGAGTCACCGCCCCACGACTCGTGAGTCACCAGCCCACGACTCGGCAGTCATGCCGGAAACGGGTACAAAAGACGGCTGAAAGATAATTGAAAAATATTTAACAAAATACGCTGAAATATTTGCGTAATCCAAATGTTTTTCGTATCTTTGCAGTGTGTTAGGAAAGGGGCTGATGACGGAGGCAGAAGCAGGCGCGCACGCTCTCCACTCTCCACAATTCAAGCTCCACTGACACGAAATGTCTAACCATCAAAAAAAATGTACAATTATGGCAAACAAAACCATCGGGAGCATTCCCTACAGCCTGAGCGCAAGGCTCAGCAAACCCAACGACAAGAACTCGGAGAAGAAGGTGTACGCCACTCTGCAGACCAACGAGACGGTGGACAAAGTCCTCCTGGCCCGACACATGCGTGAGCATGGCAGCAGCCTCTCCCAGGGCACCCTGGAAGGCGTGGTGACCGACCTCGGCGGATGCATCGCAGAGATGTTGCTCGCAGGCCACAGCGTCAACCTCCAGCCCCTGGGCAAGTTCCACCTGACGGCATCGTGCGAGGGTGCCGAATCTGCCGACGACTTCTCCCCCTCGGCCATCACCCTGAACGTGCGCTTCACGCCCGATGCAGAGCTGGTGGCAGAGGTCAACACCCGCGCAGAGTTCACCCAGCAGGCCACTCGCGAACTGCAGGCACAGGCCCGCAAGGAGGCCCGTCAGGCAGCCGACGAGACCGTAGGTGGCAACAGCGGCAGCGGCTCCGGCTCCGGCAACAACGGCGGACAAGCTGATCCGGGTGATGTGACACCTTAAGGACCCTCCCCCTTTCCCCTCCCTTGTAGGGAGGGGGGAGGTCAGGGGACGAGGCGCCACCTTTTGGGAAATTAAAAATTAAAAATTGGGCTGGCGCAGGAGGACTTCCTGCGTGATACGGTAAGACAGAGGATACAGAACCTGCGGGCAATGTGTTCTCTGTCTTTGGAATTAAGAATTAAAAGTTAAGAATGATGAATTATTTTGCCAAGTCGGAAAGTTTTCGTATCTTTACGCCCGATTAGTAAACATCGGAACTAAAGAATGGAAAACCAACGTTATATGATGCGCGGCGTCAGCGCTGCCAAGGAGGACGTACACAACGCCATCCGAAACATCGACAAGGGCCTCTATCCCAAGGCTTTCTGCAAGATTATCCCCGACATCCTGGGCGGCGACCCCGAATACTGCAACATCATGCACGCCGACGGGGCCGGCACGAAGTCGAGCCTCGCCTACATGTACTGGCGCGAGACGGGCGACCTCAGCGTATGGAAGGGCATTGCACAGGACGCGCTGATCATGAACACCGACGACCTGCTCTGCGTGGGCGCAACGGATAACATACTGGTATCGAGCACCATCGGCAGAAACAAGATGCTCATCCCGGGCGAGGTCATCTCCGCCATCATCAACGGCACCGACGAACTGCTGCAGCAGATGCGGCAGATGGGCATAGGCATCTACGCCACAGGAGGCAAGACGGCCGACGTGCGCGACCTGGTCAGGACCATCATCGTGGACTCGACGGTCACCTGCCGCATGAAGCGAAGCGACGTGATAGACAACGCCAACATCCGCCCCGGCGACGTCATCGTCGGCCTGGCAAGCTTCGGCCAAGCCACATACGAAAGGGAGTACAACGGCGGCATGGGCTCCAACGGACTGACCTCTGCCCGGCACGATGTATTCAGCAAATACCTGGCCGAACGATATCCTGAGAGCTACGACAAAGCCGTGCCCGAGGAACTCGTTTACAGCGGTTCGTACAAACTGACTGACCCTGTGGAGGGCTCGCCCGTCAATGCCGGCAAACTTGTCCTCTCTCCCACACGCACCTATGCGCCAGTGGTGAAGAAACTGCTCGACGAACTCCGCCCCAGGATTCACGGCATGGTGCACTGCACAGGCGGAGCACAGACCAAGGTGCTGCACTTCGTAGGCGACAATTGCCATGTAGTCAAGGACAACATGTTCCCCGTTCCCCCTCTTTTCAAGGCCATCATCAAGGAAAGCGGAACCGACTACAGCGAGGCTTACAAAGTCTTCAACATGGGGCATCGGCTGGAAGTTTACCTGTCTCCCGAGGATGCAGGGAAAGTCATCGAGATAAGCCGTTCCTTCAACATCGACGCACAAGTCGTCGGCCACATCGAGGAAGGCAGGAAGAGCCTGACCATCAAGAGCGAATATGGCACGTTTGAGTATTGAAGATTGAAGATTGAAGATTGAAAATTGAAAATTTAGATATGAAAAAGACCGTTCAGAAAGCTTTTTGCTTATTAGCCAGCCTGATGTTTGCCTTACAGGCAGACGCCGCTGTCGTCCGTGATTCCATCAAAAGTGAAGTGCTGGGCGTTCAACGCCACTTCATGGTTTATCTTCCTGCCGGTTTCCAGAGAGAAACACAACGGCACTACCCCATCCTGTATCTCCTGCACGGATTCACCGACGACGAACGTGCGTGGACCGAGAAAGGACAGATGGACCGCGTGGCCGACGAACTGATGGCCAGCGGCGAGGCAAAGCAGATGGTCGTCGTGATGCCCTGTGCCGGAGGACCAGACACGAAGAACGTGTGGAACGGATACTTCAACATGCCCGGATGGGCGTTCGAAGACCATTTCTTCCAGGAACTCCTGCCCGCCGTCGAGAAGAAATACAGAGCCGGAGGCAGCCGGGAACAACGTGCCGTAGCAGGCCTGTCGATGGGTGGAGGCGGAAGCGTAGGCTATGCCCTGGGACATCCCGACATGTTCGCAGCATGCTATGCCATGAGTGCATGGCTCAATGCACAGGAACGCCCCGATGCCCCCCTGGACGACAAAGTGGCACAGGTGACCAACGCCGTGGCCAAGCGCAACCCCTTCGACAAACTGGACAATGCCAGCGAGGAGGAGCTGAACACGCTTCGCCAGATTCAGTTCTTCATCGACTGTGGCGACGACGACTTCCTCTTCGAGAACAACATCGAGCTGTACAAGAAACTGCGCCAGAAGCGCTTCAACGCCCAACTGCGCGTTCGCGACGGAGGCCATTCATGGGAATACTGGCACAACGCCCTGCGCCTCTGCCTTCCCTTTGTTTCAAGAAACTTTAAGTAATTATCATATGACCGCAACGATTAACCTATCTTTGGACATTCCGCGCTCCTATAGCGTGACATTGCTGAAAAAGCAACTGACTGAATATGCCAAACAACTGATAGCACACGCAACAGCCAAAGAAGAGGTTGTACCCTATACCATAGAGGAACTGCATGAGCGTCTGGCAGAATCCGAAGCACAATATGCAGCAGGAGAATACTATTCGCAAGATGAAGTTCACACTATGATGAACGAGTTTGTTCGGGGACAAAGTTCGCTATGAAAATAATCTGGACAAAAAGGGCATACCAGTCATGGCTCGAGGCAGCCCAATATATCAGGCAGGAGCAGTAGAACCTTTATTGATGGATTTAAAGCAAAAATATCGAAGCGTAGTAATAAGCAGAAAAAACAAACTAATTTATACCATAGAGAAAGATGTCATAAAGATTGACGACTTTTGGGACACCCGACGGGAACCCAAACTTCAAACCAAAGGATTGAAATAAGAACGCCACAGCGCAATGAAAAATTATGGCAATAGAGAACAACATACTGAATAAACTGGAGGGACTGGTGTCGCGATACGAGGAAGTATCCACCCTGATCACCGACCCCAACGTGATAGCCGACCAGAAGCGCTACGTGAAACTGACCAAGGAATACAAGGACCTGGGCAAAATCGTGGAAGCCAGGAAGGAATACGTGGGACACCTGCAGAACGTGCAGGATGCCAAGGACATGCTCGCACTGGAGGACGACCCCGAGACGAAAGAAATGCTGCGCGAGGAAATGGCCGCAAGCGAAAAACGCATACCCGAACTGGAAGAAGAGATAAAACTCCTGCTCATACCTGCCGACCCCGAGGACGACAAAAACGTCATCATGGAGATACGCGGAGGCACAGGAGGCGACGAAGCCGCCCTCTTCGCTGGCGACCTCTTCCGCATGTACACGAAATACTGCGAGACAAAGGGCTGGAAAACCTCAGTGTCGAGCTATAGCGAAGGCGCGTCGGGCGGATTCAAGGAAATCGTGTTCTCCGTCACAGGCGAAGGGGCATACGGCATACTGAAATACGAATCGGGAGTGCACCGCGTGCAACGTGTACCCGCCACAGAGACACAAGGCCGCGTCCACACCAGCGCCGCCACCGTGGCCGTATTGCCCGAAGCCGAAGAGTTCGACGTGGAGATAAACGAAGGAGCCATCAAGTGGGACACTTTCCGCTCCTCGGGTGCCGGCGGTCAGAACGTGAACAAGGTGGAATCGGGCGTACGTGCCCGCTACATGTGGACTAACCCCAACACCGGCGAGACGGAGGAGATACTCGTGGAATGTACGGAGACGCGCGACCAACCGAAGAACAAGGAACGGGCACTGGCCCGCCTGCGTACGTTCATCTACGACAAGGAGCACCAAAAGTATATCGACGACATTGCCAGCCGACGCAAGACGATGGTCTCCACAGGCGACCGCTCTGCCAAAATCCGCACCTATAACTATCCACAAGGACGCATCACCGACCACCGCATCGGATACACCATCTACAACCTCGCCGCCTTCATGGACGGCGACATACAGGACTGCATCGACCACCTCATCGTGGCCGAGAATGCAGAAAGGATGAAGGAGGCAGCGCTATAAAAAAGCCCCCACCCCTCACCCTCCCCGAGGGGAGGAAGTGGTTACATAACGAATTGAATAATTAACATAAATAACAAGTAATGACCTAAAGCCTCCCAACCGTATATACGCCTTCCCCTCGGGGAGGGAATGGGGAGAGGGTCGATTTTGATTATGACACGACAAGAACTGATTGAGAACATACGGCGTAAGCAGAGTTTCCTCTGCGTGGGACTTGACACCGACATTCAGAAGATACCCAAGCACCTGCTCACGGAGGAAGAGCCCATGTTTGCCTTCAACAAGGCCGTCATCGACGCCACAGCGCCCTATTGCATCGCCTACAAGCCGAACCTGGCGTTTTATGAAGCATTTGGCGTAAAAGGCATTATGGCCTTTGAGAAAACGGTCCAATACATCAAGGCAAACTATCCCGACCAATTGGTCATAGCCGACGCCAAGCGCGGCGACATCGGAAACACCTCAAAGATGTATGCCCGTACGTTCTTTGGCGAATACGATGTCGATGCACTGACCATTGCGCCCTACATGGGCGAGGACAGTGTGACACCCTTCTTGGGATACGAAGGGAAATGGGTCGTCCTGCTTGCCCTGACCAGCAACAAAGG
>CACZRZ010000167.1 GCA_902783655.1 uncultured Bacteroidales bacterium
CTCTCATGTCTTGAGGTCCTCGGAATGTACCTGTACTGCTAAGATATAAGTCATGCCCGCGCTATCGCACGGGCATCGGCTGACTTACCCAAGCAGTACATACTTGAAATTTCCGAGGTTTCAAGACATGCTGAATAAATAGCTGATGCTATCGTTTTCCAATAAGTTTTTGGCAGAGCCCTCCACAGAGTACCATCGCACGCTACAAGGACGGCGAATTGTCCCTTGCCGAGTACAAAGATAATGCAAACCGAGTAAAAAACAAAAAGAAAAAAGGGAAATTATTCGGAATTTGTACGAAATCCCCTCTTCGGTGTATAAAATACAGAACAGGGGAATAAAAAAACCGCGCCCCTGAGACGGAGACGCAGATGAGAGGATTATAACACTGCTATCTTCTCGATTGTGCGACGAAGCGCAGATGCTCGCCACCCCATGCGATTGACGAACGTTGAAAAGGTACTTCGGTCGTTTGCCGGAACCTTTAATTCATAGGTGTCAACAGACTGTTCAGCCTGATCATCCAAATCTGACGAATCAAGATAATAGCCTTTTTCGGGGAGCATGTCATCTGACACATCCTGGGGTTGAAGCATTGTGGTAGCCGCAAGTTCGCCTTGATGGGCTGTTACGATATAAAGTGCATTATCTACCTCTGGGTATTTGTATGCATCCCGCAGGTCCACCTGACCATGGATGAAGGCCATCAAACGAGGCTCTGAAATCTGAACTCCCAAATATTTATAGCCAAACTCGTCTTCTCCATATAACGTACATAGATAATGAGTTCCTGTCACATCAGTCGCTGTCATTATTTGGGGGACATCATAATATTCAAGTATTTGTTCCAATGCCAGTTTTCTCATAGGGGCAACATTTTTAAATTATCCATTCGAAACGCGCGAGTACGCCACCATGTGTAATGAGATGTATGAACTCCAGTCTGCTTTACGACTCCATCAGTAGGATTGAGTTCTATACTGATAATACCCTTGTATGCTCGAAAATATGGAAGTTTCATATTCCGGCGTGCCTTACTTTCATTATCGATAACGGACAAACCTACTGCTAATGGTAATTGATCACCCCAATCGCGTGATGGGTTTTTCTCTGCATAAGTCAAAAAATCATCCTCTGTACAGCATTCTGATTGCCGAGCCAGACGGTAAAAGATATGTGCATAAGGCACTGCAATATCTTCTGGAGGACATCCTATAGGCATATCACACGCCCATAAAGGTTTATACTCCTTACAATATGCTTCTATCTTATATGGTTTTAACATATACTCAACGTTTACAGGGGCAAAGTTACAACTTTAAATTGAAAGTTGAAAATTTTCCCGCTTTATTGTGCATCGGGTTTTGTAATATGGTGAAAATAATGTATCTTTGCAGGGTTGATTGACACAAATAACATAAACGTAATACTATCACTCATGAAGAAAACATTACTTTCCATGATTCTCATGCTGGTGCTTGGTACAGCACAGACATGGGCACAATGGGAGGCGGAAACAAGGATTTCGCGTGTGCTGGTATGGAACAACGACGGGAAGTACAACGTCTTTAAGTGTTCCGACCAACCCGAAGTGACGGTCGACTCCCTTTTCCTCTCGATTTCCGTCGGAGGCTCCACCGTGCTGCAGTTCCCTGCCGACGAGGTGCGTAAGTTCACCTTCGACGACGAGCAGATGACTCCCGTGGAGCAGGTGAACAAGCAAGCTTTGTTCGACATCCTTCCCGATGCCATCCTCGTCAGCGACCTGCCGAAGGGAAGCGCTGTGCTCGTCTATGATGCCAATGGCAGACTAAGATCCAAGGCCAAGGTCAGCGACGGGCAGGCACGTGTGAACACCTCAGCCCTGAGACGCGGCGTGTACGTCGTGAAGGCTGGCAATACTAACTTCAAATTCCTGAAACGATGAAGTACAGAAGATTACTCATGTTGCTGGCCCTCATCGTGACAGCAACCAGCATTTATGCCCAAAGCATGCCCGCCCAGTGGTTGATATACGAGAAGTCGTACAATGGCCGGTGGGGAGCAATGTATAGTTCCGACATGGAGAAACTTGTATTCACGCCAACCAACTACGACGTCTATGTTTACAGTGATCAGAGTATCACCGACGAGGGCGAGTGGCAGCTCAAAGTCACTGGCTACGGTGGCCTGAGCGTTGTCAGCACCCTTATTGGCGTGGTGCCTGCGGAATACCCCGACAGTCTGATCCTGCCCATGTACAATGAAGGCAAGATTACCGGTCTGCATCGTGCAGAAATCGACACGACTTCGATATACAATAGGGCCGACTTCAATGTCGAAGACGGAGACTGGAAACCGGTCGTCTTCGGATTCGATGCCACTGGTACGCTCTGTAGCCACAACGTTGGGACGACACAGACCTTCAGCAGCGACTTTAGCACGAAACTAAATGATAACCTTATCCTTAAAGATGTAACGAACAGCGGGCTACACCACGACTGGGGCTATGGTTCCATCATGCACATCCGAGACGTGATGGGTGATGACTATGCCGTCAGCGGCAACTTAAGCGGATATGACTGGTATAGGAGCTGGGAGCAAAACATTAATATGGGTTCCAAGTACACGTATGCCCAGGTCGTCTGGAAATACTTCGACACCGCCATCCGCCAACTGGACGGTCTCATCGCCACGATGGAAAAACGTAGTAAGAAAACCGACCTCAAAGCATCGATGGGTACGGCATACGCCCAAAAGGCCATGCTTTACCTGGATGCTGCCCGTATGTATGAGTTCCTTCCCAATGAGCGTATATCATCGGTAAACGAAAGTGGCAACGATGTCGCTGGGCTCACCTATCCCATTGCGACGTCGGCAGACAGCATTGTCGTCCGTGCCACCCGCGCCGAGATGGTCACCCACATCCTCAGCCTTCTCGACAAAGCCGAGGAACTGCTGAAGGTCGAGACCAGATCTGCCTCAGACGTCAACAACAAGTTGCTGGCGAACCTAAATGTCGTGTATGGACTCAAGGCTCGTTTATACCTGTGGACCGAGAACTACACCAAGGCTGCCAAATACGCCAATGATGCTGTCAACCTGAATCTCTACCCGATGCTCTCGCGCGAGCAATGGCTCGACACCCTCACAGGGTTCAACAACCGGAATGCCAGTTCCTGGATGTGGGCAATGGCCTATCCTGAAGGAAGTGATCTGGTCATATCTAGCATCTTGAACTGGGTGTCGTGGTGTTGCAACGAATACCTTAGTGGTTATACCCGTGCCGGCTATCCCGGCCAACAACCCATGATGAGCAAAGTCATGTACGACCGCATGTCGGACACCGACTTCCGCAAACTCTCCTACATCGCTCCTGAGGGAACTGCGCTTTATGGACAGGAATCCACATTAAACGGCAGAAACAACCTTGTGGACTATGCCTCGCTGAAGTTCCGTCCGGGCAAAGGCGAAGTCAGCAACTACGAAGTGGCTTGTGTAGTAGATGTCCCCTTGATGCGTACCGAAGAGATGTACTTCATCATCATGGAAGCCTACGCCCAAATGGGACAGTATGAGATGGCCAGAGCCTATCTCAACAGTTTAATGACCACCCGCGACCCGAACTACGCTTACCAGTTTACCAATAAGACGGCGCTCCTTGAAGAAATCATGTTCCAGAAGCGTGTGGAACTGTGGGGCGAGGGCTTGAACTATTTCGATGACAAGCGCACCAACCGCTCCATCACCCGTGGCTACGCAGGCAGCAACTTCGCATCGGCTGCACAGTTCAACACCGTTGGTCGACCTGCCTGGCAGAACTTTGTATTTGTGATGAACGCCTATGGCGGAAGCATCGAGACCTGGAACAATCCCGACCCCAGCGGCTGCTACGAGCCTGCATCCTACTAACCGATTAAACATGACGCAAGATGAAAACTTCAAGATACATCCTTTCCCTGCTTGCCCTCATCGTGGCAGGCACGCTGTCGGCACAGGTTGCTGAATTTCATTTGAACTATGGCGAAGGTTCTAAGTTTGAAAGCAAATCTTACCTGTCCCGTATTGACAGTATTCTGTACGTCCCTGCCCAGAACTATTCTGCCTATATCTACGCCGATTCGTTCTATACCGACGACAATCAGCAGGTACACGTCATCGTGAAGGCTGAGACCGGGCCCAACGCCAGCTACGCCCGCGTGGCTTTCGGTCAGGACATACGTTACGAAGACCTGGGCAAAGGGGCCATCCCCTTCACCAGCGTACCATCAGGCACCACGACGACGCTTGACTTCATCGTCCCTGACCCCACACAGGTGTACATGGTCATGCTGTACTGCCACAACAACATCTACCACGATTACTATTATTACTACAATTATGTGGACTATCCTTCATTCCAGATGAAAAATAATCCCCTGCAAGGTAGTAAGACTGGTACATATAGTTATTTCCATTTCATAGAGAGCACTGACCCTGGGCTTCCAGTCTCGTACACGTCCACATCGGAGGACACGGGAGTATTCACCGTAGAACACTGGGGCTACGACGTGTCACTGAATATGTATGCCGAATGGGACTATGACCGCAACATCTTCCGCATCACCATTCCACCCACGTTTATCGGGTACACCCATTCTAAGTATGGTGATGTCATGATTGCAGACATTGCCTCCGTATATGGTTATTCTTGGAATGATTACCCCAGCTACTACGACCCTAAAACCGGACGGTTCGTACTCAATGTGGTCTATTATGTAGATGCGGGGAGATTCGGCTATGGTGAAGAGTACCTGCAGATGGACGGATTCGACTCCAGCAACGATTTAATGGTGAAGGCCGAGCGTGCAACAGGAACGCCCAAGGTTATGCGTATGGACCTGAAAGTCGATACCGACAAGGGCTGCCTCGACAAGATCAAGGGCAGCACTCCCCTGCCCCGCAAGTTGGGTACTGCAATGAACGTCAAACGACAAGTTACGCCCTCGGGCAAATTTAAGATGGTGCCACTGGATGGCATAATTAAAGAATAGGAAATACATGAAAGACTTTAGCGAACTGATAAGCGTACGACGCAGTCACCGGAAGTTTACGGAAGAACCCGTCAGCGAAGAACAACTGAGACTGGTGATGCGGAGTGCCTTGATGGCCCCGTCGAGCAAGGGGCTGCACAGCTATGCGTTCGTCACGGTTACTGACAAGACGAAGATAGAAACGCTCTCGCGTTGCAAGGACATGGGAGCAGAACTCATTGCCGGAGCGCCCGCTGCCATTGTGGTTCTGGGCGAACCGGCCATAAGCGACGCATGGATTGAGGATGCCTCCGTTGCCGCCACACACATGCTGCTCCAGGCCGAAGACCTTGGTTTGGGAGCCTGCTGGGTGCAGGTGCGCGAGCGGAAGGACAAGGATGGCAATTGGGCTGAGGATAACGTCCGACAGCTCTTAGGCATACCCCAGGAAATGCGCGTCCTGTGCATCGTTGCCCTGGGACATAAGGGCAGCGAACGCAAGCCACAGAACGAGGAACGACTGAAGTGGGACCGCGTACACAACGAGCAATGGTAGTGACGCTGATAGGTACGGGCCGGCTGGGCACCAACCTGCATCATGCGCTCACAGAGGCCGGCCACGAGGTGGTGTGGTTGCATGGGCGCGATTTTGCAGCAGAGGATGTCCGAGGCGAGGTCGTTGTCATCTGTGTCAAGGACGATGCCATAATGTCTGTGGCAGAACGTCTTGGCAACACACGGGCATTGGTCGTACACACCTCCGGCTCTACGGACATCGGAGCATTGCCACAGCCTCGGCGTGGAGTATTCTATCCCATGCAGACTTTCTCCCGTGAGCGTCTGGTGGACTTCGCGGAGATACCTGTATTCCTGGAGGCAGACGATGCGGAAGACATGAAGTTATTGGTACAATTGGCCAGTTCCTTCAGTCGGAATGTGCGCCAGCTCGACAGCCAGCGACGCCGATATCTGCATCTCGCAGCCGTCTTTGCCTGCAACTTCACAAACCACTGCTACGACCTTGCGGCACAGGTGCTCTCCAAGGTGGATTTGCCCTTCGAGGTGATGTTGTCCCTCATTGACGAGACCGCACGCAAGGTACACACCATGACACCCCAAGAGGCACAGACGGGACCTGCCATTCGCTACGACGAACAGGTTATCCGTCGCCACGAGGGCATGCTGGAGGGGGACGCGAAGGAAATTTATCACTTAATGAGCAAAAGCATACATGATAAACTACGAACTGACTAAAATACGGGCCATCGTGTTTGACATCGA
>CACZRZ010000168.1 GCA_902783655.1 uncultured Bacteroidales bacterium
CTAATCAGCGGGTCGGCACCGACGGCATCGAGCATCAGACGGTGCCCCTGTTCGTCGCCGCAATGACAGAATATCATGTAGGGCTGTACCTCGGGATGAAGGCGGATGGCAGCCACAGCACAGGCCGACATGATGAATCCATCGACCAATATCAATATGCCCTGCTGGGCCGCCCGCAACATGGCACCGATGGCTGTCACCATCTCGTAGCCGCCGAAGTAGCGGATGACATCCTCCACCGTAAAGGAAGGATATAGCTCAAGAAAACGGTCACGTGCCCGAGTCAGTACATCGGACTTGTGGCGCACTCCTTCGGCATTCACCCCCGAACCTGCACCAATGCAGTGCCCGAGTGGTATGTTGCAGAACAGGTGCATCCACAGACTGGAAGGAGAGGTGTTGGCAACGCCCATCTCCCCGATGCTCAGCACCTGACAGCCCTCCTCAGCACACATGTCAACCAAGCGGGCGCCGATGTCGAAGCCCTGTTGCATCTCGTCCTCTGTCATGGCAGGTTCATAGAGGAAGTTGCGCGTGCCACGGGCTATTTTATAGTTGATGATGCCTGGGACATCGGACAGATCGTAATCGACGCCGACATCCACAATGCGCAGGTGGAACCCATGCTGACGGCAGAACATGTTGACGCCTCCCCCACCCTGTGTGAAATTCTTCATCTGTTGCCACGTGACCTCGCGGGGCGAGGCACTTACACCTTCGCGCTCGATGCCGTGGTCGCCACCCAAGAGCAGGTGGCAGGGATGGTTGAGCGAGGGTGTGAGCGTCTGCTGAACCAGGCAAATCTGCATGGCTAAATCCTCCAGTCTACCCAACGACCCCTTGGGCTTGTTCAGGTTGTCTATCTTATCCTGAATGGCAGACCGTAACGTCTCATCCGGTCTCTTTATATCAAATCTTTTCATTCTCTCAATTTCAAAGCTATTCCGCTCACCATGAGCACGACTTCGTCGGCTCGTGAAGCCACATACTGGTTTAGCCAGCCCAACAGGTCGGTGAACTGTCGCTGCACGCGATTCTCACTGGTCCCGCCCAACCCGATTTCGTTGGTCACGAATATCAGGGTGGCATCCTGACCAACCAGTTTGTCGAACTCACTTTTCATGGCTTCGAGGGCCTTGTCAACATCCTGCAGGTCAAAGAAGAAGTTGGTGGCCCACAGCGTGAGACAGTCTATCAGGGCCACACGGCCAGTCAGTTGCAGTCGGCTCAACCACCGTTCCTCCTCGATGTTCTCCCACTCGGGCCCACGCCGCTGGCGATGTATTTCGACACGTTTGCGAAACTCCTCGTCCCACACGTGTGCCGTAGCCACATAGACGGGATGCACGCTGAGCGAGAGCGCCAAACGTTCGGCATAGGTGCTCTTCCCGGAACGCTGTCCGCCTGTTATCATTATGACTTTGCTCATTTCCGTACAACAAAAATACTGAGTTCGTAGAGCAGATAGACAGGCACGGAGACGAGCAGCAGGGTGAAGGCATCGCTCGTGGGTGTGATGACGGCAGCGGCGATGACGATGCCCACCAGGGCTGGCCGGCGATATTCACGCATGAGGCTGGCGCTGATGAGGCCGAAACGACCTAAGAGCCAACTGATGACAGGCAGTTCGAAGACCACGCCGAGCATCAGGGACAGCATCGTCAGGGTGTCGATGTAACTCTCCAGGCTGATGAGGTTGCTGACTTCTCCACTCACCTGATAGCCCCCCAGGAACTGGAGGGTGAAGGGGAAGATGACAAAGTAGGAGAAGAGTACACCCAGGGCAAACATGAAGTAGGCACTGACGATGAGGGCCATCGCCAACCGTCGCTCCTGCTTGTAGAGACCGGGAGCGATGAAGTGGAACAACTGATAGAGGATGTAAGGCATGGCACCGATGAGTCCCACGTAGAAAGACACCATCATGTGCATCACGAACTGGCCCGTGACGGCCGTGTTGATGAGTTGCAGCGAGTCGTCCTTGGGGCGGAGGATGATGCTGAACACCTCTTCCTTGAACACGAAGGCCACGCACATGAGTACGATGGTGACTACCATGCAACGGATAATCACCCCTCTCAATTCTTCAAGATGGTCGCCGAAAGTCAAGAAGCTCCCTCCCCAGTCTCTCCCCGAGGGGAGGGTGAAAAACGATGTGAAGTCAGACGTCTCATCGCGCTTTATTCTTTCTTGACCTCAGCGTCAGAGGTATTCTCTTTTGCCTCACCTTCGATAGATGTGACTTCGTTCATGCCGTCCTTGAAGGCTTTGACGCCCTGACCGAGGCCGCGCATCATCTCGGGTACTTTCTTTCCCCCATAGAAGAGGAGGACGATGAGCAGTACGACAAGGATTTCCTGTATGCCGATACCGCCAAGAAACAATGGTTGTGTCATGATAAATATTAATTCACAATTCATAATTCATAATGCACAATGCATAATTCACAATGCATCGCTCGAAGTGGTTCGCTTGCGTTACGAAGAGGAACAAGAACTCATAATTTGTTCTGTTTCAGGTTCTCCACGAATTGGTCGATGCGGCTCAGTTCGCGTGGGATGTCGATACGCTGCGGACAGTGCTCCACGCAGCGGCCGCACTGTATGCAGTGGCTGGCCTGACGCAGGCGGGGCACCGAGCGGTCGTAGCCGATGAGGAAGGCCCGACGCGCCTTGTGGTAGTTTTCTGCCTGTTGGCTTTCCGGCACATTGCCCTCGTTCACGCACTTGTTGTAGTGGAGCAGGATGGCCGGGATGTTCAGTCCATAGGGGCAGGGCATGCAGTACTTACAGTCGTTGCAGGGGATGGTGGGGTACGAGACGTAGAGGTTGGCGACCTCATTCTCCAGCCACTCCTGTTCTTCCTCCGTCAGTGGTTCCAACGGACTGTAGGTGCGCAGGTTGTCCTGCAGGTGCTCCATATAGGTCATGCCCGACAGGACGGTCAGTATGCGAGGCTTCGAACCAGCATAGCGGAAAGCCCATGAAGCCACGCTGTCCTCGGGCCGTTTCTTCTTCAGGGTGGCAACGATGTGGTTAGGCATCTTCACCAGACGTCCGCCCAGCAGGGGTTCCATGATGACTCCGGGAATGCCGCGTTTGTCGAGTTCGTTGTAAAGATACTCGGCATCGGTGTTCCGTCGGTTCGTCTCGTTGGCCAGATGCCAATCGACGTAGTTCATCTGTATCTGCACGAAGTCCCACTTGTATTTGTCGTGGTTCTCCAGCAGATAGTCAAACACCTCCACATCGCCGTGATACGAGAAGCCAAGGTTGCGGATAACTCCCTCCTCGCGCTTCTTCAACAGGTAGTCGAGCAGACCGTTGTCCAAGTATCGTCCGTTCAGTGCCTCCATGCCTCCCATGCCCACGCCATGCAGCAGCAGGTAGTCGATGTAGTCGGTCTGGAGGTAGCGCAACGAGTTCTCGAACATCTTCACGCCCTCGGCATACGGCCACTGTTCGGGCGAGAAGTTACTGAGTTTGGTGGCGATGTAGTACTTGTCGCGCGGATAGCCACTGGCCACCAGGGCAGTGCCCGTGCTGGCCTCGCTCTCGCCACGACAGTAGGCTGGACTGGTGTCGAAGTAGTTCACCCCATGGTCAAGGGCGTACTTCACCAGCCGGTTCACCTCTTCCTGGTCAATCTCCTCTCGCGCGGGTGTACCATCGGACGATGGTTTCTGGGGTTTGTCGGGCAGGCGCATCATGCCGTAGCCCAGCAGACTGACGTGGTCGCCCGTCGTGGGATTGTCGCGATAGGTCATGGACCCACCCTTTCCCTCCCTTAAAGGGAGGGTATTCTCCTCCCCTTTAAGGGGAGGTCGAGAGGGGTCTTTCAGTCCGCAACCTGCCAGAGCTGCCGTAGCGGCTCCCGTGCCCAGTATCTTGATAAAGTCTCTTCTTTCCATAATTGTCAATTATCAATTATCAATTGTCAATTATACCTCGCGGTGTATCTCATGTCCTTCGACATAGATGGCGCTGAAGGGCCGTGCCGGGCACAGGTTCTCACAGGCACCACAGCCGATGCACTTCTCTTCGTTGACGGCGGGCACCCATATCTCGTCGTTGTCGTCCAGCGGCACCATCTCGATGGCCCCCGTCGGACAGTGACGGGCACAGTTGCCGCAGTCCACGCCGTCGGTCAGCACCACGCAGTTCTTCTTCACCCACACAGCATGACCCACCTGATGGGCCGTGCGCTCCTCGACGGTGATGGGCTGAATGGCACCAGCCGGGCACACCTGCGAACAGCGGTTGCACTCCGGACGGCAATAGCCGCGGTCGAACTGCATCGTGGGTTGCATCAGATGCTCCAAGTCGTCGCTGGGGCGCAGTACCTGGTTGGGACAGGCGGCAATGCACAACTGACAGGCCGTGCAATGTTGCGAGAAGTGCTTTACGGACAGCGACCCCGGCGGCGTCAGTCGTGTCTGACGTTCGGGATTCACCTTGTCCTCGATGGCAGCCAGTCCGCCGTCCACCGTCTTGGCAACAGCATCGATGGTGGCAGCCGTGCCCACGAGGGCCATGCCCTTCACGAAGGCACGACGGTCCGAAGACGGAGTGGAAGGAGCAGATGGATTAGACGGATTAGAATTCCCAGACAATCTGGATAATCTGGAACCGTAATGTATGGCACCTTGCGAACAGGCCTCCATGCAATCGCAACATGTGACACAACGCGTCATGTCCACATGATGGTTCTTGGCATCGATGCAACTGGCCTTGCAGTTCCTTGCACAAAGTCCACAGCCGTTGCACTTATCCTCGTCAAAGACGGGACCGAAGAGCGAGAAGTGGCTGACGTAGCCCAGCACCGTGCCCACGGGACAGATGGTGTTGCAATAGGTACGTCCGCCTCGCCAGGCCAGGATGCCGACAACGAGCAGTGTGCCGGCGGCAATGGTGAGAGAGATGCCGGAACGCATCCATACGTCCACCGAGTAGAACATGTACGAGTCGTAGTGCTCGGCAATGGCGGCCAGCCCGTTGTTTGCCCAAAGCCAAAGGGGCTGCATCAGGTTGGTGGCGATACGGCCATAGGCACTGTAGGGAGCCAGGAAGATGGCCAACGAATTGAGTCCGGCTATCATGAGTATCAAGAACAGCAACAGTACCAGTCCGCGCAGCACGCGCTTCGTGGGCGAGTAGCTGTACTTGTTGGCCAGTTTGGCCTTCTTGTTCTTGCGGAACAGCTTCCGCTTGCTGACCCAGGCAATGATGTCCTGCATGACGCCCAACGGGCAGATGACACTGCAGTAGATGCGGCCCACGAGCAGGGTCAGCACGATGAGTCCCACGATGACGACCACGTTTAGGGCCAGCACCGCAGGCAGGAACTGTAGCTTGGCCATCCACGAGAGGTAGGTGTGCGCCGTCCCCGTGAAGTCGAGGAACAGCAGCGTGATGCCCACCCAGAAGACAGCAGCCAGTGTGATTCGGATTTTACGAAGCATGGGGTAATGGTTATGGGTTATGGATTATTGAGGTTATTTAACAAGTATCTTCTTGCCTTTCCGAACATAGAGGCCACGGGTGGGCCGTTCGACGCGGCGGCCGCTCAAGTCGAAGACCTCATCCTTCATTCTTAATTCTTCACTCTTAATTTCCCCGATGTCCGTTCCGCCCTCGCCAATGGTGAAGTCGGAGACACGGTTGAGCATCGTGTTCAGGGCGCGTACGTCGGTGGACGGCAGTTCGCGGTCGTATATCATCACGTCGTCGATGTAGCAGTCGGCCGAACCTGCCGTACCTCCCATGCCAAGGTAGAAGTAGCGCATCTTGGTCAGTTGTTCCACCACTGCCTCCACGGGCAGGTTGCGTGCAGTCACGGTACCCGCATTGGTCGTGATCTTGTGCAGCGACTTCGCCGTTCCGTTGATGTAGAGGCGTACGCCGTTGGCCGGTCCGACGGTGATGGTGACCACTGTCCACTGACCGACAGGAATGTCGTTGTAGGTGCCCGATTCGGGGCTGTTGATGTCGAACCACGTTTCGGCATTGTCGTCGAAACGCAGGTAGGAGTTGCCCGTCAGAAACAGTCGTGGTCCGCTGGCTGTGGCCGATGTGCTGCCGAAGAATCCCCACAGGGCATCGTCGGTGTTATGGTCAGTGCGCTTCACCCACATGCTGACGCTGAAGCCTTCCACCTCGGTCTTGTCCAGCAGGGGGTTAGGCATACGGGTGAAGGAGTTCTTGCCTTTGTTGCCCTGCGACTGGTGGAGCACCTTGCCGAAGCGGTCGTAGTCGCTGGTGAGCTCGGGCTTCGTGCCCGTTGTGCCGAATGCGGTGCGTTCCGCTTCGTTATAGGCATTGTAGCAGGGCGACTTGTCCATGTCGTAGTAGGCCACCAGCCCGCCCAGATAGTCGCCTTCGGGTGTGGTCCGCTGCTGCGCCTTGACTTTGAAGGTCTGTTCCCAGAAGTAGTCGCCACACTCCAGTCGGCCCGTCAGGGTGACGGGAGTCTCCTCGTCGCGCGGGTTGTACTTGCCCGTTTCGCTGATGACATCGGGTTCCGACGATGTCCACGTCAGCGTCGTATTGTCCGTCGTGGGGAACATCAGGCTCAGGTTCTGGCTCACGGTAGCCCCGTCGCGTGCGCTGATGGTGTTGTCGACATAGTTTTTCGACACAGCACACTTGGGCGTGAGCTTGTAGCCCCATACGGGAACTCCGTTGGGAGCTACGGCCGAGAAGGCGAGAACATCCAGGAGGGTGGTCTTGTAGTTCTGCGTCGTGGCACCGTTCACTTGCTGGAGCATGAACACGCCATAGTACATCGTTCCGCCCAGTTTCAGGGTCACGTAGCGGGTGCCCTCCTTCACCGTCCAGGTGCCCGTCTGTGCGCCCGACACCTTGCCGTCGGCCGTGAGGGTGATTTCGGTGGGAGTCACCTCCTGATAGCCGTTATGGTTCAGCTTATAGGGATGGAGCATGAAGTGATAGGTGCCGGCAATCTCGTCGGCCGTGATGGGCGTCGTGGCCATGTCGGCGTCGGTCTGCTTCTCGCCTCGGTAGCAGAAGGGGGCGCATACCAACCAGTCCTTCTCGTTCAGGAACAGTTGGTGGGTACGCACCTGATGCCCGGCGGTGCCGTCGTTGAACTTTGTGTGATAGACCACGAACGAGCGCCCCTCCCCGTCCTGGCATGCCGAGTTGTGGCCTTGGGCACATTCGCCCACGTTCTGGTTGCCCCACAAGTTGTAGGCTCCCGTCAGTTTCAGGCCTCGGTTCGTGCCGGCGTTGGGACCGTAGTTCAGCTCGTAGCGGGTGTAGGTGGCTGCCGTACCCGATGCATCGACGTAGGGTCCGTCGGGATTCTTCGAGCGGAAGATGCGCATTTCATAACCGCCGTCGGGTGCGAAGCCGCCGTAGCTCATGAACAGGTAGTAGTACTGACCGATGTGCTGTATGTAGGGCCCCTCGCCGCTGACGTAGTATCCGCCGGCTATCTTCTTGCCGAAGTAGGGATCGCTGGTGCCGTTGGCCTTCTTGCTGTCGTAGTCGGAGGTGTAGGTGTAGGTATAGTCGCGCAGGCCCGTCTCTTTGTCTAACTTCAGCATGAATATGCCTCCGCTCCACGAGCCGTAGGCCAGCCACAGTTCGCCCTCTTCGTCGAAGAAGGCACACGGGTCGATGCAGTTGGGCCAATAGGTGCCCCACGAGCCCTTCTGATTGTAGCGTGCCGGCAGGCTGCCGACATTGCCTATGGCCATTGCCATGTCGGTACCCTTGTAGCTGGGAGCACCCGATTCGCCGTTGAAGCCGCTCATCACCACAGGCCCTTGATAGGTGAAAGGTCCCGTAGCCGTGGGAGCCGTGAGCAGGATGATGACACTGGCCCAACGGTCGCCGTTCAGGCTCAGGTACATGCACCACTTCTGCATCGTCTCGTTCCAGACGATGTCGGGCGCCCACATGTCGCCGTTCACCCATGTTTCCTTGTTCTCGGCGTACCACGAGCACCATGCCTC
>CACZRZ010000169.1 GCA_902783655.1 uncultured Bacteroidales bacterium
GTGTGGATGCCCAGCGGGTCGAAGTTCTCCATGCTGCAGACCGCGATGCAGTTGTCGAACCGGTCGCGAACGACTTCAAACTCTATCTCTTTCCAGCCCTTCAGGCTCTTTTCCACAAGCACCTGCGGGGAGAAGGAGAAGGCCTTTTCGGCTATTCGGTTCAGTTCTTCCTCATTGTCGCAGAAGCCCGAACCCAGTCCGCCCAGCGCGTAGGCAGCACGGATGATGACGGGATAGCCCAGTTCGCTGGCAGCCTTGCGTGCCGATTCGATGTCTTCGCAGGCATGGCTCTTGATGGTGTTGACGTTTATCTCGTCGAGGCGTTCCACAAAGAGTTCGCGGTCCTCCGTGTCCATGATGGCCTTGACGGGTGTGCCCAGCACGGTCAGGTCGTACTTCTCCAGGACACCGCTCTTGTAGAGCGACACACCGCAGTTGAGAGCCGTCTGTCCGCCAAAGGCGAGCAGAATGCCCTGTGGACGCTCCTTCTCGATGACACGCTCCACGAAATAGGGGGTCACGGGGAGGAAATAGATGTGGTCGGCCACACCCTCGCTGGTCTGCACGGTGGCAATGTTGGGATTGATGAGCACAGTCTCGATGCCCTCTTCCTTGAGTGCTTTCAGGGCTTGCGAACCGCTGTAGTCAAATTCGCCTGCCTCGCCTATCTTCAGGGCTCCTGAGCCCAGCAGCAGGACTTTCTTGATATGATTGGATGGCATAGTTATAAAAGTTTCACGAGTTTGTCAAATAAATCTTCTGCATCTACGGGACCTGAGCAGGCTTCGGGATGGAACTGAGCGGAGAACCAGGGGTTGGTCTTGTGACGGATGCCCTCGTTCGAGCCGTCGTTCATGTTCACGAACAGCGGTTCCCAGTCGGCACCCAATGTCGTGTCGTCAACGGCATAACCGTGGTTCTGACTGGTGATGAAGCAATGTGTGGTGCCCACCTGGCGCACGGGTTGGTTGTGGCTGCGGTGTCCGTACTTCAGTTTGTATATCTTGGCTCCGGCTGCCTTTGCCAGCAGTTGGTTGCCCATGCAGATGCCCATACAGGGGCGCACCACGGGATTGGCCAGGAACTTGCGGATGTTTGCCACCGTCTTCTCGCAGATGTCAGGATTGCCAGGACCGTTGGCCAGGAACAGGCCGTCGAACTCCATGTCGTTGAAGTCGTAGTCCCAAGGCACACGGATGACGTCCACCCCACGCACCAGCAGGCAACGGATGATGTTCTCCTTCACTCCGCAGTCCACCAGCACGACGCTTTTTGCATCGGGTTTGCCCGACTTGTAGGTGATGATGTCCTTGCAGCTCACCTGTTCCACGAAGTTCACGCCTTCGTACTCGGCCGAGGGGATGTTGTCGGGTTCGTCGTCGAAAAGTATCTTACCCATCATCACACCGTTTTCGCGGAGCACCTTCGTCAGTTCACGTGTATCTACGCCCGTGACGCCCACGACCTGTTCACTCTTCAGCCAGTCGGCCAAGGTCTGCTTGGCGTTCCAGTGGCTGTACTCTGTGCTGTAGTCTGTCACCACGATGGCTCGCGGATGAATGCTCGGGCTCTCCATGTAGGTGGTGAGTCCGTTGGGCTCGGTTGACAACGCGGGAACGCCGTAGTTTCCCACAAGCGGATAGGTCATGACCATTATCTGTCCCTCGTAGGAGGGGTCGGTCAGACTCTCAGGATAACCCATCATGGCTGTGTTGAACACCACCTCGCCAGCCACAGGTTTCTCGTACCCGAAGGATGTACCATGGAACTTGGTCCCATCATCCAACAACAATGTTACTTTTCTCATACAATCCTTTTATAAACGTTTTCGTAATATTCTATAAATGCCTGATTCAACAGTCTCACTCCGCCCGGCGTAGGATAGTTGCCGCTGAAGTACCAGTCGCCATCGTGGTTGGGACAGGCCTTGTGGAGTCCTTCGAGACTCTGATACACTATTTCTATCGGGGTCGCTATGCCTTCGGGACGTATCATTTCCACCATCTTCCGGCTGATGTCTTCGTCGCTGAACGGGGCGTAGATGTCCTTCACATAGTTCTTCATCTCTTCCTTGGGCAGTGTGCGCTGTGCCACACACGAACGATAGACATCGTCGATGCGTGCCCATTCGCCCCTTTCTATGAGCAGCTCGATGGCTGCACGGAAGGCTATGAACTCGACCATGTGGGCCATGTCTATGCCGTAGTAGTCGGGATAGCGCACCTGTGGCGAACTGCTCACGAGGACTATCTTCTTCGGATGCAGACGGTCGAGGATGCGGATGATGCTTTCCTTCAGCGTCGTGCCGCGCACGATGGAGTCGTCGATGATGACCAGGTTGTCCTCGTAGGGCACGATGGAGCCATAGGTGACGTCATAGACGTGGGCGGCAAGGTCGTTGCGGGTGTTGCCCTCGGTGATGAACGTGCGCAGCTTGATGTCCTTCCATGCCACCTTTTCCGAACGGACGTACTTGCTGAAGATGTCCCTGATTTCCTCCTCCGTGGGCTGGTGATCGCGTGTCAGCTCCACGAGGTCCTGTATCTTCTGACGGTTGACTTGCTTGATGAAGCCGCGAACCATGCCGTAGTATGCCACCTCTGCCGTATTGGGGATGAAGGAAAACACCGTATGTGCCACATCGCCGCCGATGGCCTGGTTGATGCGCTCGGTCAGCTGCTCGCCCAGGTTCTTCCGTTCCTCATAGATGTCCCTGTCCGAACCTCTACTAAAATAAATGCGCTCGAAGGAACAGGCCTGTTTCTTCTTGGCTGGTATGATTTGCGACAGCGAGAGCTCTCCCGCAGCATTCATCACCAGCGCCTGACCCGGTTCCAGTTCCCTGATGTCTTCTGTCTCCAGTTCAAATGCCGTTTGCAGTACGGGGCGCTCCGATGCCAGTACCAGCACCTCGTCGTCCTCATACCAGAAGGCAGGACGTATGCCCCAGGGGTCGCGCATCGAGAACATCTCGCCAGAGCCCGTCATGCCACAGATGACGTAGCCTCCGTCCCACATCGGTGCCGACGTGCTGAGGACATTGCGCATGTCGATGTGCTGCTCGATGTATCGGGTGATGTCGCGTCCGTGCAGGTCCTTCTCCAGGGCAATGTTGAACAGCCGTTCGCTCTCGCGGTCCAGGCGGTGGCCCATCTGTTCGAGCAAGATGAACGTATCGCTATAGACACGCGGATGCTGGCCGAAGGAGGATATCGCATCGAATATCTCATCGACATTGGTCAGGTTGAAGTTGCCGCAGAGACAGAGGTTCTTGGCACGCCAGTTGTTGCGGCGCATAAACGGATGGACAAAAGAAAGGGCACGCTTCCCAGTTGTTGAATACCGAAGGTGCCCCATGTATATTTCTCCCGCAAAGGGAATGTTTTTCTTGGCAAAGCCAGCGTCAGCAAGTTTCTCGTGCGGAAAGTCCTTAAACTGACTGTGGACGGCATCGAAAATCTCGCCGATGGCCCCGCTTCCCATAGCCCGTTCACGGAACATGTATTCCGTACCCGGTTCAGACTCCATCTTCACGCAAGCCAGTCCCGCACCTTCCTGCCCGCGGTTGTGCTGTTTCTCCATCAACAAATAGAGTTTGTTGAGGCCGTACATCCACGTTCCGTATTTCTGCTGATAGTATTCCAGAGGTTTTTTCAGGCGAATCATCGCCACACCACACTCATGTTTCAACGGCTCCATTAGGGTCTGTTTTTACAAAATCGATGCAAAGATACGAATAAGCGAGCGAAATGCCAAATTTATTTAAGCATTTCCGAGCGTGAGTATCTAAAACTGAAGGTTAAAGGTACAAAAAGAAAGCGAAATTATCACTAATTCCGCCTTGTAAATTATAATTTCTTACGTCTCAGCGCACCAACCTAATTATGCGCTCAGCGACGTTAGGAGACGCTTGCGTAGCGCAGAGGAGCAAGAATTATGCGCTCGGCATCCCGTAGGGTGACGCTTGCGTAGCGCAGAGGAGCAAGAATTATGAATTATGAATTATGAATTGAACTATAGGAATTCGCGTACGATGGCCTCGGTTCGTTCCCAAAGTTCGTCCATTTGGCGATGATGCTCGTATTTCTCTCCCAATTTCACTATCTTATTCGAGCGGTTGAATGTACCCGTCTGGGTGGCCTTGTCTTCGTCCAAGAGCAGGTGGATGGCTGTGTCTGCACCTTGCCGGGGTGTACGGATGAAGGGACGGAAGACGAGGTCGGTGATGGGGTCGAAGAACATCTGCATGCGTATGATGCCCGTCGAGACGATGCCTGGGTCAACGGCATTCACGGTGATGCCCTGGTCCTTCAGGCGGCGGGCGAGGTCGAGGGTAAACAGGGTGATGGCCAGTTTGGTATTGTTATAGACAGGGATGCGCCAGAAGGAGCCCTTGCGTCCCTCCTCGAAGAACTCGGGAAAGTCCAGATGCCCAAAACGATAGACCAGCGAGGCCATGTTCACGATGCGACTGCCCTTCTGCATCAGGGGCAGCAGCAGGCGGGTGAGCAGATACGGACCTACATAGTTGACGCTGACCGTGCGCTCCAGTCCATCGACGGTGTAGTGGCGGCCAGTCTCCATGGTTCCGGCATTGTTCATCAGCAGGTCTATGTGGTCGAAACGCGACTTCACCTCATCGGCAAAGCGGCGGACCGAAGCAAGGTCGGCCAGGTTGAGGGCCATGAGTTCAATGTCCTTGCTGCCCGTCTCCTCCATCAGTTGTTCCCATCTCTTCCTTGCTCGTTTGGGGCTGTAGCAGGCCATGATGGTGTGGTAGCCCTTCTCTGCCACAGCTTTCGCTTCCTCGTAGCCCATGCCTCCGTCGGCACCAGTGACGATGGCTATTGGAGAGGCCCCCACATTTATAGATTGTATGTTGTCGTTATTCATTCTTAATTCTTCATTCTTAATTCTTCATTCCCCTGCTCCTTCTCTATTCGTTCTATTTCGCGCTGCAGGTCATCGGGCAGCGTTTCGTCGAGGTGCTGGTGACATGCCATTTCCAGCGTGTACATTCTCCCTATGCAATAGTTGCTGTGGCGACAGCCGCAACGATGGTGTGGGTCTTCCTTCAGCCGGTTCACAAAGTCGGGTTCGTTCAACAGCGAACGGGCCATCTGCACGGCTTCGAATCCATGACTGAGCACTTCGTTGATCTTGTCACCACAAACCAGTCCGCCCACGTAGATGAACTTCATATCGGGCATGGCCTCGCGAAACTTCAGGGCATCCTGCAGGAAGAAAGCTTCCTCGTAGGGCACCGTAGGGGTAAGAAGTTTCTTGACAAAGGGTTTGCCGCATCGGATGCTGTACTTCAGCCAGGGCTTGTCCATGTAGTGTGTCATGGTCTGCAAGGGCATCTCGCCACGCATCACATACATGGGCGTAGCACTTACCAAGCCACCACTCAACACCAGGGCATGAACACCCAGCTGCTGCAATCTGCGGGCCACGGGGATGCTATGTTCCTCCAGCGAGACTCCATGCTTCAGCCCGTCGCGCATGTTCATCTTGCACACCACAGCCATATCGTCCTTGGCTGCCCTCATCGCCTCCTCCACACACATTGTCATGAAACGCATCCGATTCTCCAACGAGCCGCCGAATTCGTCTGTGCGGTGATTGAAATAGGGATTCAGGAATTGGTCTATCAGATAGCCGTGTCCACAATGGATTTCCACCTCATCGAAGCCAGCCTCGCGTGCCAAGTTCACGGCATCGCCAAACTTCTTGGCCAGAGGTGCCAGCTCGTCCCTGCGCAGGCCGCGCACGATGGTGGGACTGTAGAGATTGAAACCATTCGAAGCCCCCACAGGGATGCAGCCGCAAATGGCCTTATGACTCATGTTGCCGCAATGTCCCAGCTGAATGCCGGCAGCAGCACCTTCCTTGTGAATGCCATCCGTCAGACGGCGAAGGCCGGGTATTATCTCAGGGCGCATCACCAGCTGGCGGTCGAAACTCAGGCCACTCTCCGTGACAGCTGCGTAGGCCACCGTAGTCATGCCCACTCCACCCCGTGCCACACTCGTATGATAGTCGTATAGCATCTGGCTGGGTTCGTGACCAGGGCACATGCTCTCGAAGGCAGCACTGCGTATGGTGCGGTTTCTCAATGTTAGAGGTCCGATATGTGCTTCTTCGAAGATGCCCCCTTCCCCCTGCCCTCTCCGAGGGGAGGGAATGGTTACATTTGCGGATTGTATGTGTTCTTTTTCCATCTCTCTTTTATCTTTATCTTCTTCCCCTATATACACTCTCACCGAGGGGAGGAGGGTTAATAGACGAACGGTATCACCCGTTTACGATTTCCTACAGCCTCGTCGCCAAATTCCTGACGATACTTAATATGAATCGCGTGCGCACGAGGCACCAGATTAGCTGCCGTCCACAAGGGGAACACCCATGCTACGGGTGTGGCAGCGGCAAGGGCAAAGCCTATCCATTCCATCAGCTCGCCCATATAGTTGGCAGACGTGACATAGCGGTACATGCCGCGCTGGGGCAGATAGTGACGGGTGTCGCCAGGCTTGCGCAAATGGCGAATGACATAATCGGAATGCCAATTCACGGCAAGCCCCAACACGAAGAGCACTATGCCCACGATGGCATTCCAGCGGGTCAGATACTGAGCTCCCTCGACAAAGTCGGGATTAGGAAACCAGTACAGTCCCCCACCCTGCATGACACCGTTAATGACGTTGAACGTCACCCCCATCAGCATGATGGCAACAGGCATCTTGCTTCGGCCTGTCATCAGCCAGGGGAAAACGAATGAACGCTGGAAATAGTGCAGTTCGAACAGCAGGAACAAGACCAGCTCGGGCGCGTGCCACCGGCTCTCGGCCTGGCTCCAGATGTACAGCATAACCAGAAACACGGGTGCCTCCATCAGCATCCACGCCACCTTGTTATTGATGCTCCAGCCCCACTGCTTGGTACGAAACTGCCCATAGCCTGCCCTTACGAAGTACAAACTGATGAAAACCACAACGGCCATAGCCGTCATGCCCCATATCAAGTAGTTAAATATTTCTTGCGTCATCGTAACGTAACAACTAAATTTCGACAAAGTTACGAAAAAACGAGCGCAGAACAAAAGAAATCCAATTCTTTTTTATGCCGAGTGCCAAGTAACTTCGCCACATTGTGGCAAAGTTACGAAATAATTACAATATATGGGGCACAAAGTGCTATTTATTTTCTGCCCTACGGAAGAGATGGAAATTCTGTAAGAGATGGTTACGACGCTCCAGCAGGCACAAATCGAGCAGCAGGAAGACGAGGGCCAGGATGAGGAAACCCTGATATTGCTCGTCAAATTCGCTATAGACCTGACTCTCCAACTTGGCCTTAGCCAGTTTGTCAACATACTTCGAGAGCTCCTTCTGTGCCGAGCTGCTGTTGTCGACATAGATGTACGCACCGTTGCCGGCATGTGCTATCTGTCGGCACATTTCCTCATTCAGGCACGACACAATGGGGTTGCCATGTTCGTCGATGAAGTATTGTGAGGTTCCTGGTATGGGCACATGAGCACCGTCTGGCGAACCCACACCAAGCACATAGACGTGGATGCCTTGCTTGGCAGCATCCTTCGCAGCCTCTACGGCTCCTCCCTCGTTGTCCTCACCATCGGTAATCAGGAAGATGGCTCGTGAGATGTCCTTCTTCTGGGTAAACGATTTTGCAGACAAGTTGATGGCTGTGGCAATGTCCGTTCCCTGCGTGGCTATCATCGACGGGTCGATGCCATCGAGAAACATCTTTGCCGATACGTAGTCGTTGGTAATGGGCAACTGCACGAAGGCCTGTCCGGCATAAACCACAAGTCCGACTTTATCGTCCTTCATCTCATCCACCATATTCGAGACAAGCATCTTCGACTTATCCAGGCGTGAAGGGCGCACATCGTTGGCCAGCATGGAGTTGGATACGTCCATTGCGATGATGGCTTCTATGCCGTTTCGCTCCGAAGTGTCTATCTTCGTTCCGAACTGGGGACGTGCAGCGGCAATGATGAGCGAAGCAAGGGCCAGGAGCAGGAGCCACACCTTGACCTGCGGACGCCATGCGGAGACGTCTATCATCAGTTCGCGCAAGAGTTCCGGGTCGCCATACTTCCTGAGGCGACGCTTGCGCCGATAGTTACTATAATAGAATAGGATAGCCAGCAGGGGGATGACTATCAGGCCATACAAATATAATGGGTTTTCGAATCTAAACATATAAAGGCCCCTCCTAACCACCCCTTAAAGGGGAGGAACACGCGCTGGGGCATTTGGGTGTTTATGTTCAACATTATTATCTATCTTTTTCACCCTCCCTTTAAGGGAGGGCCGGGGTGGGTCTTTACGGTATTCGCTTTAATACGGTCAAGCGAAGTAGCAATTCCAAGAGCAAGGCCAGCACGGCACCCAGGGCAAATGGAACGAAAGCCTCGTAGCGTTTGGTGAACTTCTTCACGTTGAGTTTCGTCTTCTCCAGTTTGTCAATCTCACGGTACACTTCGTGCAGGCCCTTTGTGTCCTTGGCACGATAGAACTCACCATCCGTCTTGTCGGCTATGCTCTGAAGGGTCTTGGTGTCTATCTCCACAGGCACCTGAATGTATTGTACGCCACCAGCCACAGTCATGGGATAGCGAGCCAATCCGTTGGTTCCCACGCCGATGGTATAGACACGTATGCCAAAACTCTTGGCTATTTCAGCCGCAGTCAAGGGAGAGATGTCGCCCCGATTGTTGGAACCATCCGTCAGCAGGATGATGACCTTGCTCTTGGCCTTCGAGTCCTTCAGTCGGGCTGCAGCAGAGGCCAGTCCCATGCCTATGGCCGTTCCGTCTTCGATATAGCCTTTGGCCGTCATGTCGCATTGCATCCCTTGCAACATGTTGATGAGCACGGCATGGTCAACCGTCATCGGGCACTGGGTGAAAGCCTCGCCTGCGAACAGCGTCAGACCTATGTTGTCATTAGGACGGCCAGAGATGAACTCAACGGCCACCTCACGGGCAGCCTTCACACGATTGGGGCGAAGGTCCTCTGCCAGCATCGAAGTGCTGACATCCATACAGAGCATGATGTCGATGCCCTCGACGTCGGTCTGCTTCCAGTTGTTGGTGGTCTGCGGACGAGCCAAGGCTATGACGGCCAGCACCACACAAGCCAAGCGGAGCAGAAAGGGAAGGTGCATCAGATACTCTTTCCACGAACGGCGAACGCCCTGAAAGGCGTAGGTGCTGCTGACCTGCAGGACAGGATGCGAACGACGCCAGCGGAGCACATACCATATTATATAAGGTACGAGCAGGCCGAGAAGGATGAAATATAATGGATTTGCAAATGTCATCGTAGTAAGTCAATAATTCTGTATATTACCCATCCGAGAAGCAGTGTTGCGACAGTGAGTGCGAGGGCGATGCTGATGCGCATGGCCCAGATGCTGACACGCTGACGCTTGGCCTCGGGCGTGACGATAATCTCTTCCTGGGGCTGATTCGGGTCTTCCTCTTGCTTCGTCTGGTTGATGTATTCGAGAGCAGTCATCAGGTTGGCGTCATTCTCGTTGATGAGAGTCGTCCACTTGGCGAACTTCACAAGGTCGGCCGTCTGGAACAACTCACGCAACTCTGCCAGAGCCTCTTCGTCGTTCTCTTGCGTCAGACGTTCGATAATCTCGCCACTGGTCATCTCCATCGCACTGAATCCATAGCGCTCCTGGATGTACGTGCGCAGGGTATCGGTCAGTTGCGTGTAGTACTCCTTCGAATCTTCCTGTGCCCATGTACGCTCCGTCTTGATGCGTTCTATTTCTGACAGGGCCACCTTGTGGGCAGGTTCCTTGCGTTTGCGGCGAATGATGCGGATGAGTGGCTTACCGGTTCTGAGTGCATGTATCAGATAAGCCGCCAAGGCGCACAATACGAGGAACAGAACGGAACACCAGATGACGGGTTTCCAGTCGTCCCACGAGAAGGGGGCATTCATCACGTCCTTTGCTCCGAAGTATTGGTCAACGTGTACCGTGTCCACATCCACGGTGTACACCTTCAGGGCCAGGTTCTTGGTCTCGTATTCCTTGCCATCGACAAGCACCTTCATGGGTGGAATATAGTAGAACGACGAGTCCCAGGCCGTTACGACATATTTCCGGCTGACCTGCATGCGTTTGCCGTCGTCCAACTTTGTAGTGTCCGCAGCCTTCATCTCCACCAGCTCCACACCAGGAGCCAATTGCTGTCCCTTTTGCAGGACAGGCAACTCAACTGTGGACTTCGCATTGCAACTGACATCTATCGTGATGCCCGTCTGCTCGCCCACCAGCATCTGCATGCTGTCGATACGGGCCTCTACGGTGACCTGGGCACGAAGGAGGTTGAAAGTTGAAAGTTGAAAATTGAAAGCTAAAAGAAGCAGTAGTATTCGTTTCATCCTAATTTCGTTTTGCAAATAGGTTCATGAGTGCAGACACATAGTCCTGGTCCGTACGGACGCTGACACTATCGACGTTGCTTCGCGTGAATGTGTCGTGCAGATATTCAGTACGCTGCCGCCACCACTGGCGCTGTGCCTCACGCATACGACGGTCGCTGGTGTCGATGAAGCGTTCGAAGCCTGTCTCGGCATCGCGTACCTTCATGAGGCCCACATCGGGCAGTTCCTGAATGCGGCGGTCATAGACTTGTATGGCCACAACGTCGTGTTTGCGGTTGGCAATGGTCAGAGCCTGACGGAAATCGCGAAGGTCCATGAAGTCGCTGATGAGGAAAGACGTACAGCGGCGCTTCAGGGCCTGTGTCAGGTATTGAGCCGCCATGCCCACATCGGTCCGCTGACTCTCGGCATGGAAGTCGAGCAGTTCGCGAATGATGTAGAGGATATGCTTGCGGCCCTTCTTGGGAGGTATGAACTTCTCGACACGGTCGGAGAAGAAGATGACGCCAATCTTATCGTTGTTCTGAATGGCAGAGAAGGCCAGCGTGGCAGCAATCTCAGTCACCATGTCGCGCTTCATCATGCCCTCCGTTCCGAAGTGGAGCGAACCAGAGACGTCGATAAGCAGCATCACAGTCAGCTCGCGCTCTTCCTCGAAGACCTTCACGTATGGTTTGTTGAAGCGTGCCGTAACATTCCATTCGATGTCGCGTATGTCGTCGCCATACTGGTACTCGCGCACCTCGCTGAAGGCCATACCGCGTCCCTTGAAGGCACTGTGGTACTCACCGGCAAAGATGTTGCTGGAGAGTCCTCGTGTCTTGATTTCTATCTTCCGGACTCGTTTGAGTATCTCGCTGGTTTCCATCAAGGAACTTCTACCTTATTGATAATCTGACTGATGATTTCCTCACTCGTCACATTGTTGGCCTCGGCTTCATAGGTCAGGCCGATACGGTGGCGCATCACATCGTGGGCAATGGCACGAACGTCCTCGGGAATGACATAGCCGCGACGCTTGATGAAGGCGTAGGCACGACTGGCAAGGGCCAGGTTGATGCTGGCACGAGGCGAGGCACCGAACTCTATGTAGTCCTTCAGCTCCTTCAGTCCATACTTGTCCGGATAGCGCGTAGCGAACACAATGTCAGTGATGTATTGTTCTATCTTCTCGTCGATGTACACCTGACGGACAACGGCACGGGCTTCCTTGATGTCTTCTGTCTTCAGCACGGGACGCACCTTGTTTTCCTCGCCCGTGATGTTCATGCGGATAATCTTCTTCTCCTCCTCCAGTTTGGGATAGTCGATGACTACCTTCAGCATGAAACGGTCCACCTGAGCCTCGGGCAGAGGATAGGTTCCTTCCTGCTCGATGGGATTCTGCGTAGCCAGCACCAGAAAGGGCTCGGGCAGCTTGTAGGTCTGCTTGCCGATGGTTGTCTGGCGCTCCTGCATGGCTTCCAGCAGTGCCGACTGCACCTTGGCCGGAGCACGGTTGATTTCGTCGGCCAGCACGAAGTTGGCAAACACGGGACCTTGCTCAACGACAAACTTCTCGTCCTTCTGGGAGTAAATCATCGTACCGATGACGTCTGCAGGCAACAGGTCGGGAGTGAACTGTATGCGGCTGAACTTGGCATCGACCAGCGCAGCCAACGTCTTGATGGCTTGCGTCTTAGCCAAACCGGGCACACCCTCCAGCAATACATGTCCGTCGCTCAACAGACCTATCAACAGGGACTCTACCAAGTGCTTCTGTCCCACAATCACTTGCGCCATACCCGTCTGCAGATTGGTGACGAAGGCGCTCTTCTGTTCTATCCGCTCGTTCAGTTCGCGGATATCAATAGCTTCTGCCATAATATTTAATTTTTTTGTAGTTTCTAAATTTCGGACGCGAAGTTACTGCTTTTTGTCGTGACTGCCAAACGAGAAGTCTTAAATAAAGTGAATTATTAAAAATAATTGCATTTGAGCGTCTCACGACTCACGAGTCATTGCCCTATGACTAACGTGTCATCGCCCCACGACTCACGAGTCACCGCCTTGCGACTCACGAGTCACCGATTGAAACCCGCATTCGAACGAAAACGAAGAAAAAGAAAGAAAAATTGCAAGAATATTTGGCTGTTTGCAAACAATGTATTACCTTTGTCACCAGAAACATAACAAATCGTAACGAGACATGCAGTACGGAGCACAGTTTTATGCTTACTTTTATTACTTTTACTTTAGCAATGAAGTGAAGCGGATGGCTGTGTAAATTGAAGATTGAACATCGAGAATTGAATATTTATTAGACCCGCTTCCATGAAAAAGGAGCGGGTTTATTATTATACATTAATTAAAGATATAAAGAAAAATATGAAGCACAGAGTTGCCATACAGGGCATTGAGGGCAGTTTCCACGACATTGCCGCCCACCGCTACTTCGAGGGCGATGAGGTGGAACTGGTGTGCTGCGAAACATTCGAGCAGGTGTTCGACGAGATGAGCCGCGACCCACAGCTTACGGCGATAGTTGCCATCGAAAACACCATTGCGGGCTCGCTGCTCCACAACTACGAACTGCTGCGCGAAAGCGGCGTGACCATCGTGGGCGAACACAAACTACGCATCAGTCACAGCTTCATGTGCCTGCCCGACGAGGACTGGGACGACCTGACGGAAGTGAACTCACACCCTGTGGCCCTGTTGCAGTGCCGCGACTTCCTCAACCAGCATCGGAACTTGAAGAAGGTAGAGGTCAGCGACACCGCTGGTGCTGCAGCCGACATCAGCCGAGACCGATTGCACGGGCATGCAGCCATCTGCCACAAGGATGCGGCTAAGATCTACGGCATGAAGGTGCTGCAAGAGGGCATCGAGACGAACAAGCACAACTTCACACGCTTCCTGGTGCTGGCCAACCCGCAACAGGCCATCGCCCTGCGCAACTTGCAGGAGGTGAACAAGTCGAGCATGGTGTTCACGCTTCCGCATGAGGAGGGAAGCCTGTCGGCCATACTCTCCGTGCTGAGTTTCTACAAACTGAACCTGACGAAAATACAGTCGCTGCCCATCATCGGCAAGGAGTGGCAATATATGTTCTACATCGACCTCTCGTTCTCCGACTTCACACGCTACCGACAGGCCATCAA
>CACZRZ010000170.1 GCA_902783655.1 uncultured Bacteroidales bacterium
GTATGGCAACGGCCGTGTGAATCCTTCACAGAACCTGGTTGACGCATTCCCCATGCGCAACGGACTTCCCATCACCGACCCCAACTCTGGTTACGATCCACAGAACCCATACGCAAAGCGTGATCCCCGTCTCGATGACAACGTCATCTATAACGGAACAACATTCAGAAGGACAGAAATCATAACAGGACTGTATCCCAATAAAAACAACGAGACTAACGACAACCTTAGCAGCATCGGAACCTCGACCCGTACAGGCTACTACCTGAAGAAGCTTCTCCGCGACGACGTTAGTCCCCAGGCCAGTGGTACATTGCTGGACCAGTATCACGTCTATCCGCGCATCCGCTACACCGAAATCTTCCTGGCATACGCAGAAGCTGCCAACGATGCCTGGGGCCCCAAGAGCGACCCCACCGGCGTAGGCTACACAGCATACGATGTCATCAAGGCCATCCGCACTCGTGCAGGACTGGGAACAAACGAGATTGGAATGCCCCTTCCCGAAGGCGATGTCTATCTGGAGACCTGTGCAGAGAGCCAAGACAAAATGACAGACCTTATCCGCAACGAACGCCGTCTTGAGCTTTGCTTTGAGAACAAGCGCTTCTGGGATCTCCGTCGCTGGAAGATGCCTCTCGATGAAGCCGTCAAGGGCATGAAGATTGAACGCAACGACGAAACCAACGTGCTCACCTACACCATCTTCGATGTTGAGCCACGTAAATATGACAACTCATATCAGTGCTATGGACCCATTCCAAAGAGCGAAGTTCTCAAATGGAGCAGACTCAAGCAAAATAAGGGATGGCAATAATAATTGATAATTGATAATTGATAATTGATAATTGATAATTCATAATTCATAATTGATAATTGATAATGACAATGATGAAGCTTAAGAATTACATATACGGAATAGCCTTGGGAGCACTTGCTCTCACCTATGTGTCTTGCAATGCAGAGCATGAGTTCCCAGACTTTGAAGGAGGTACGACTGCCTATTTCGCCTATCAGTTCCCAGTACGCACCCTCGTACTTGGCAACGACATCTACGACAATGCACTCGACAATGCCCACAAGTGCCGGATATGGTCAACGATGGGTGGCGCCTATAAGGGACGCAACGCATACGTGGACATTGTGGTGGACGAGTCGCTCTGCAACAACCTCTGGTTTGTTGACGAAGGCGACAACCCCTCGGCTCCCGTGCTTCCCATGCCATCAGCATACTATACGCTGGCATCCAATGTCATTCCTTACAACGGCGACGCTCGTGGCTATGTCGAAGTGCAGTTCACAGACGCGTTCTTCAACGACCCCAAAGCCATCGAGAACACTTACGTCATCCCCCTTCTGATGACAAAGGTCAAGGGCATCGACAAGATACTCACAGGCACGCCGCGTGAAGGACTCAGCCCTTCCCGCACGAATCTGGAGGACTGGGATGTACTGGCAAAGGACTATGTGCTCTACTGTGTGAAGTACATGAACCCCTGGCAGGGAAAGTACATTCGCCGCGGTGCCGACGAGGTGACAGAAAACGGAGTGTCCTACACCGTCATCCGCAAGGATACGACGCTTGTAAACTCCGACCTCGAGCATTACACCGAGAATCCCGTGAACCAGAACGACGAAATATGCGCCATCACCACCAAGAACATGACACAGGCCATCTTCCCCGTCTATGTCAACATTGGCAAAGATGCATCCGGCGCCGCCCGTCCTTCACAGCTTTGCAACCTCATCCTCACCTTCGACAACAACAAGTGCACCATCGCCAGCGATGACGAAGAGGTGCCTTCCGCCGGTACGGGAGAATTTATCGTCAAGGGAACCGAGAAACCTGAATACAAGGACTACCAGTGGGGCAGCATGAACGGCAAGCCCCTCCAGCGCGACATTCTCCGCTTGTCCTACAATGTAACCTTCAAGAAAGGGCGGGTCATCGGTAAGAAGCTCGTAAACAACAAAGAAGTGGACTGGATTCTTGAGAACGATGTGACGGTATCAACCAACGACACCCTTGTCGTTCAGACTCGTGAGTCGAACATCAAAGAATTCTTCTCACCGAAATATGTTAAAAATTGAAATTATAGGAGGCGAAGAATATGAATAAGCTATTTAGAAACGGTCTTGTTATGTTGGCTGCAGGCGCACTCATGGTTTCCTGTGCCGACTATAATGTGACAGACAATTTCACAGCCGAGCCCGACCCCACTTTCGTAGAGCCCTATAAGGACTACGCTCCTGTCAAGTCCTACATCGACAGAAGCCAGTATCCCAACATGACTCTCGGTGCGACGCTCAAGGTGGCTGATTTCAACAAACAGGAACTGGCCCATGCTGCCGCTGTCACCAACTTCGACAACCTCGCTTTCGGCAACACCCTCATGTCCGGAGCAATCATCAACGAGAAAGGTGTGATGAACTTCCTCGCCATGAAAGACCTGCTCGACCATGTGGAGGAAATCGGCGGTGAGGTGTTCGGTAGTCCCATCGCGGCAAATGCCAATCAGGCCGACGATTGGATGAAGGTGCTTACTGCTCCCATCGAAGTCAAGGTCGAACCCATCGAGGACAAGGTGGTCGATTACACCACGATGGAAACATTCACCGGAACGGCAAAGTCCGGAAAGCCCGCCATCGAAAAGAATTACGATGGCAACGACAATGCCCTGAAGGTTCCAAAGAAAGCAAAGGTTTACATCGTCGAAGACTTCGACCTCGACCCCTATGGCGAATACACCATCACATTCTGGGCCCAGGTGGAGAAGGACGAGACCGTCATCTGTACGTTCTCCGACAGCACCATTATGGAGAATGGAAATAAAAAGAAGTACGCTATCAAGGCAGGCCAGTGGCGAAAGATTACGGTTGACCCCAACATGAAAGTAAGGCCCGCAGCAAATGCGACAAAGGGCTATTTCATGATAGAGGGTAACCTGAACTCCATTGTCTATATCAAGAGTGTCACCGTTGTCCACAACCCCGACAACCACCGTCCGCAGACCGCACAGGAGAAGAAGGACACCATGCAATATGCCATCAACCAATGGTGCGATGGTCTGATGAAGATCAATGCCGGACGCATCAAGTCCTTCGACCTCATCGACGAAGCCATCGATGCCAAGACCGAACTCGACAATGGCATGCTCGACCTCAAGCACTCCCTCGACAACATCTTCTGGCAGGATGCTTTTGGCAGCGAGAACTATGCACCGGAGGTGTCAAAGGCCGCCTGCAATGCATACCAGAAATATGGAGGCGACCCCTCCGAACTGAAGTTCTTCATCAGCGAATCAGGTCTCGAAGAGGAAAAGAAATTCGTAAGCCTCCAATACTGGATCAGCGTCTGGGACACCAACGGGGCAAAAATCGATGGCATCAACGCCAAGCTGACTCTCAGCTATAGCGAAGACGAGGCCACGCAGGCTGCCACAGAGGCTGCTCTCAAAACCCTCCTCGAAAACCTTGCCTCTACAGGAAAACTGATTCGCCTCTCCAACTTCGACATCAAGTACAAGGATGCCACAGGCGCCAGCATAGCGGCAGCAGACATCAAGGAAGCCCAGCGCCAGAAGCTTGCCGACTTCTATGGACATGTCATCAAGAGCTACATGAACACCATTCCACACGAGAAACAGGCAGGAATCTGCAAGGGCAACATGGCCGACACGGGCGACCCCGTAGGACTTTGGTCCATCGACAGCAAGAGCAAGGACTGGGTCCGCACAGCCACCTACAAGGCATTCTGCGACGCCCTCAGTGGAAAGTAAAGAACCCGAACCGACAAACCTTTTTATTAACTCATTTTATTAACCTACCTAAATTATTTCTATTATGAAGAAATTATTTACACTTATTGCTGTCCTTGCAATGTGCATAGGAGCAAAGGCTGAATGGGTGGAGGATTACAAGATTGACTACTCCACTTATTCTGGTTTCCCATTCTATGTAATGGGTTATGTGCCCGAGTGGGTTGACGGAGTCATGACCGACCTGGGTGCCAACTACACTTACGCCACAGTGGCAGATGCTGAAGAGACCAGCGACGTGATTGTAAAGACACAGGCTGGCGTCGAGTACTACAGACTTCCCGCCGAGGCTGCATGGCATCAGTATTTCATTGCCGACGGCATCCCCACAGAGATTGACGGCCGCTACACCGTTAAGGCTATGGTTAAGGCATCTGAGCCCGTCACCATCACCGTCAACATGGGTTGGGGCTGGGGCAATGGCGAGCAAGCCGCAGGCTCAGTCTCCATTGGTACCGAATGGGAAGAGGTAGAATGGGAGTACAGTGGCATCAACGGCACCTCCTGCAACCTCGTTGCCCAGCCCGGCTCCTCGACTGCTGTTATCGAGTGGAAGAGCCTTACGGTTTCTCACGAGGCAAAGGAACATCGCCCCGTCGAATGGATCGAGCAGCTCACCAACGGTAATGCAGAGACCCCCTGGGGCGAACTTGC
This sequence comes from uncultured Bacteroidales bacterium, assembly GCA_902783655.1. Lineage (GTDB taxonomy): Bacteria > Bacteroidota > Bacteroidia > Bacteroidales > Bacteroidaceae > Physcousia. Next base: position 4,473 of record CACZRZ010000170.1, read on the forward strand.
TGAAGTAAGATTCGACGACCAGGAGAACAACTACAAGATTTGCGCCTGGGGTAAGGAAAAGGGCCGCAACCTAAACGACGATGGCGGCTGGGATCCCTTCCCCTGCGACATCGAGGAAGAGACTGACGGCAACCACGTATTCGTTGTTCATGCTAAGCTGGCTGACACCCCGGGAGACGCCTCTGCATGGGACAACCAGTTCTGGATTCAGTCACCCAAGTCTTGGAAGTCCGGTACACAGATCAAGGTTCACTTCCGCTACAAGGCTTCTCAGAACGTGACCACACAGACCCAGATCCACAAGCAGAACCCCTCCGACTATCTCCACTGGGAGGCCATTGGCGACGTAGCCTTCACCACCGGATGGCAGGTAATGGACAAGACATTCACCTTCTCCGATGCTATGGGCGGCGGCTGGTCAATCGCATTCAACCTCAACCCCAATGTCAAGGAACCCATCGACTTCTATTTCGACGACCTCTCCTGGAGCATCATGAAGCTCGACGAAGGTTACTTTGTTGCTGGTTGCAACCCGAATGAGGGCCTCGAGTACGACCTCGACAATGCCATCCCATTCGAATACGACGAGGACAACGAAGTCTATACCGCAGTTGTCGGTAAGGACGACGAATACGTATCTCAAGTCATGATTTCCACCGTTCGCGGCAACGACGCAGCCTTCAAGGGTGCCACCCTGAAACCCTCCGGCGCCATCACGAACGATCCCGACGCATGGCTCGACTACACTGAGTCCAGCCTTGCCAAGCTGAACCTCCCGGGCGCCGGCGTCTGGAAGATCTACATCAACGAAGCCTACAAGGCTATGGCCTTCGAGATGCTTAAGGGCGAAATCATTGAGGTAGAGGAAATCTTCCCCAACCCCACGGTGATTGTCGTGAATGCTGTTGAGAGAGACGACCTGGCAGACGACAATGGCAATGTAAGAGAGGAAGAAGGCGGTACGGGCCAGACCTGGGACAACCAGTTCTTCATCGTTGCCAACCGCACACTTGAAACAGGCGAAGTAACCGTTATCGAGTTCGACTACCTGAGCTCCGTTGATGCCAAGACCACCACACAGTGCCACGTTGCACCGGGTGCCTACGTACACTGGGGCGCCATCGGTGACGTCAACTTCACCACCGACGAGCAACACTTCTCTACCACTTTCACCGTTCCCTCTGAGGCCAACGGCATGCAGTCCATCGCATTCAACATGGCAGAAATCAAGGAAGCCTGCGACTACACCATCAAGAACGTCGTTTGGAAGCTCGAGGACGGCACACAGTCGCTCATCGACCAGACCGGCTCCAAGAACTTCTACGTTAAGGTTGGTGCTGGCACCGATCCCTATCAGTTTGGTGCCGACGATGCCATCAGCAGCATCACGAAGAACAGCAGCGCCACCTCTGCCATCTACAACCTCGCCGGTCAGCGCGTAACCCCAAGCTACAAGGGTATCGTCATCAAGAACGGCAATAAGGTCGTGATTAAGTGAGTAACAAGCCAAGCTTGCTTGAGCTCGTTCGAACGTGAACGAGCTCAAGCTAAAGCTCAAGGTCTGATTAAGTGAGCAGAAAGCAGAGTACGCTCATGCAAAATAAAAAGAGCAAGCATTCGCGCGAATGCTTGCTCTTTTTATTTTGCTTGGCTTGTTTCTCACTTAATCACGAACGCGCGGCGGTCTTTTATGTAGATGCCCTTATGGGGCTTCTGGACCGGCACGCCGGAGGGCGAGTAGAGGCGATTGGGGCGTGGCGAGGCGTCCTGACGTGCGGAGCGCAGACTGGTTGTCGCTTCGTGGAACTGCCAGGTGTCGAAGTCTAACGATGGGGTGCTGCTGCCCTGGAAGGTGAAGAAGATGTCGTGCACTCCCTTGAGGGACGACGACAGTTCGCAAGTGATCTCAGTCCATTCGCCGTTGGTGGGCTCCAGGACCATGCGTGCCTTGGAACTGCCCGTCTTGCTGCCGGCGCGCACCTGCAGGATGCTTTTACGTTCTACCCGCACCTTGGCAGTGAACGACTGGGCACCCGCTTCGCCGAAATCGACGTTACGCACCTTGATGTAGTCGCCGGCGCTGATGTTTGTCACGTAGCACTGCTTGTGGTCGCCCACGCAGAGCACGCCCTGCGACTGGTTGATGGTCTCCGCCTCTTGCAGTGCGTAGGGATTCAGTGTCTGCAATGGTTCCACGCCCTTCGTGGTGAAGGGAATGTAGGGTAGGGTGCCATCGGCATTACGGGTGAACTCCTCGATGCAGGTGGCACGCTTGAATCCTCCGCCGCCAGGCAGCCGTCCGTTATGGTAGAACATGTAGTGATGCCCACGGAACTCCACGCTGCCGCCGTGGATGGTGAAGCTGCCTTCGGCTTCGCCCATCACCTTGCCCTGATAGGTCCACGGGCCGGTAATCTTGTCGGCCGTAGAGTAGGCCCAGTGCTCGGGCACTCCGCCTGCAGCGTACTCCAGATAGTACTTGTCACCCCGCTTGTATATCCACGAGGCTTCCTCGAAGTTTGTTTTTGGATTGCCATTGTCGTCGTAGCCTTTGTAGGGACCGAAGGCTTTCTCGTCCTTCGTCTTCACCTCCGTCTCGCCACCTACGATGGATGTCATGTTCTTCGACAATCTGGTGTACCACAGCATGTTGTTGCCGTAGAAGAGATAGGCCTGCCCATTGTCGTCGATGAAGACGGTGGGGTCTATCTTGAACCACCCCTGCACCAGGGGCTTGCGGATGGGGTCCTTGTAGGGCCCGGCAGGATTGTCGGCTACGGCTACGCCAATGCCAGGATAGGCCTGTCCCTTGATGGTGGCGGTGACGTACCAGTACCACTTGCCGTTGCGCTCTATGCACTGGCTGGCCCAGCAGTCGTTGTCCTGCTTAGCCCAGGCCGAGAAGGTGGCGGAGGTGAGCGGTGTGCCGCGATAGGTCCAGTTGACCATGTCCACAGTGCTGTATAGCAACCAATCCTTCATGGTGAAGTATCCGTTCTCGGTCTCGTCCTCATCGTGATCGACGAAGAGATAGAGTGTGTCGTTGTGAACATACGGTGCTGGGTCGGGCGTATAGCGGTCGCAGATGATGGGATTCTGGGCCGCTGCGCTGAGACAGAGCATGCAGGGGAGAACGACTCTTATGATTGACCATTGACTATTGGCCATTGAAGATTGTCCATTATCCATTGTCCATTGTCCATTATCCATTATTCATTATTCATTATTCATTATTCATTATTCATTATTCATTCGTCGTTATGCAAACATCTCAGTTGCCAACGACGAGGAGTCCGCCATTCTTGGGGATGACGATGTCGAGCTGCGATTTCTTCAGTTTCACGTCTCGTCTGCTGCCGGCAAGCTGGGCGTCGTCGGAATAGACGGTGACCTGGCTGCCAGGGGCGAACATAGGCAGTTGGAGTTTGGCCTTCACGTCCTCTTCCTGGGCGTTGATGCCTGCCACGTACCAACGGTTGCCGCAGCGGCGGGCCAGGATGGCATAGCGGCCAGGGTAGCCGTCGATGTAGCGGACCTCGTCCCAGTTGGTGGGCACCTGCTTCATGAAGTCGATGGCCCACTGGGGGGCGTCGGTCAGATTGTTGGGAGCCAAGGCAAAGTGCTGGACACTGCTCTGGAACAGTACGGCTGTGGCCAGGGCATATACGTCGCTGGTGCGGCGGATGGTTCCCGACTTGTTGTCAGCATTGTAGCGTTTGTTCAGGGCTGAACCGCCGAAGTCCATGGAGCCCACTACGTTGCGGATGAAGGTGTGGGTGGCGGCGGCACGTGCCTCGCCGTCGCAAGCTCCCTGTCCGAAGTGCAGGTTCTCGCTGGCCAGCACGGCCTCGGAGGCTACATAGTTTGGATACATGCGTTCCCAGCCGCGGGGCAGGGTGCAACCGTGGAAGATGACCTGCAGACCGAAGTCGTTGGCATCGGTGAGGATGTCTTCGTAGAGTTGCATCATGGGCTGCTTGTCGCCGCCGAAGAAATCGACCTTAATGCCCAGGATACCGTTGTCCTGCATCCATTTCATCTCGTGGCGTCGCACTCCGACGCGGTCCAGCTTGTGTTTGGGCGACTGGGGGGCATCGTTCCATGAGCCGTTGGAGTTGTACCAAAGGAACAACCCCACTCCCTTGGAGCGTCCGTAGCGGGCCAGTTCCGCTATGCGGTCGTAACCGATCTGTACGTCCCACAGGGCATCGACCAGAACGGAGCGGTAGCCCATGGCGGCGGCAAAGTCGATGTAGCGCTTCTGTTCGTCGAAGTTGCAGCTCTGGTCCATGCCGATAATCCAGGACCATGTGCCCTTGCCGTAGGTGTAGTCGCGGCTGGCCTTGTATTTGGGTTCAACCAAATCCCAGGCAACGGTCGTTTCTACGATGTTGGCCAGTGTCTGGCCGATGGTGATGGTGCGCCAGGGTGTGGTGCCGGGGAGGGCCAGGGTGACCGAAGTGGTGCCAAAGCCGTTCATCTCGCCTTGTTGGGGGAAGCCGATGCGGTAGTTCCCATCCTTTTCGTTCAGCAGGCGGCAGCCGACATAGTTACCGTCGGTGCCTGTTTCGGAGATGAGTACCCAGAGATTGGTTGACGAGTCTGTACCTTTCTTTCCATCCAACTTGTCCACTTGTTTACTTGTCAACTTGTCCACTTTAAATAAACATGGGAAGGTGTAGCCCTCGCCCCAGCCGTTCTTTCCGACAGGTTCGTCGTAGGCATAGGATGTCTCATAGCTGGGCGATGTGCGTGCAAAGCCGCCCATGGGTTTCGATTGTGGGCAGAGGAAGGCTGTTGTGCCCTGGGGGAGGCAGAATGCACTCACTTCGTCGGTAACGACACATACCTGCGCATTTCTGCGGGGCAGTATGCGGTAGCGGTAGGCCACGTCGCGGTTTGATATGCGGAATTCCACTTCGAGCACTGCGCGCCCGTCCTTTTCAAAGTGGCAGACGGCCTTTGTGGCATCGTACTGAACCTGGCTTTGCTTGATGGTGCGCAGTTCGTAGCTGTCGCTGACTGTGCTCGTTTCCACGTTACGCAGGGTTAGGCCGTTGCTCAGGTCTCCGATGTTGGTCAGCAGACCCAGTGGAGACTCTCCCAGAACGACGATGCCGTCGCGGCGCACCTCATAGGTGGGACGGCCGTCGCGGTCGTTTACCACTACGGTGGTCTTTGTGTCGGGACTGGTGATACTATTCTCGGCGGCCTTGACCGCTTGCGCACCCATCGTCAGCAGGGCTGCAATCCATAGTACTTTTGTTTTCATTTTCGTCATTTTTAAAAAAGACTATGCCCAGACACCAGGGAAGGCGCCTGGGCATAGTATAGAGAATGTCAGTGCGTTACAAAAAGGATGTAACTTACTTTACGATAACTTTGCGTCCGTTGCTGATGTACAGGCCACGAGTGAGCTTGCTGATGCGGCGACCGCTGAGGTCGTAGATGGCATTGCTCTTTGTCAGTTGTCCATTGTCAGTTGCGCTGATGCTCTCAACACCCGTTGAGCTCTTGCCAAGGTAGTAGAGCTGCCAGTTGGTGAAGATGGTCCAGTCGCCATCTATATGTTCGCTCTTGCGGATACCGATAACGGCCTTACCGTCCTCCTTAACCTGGAACTGGAGTCTGTTGTCGGAATAGTAGCCGAATCCGATGTAAGCATTGGCAGCTTCCATGTTGTTGGGGATGTAAACGGGGAACTCACCCAATGTGATTTCGCTCTCGTCGCCTACGTATTCCTGCAGTTCCTGGGCACCTTCCATGGCATTCATGAGCGGAGCGGTGCGGATGCCAGCTTCAGTGGTGGCGAACATTTCAGCGTTGTGGACGGTAGCCAGAGAGTCGGTGATGTTGCCGGGGTAGCCAGGACGATAGTAACCCTCTACGGCAACCTCATAGAAACCAGGCTCCAGACCAATCAGAGTCTGACTAACCTCGAGGCTGTTGTTGTTGAAGCACTCCAACTCTTCGAAGTTGGTAGCGTACGAACCGCCGTCGATGGTTACATCCCAACCGTTGGCTGAGTTCTCCATCGTCATCGGGTCGATGTAGTCGTAGGCATAGATGATTTCGGTGACATCCTGAGGATTGTCCTCAGAAGCGTTGTCCTTGACATCGTACATTACGTAGCCAGCCCAGCCTTCCTTCAGGTCTTGGATACCCTGCTTCAGAGCTTCGTTGCTGGGGAAGTCTTCGGGAGTGGGGAACATGGCCTTGTTGATGAGGTCGAGATAGTCGGCGTCGCCAGAGTCAACGATTGATGTCATTGATTCGTAGAACTCAGCCAGGTTCATCAGTTCCTCAGCGATGCCGGCAGCTTCCTTCACGTAGGTCAGAGCCTCGTCGAGCTGATTCATAGCGGCAAATACAGTCTCCAGGTCAGTGCCTTCGAGTGACTTGTCACCGGCTTCGATAGCGTCGTTGGCCAGTTTTGTAGCTTCGGGAGTAACGAACGAATCGGGATTGTCGATTACTGCCAACAGGGCATTCTGGCGGTTGCGGATTTCGTCTTCGAACATGTTGATTTCGCAACCAACGTATGAAATGCGGAAGTTATCCCAGATGGCCCAGATTTCCTCGTCAACAGCTTCCTTTACGTCAACGCCAATGGTAAGGTCGCCAGCCTTGGTGAGGACGATGCGGCAGTGGTTGGTGTAGAAGGGTTCGCCAGTTACGGGGTTAATCTTTGCGAAGGCAGCGGCAGCACCCTGCATAGAGTTGGGATAGTAAACGGTAGTTCCGTCTTCCAGTTCACCAGCGTTGTCGTAAGGATAACCGTTTTCTGCGACTTCTTCGGGAGTGCCCCAGCTGGGTTCGGTGGCATACTCATCGGTGATCAGCTTGAAGCAAGTCTTAGAGTCACCGGCAAAGAGGGTTACCTTGTTGAAGTTACCACGAACGAAGCCCTGAACGGTTACGTCGTATGCACCAACGGGCATGTTCTTGATGGTCTGCTCGATGTGTCCTGCACCGTAGTCACCATAGTTCTCGATGTTACCCCACTGCTTGGAGAGTTCCTTCACCTTGCCTTCCCATCCTGGAGCCACGTGCTGGTCAGCATCGGTCTTCTGGAAGTCGGGGTTCTTGAGCAGGATGGTCAGGTCGTCGCCTTCCTTAATCTTAATGCTGCCGGTGGCAACAGCGTTCAAGAGTGTGTTGAGGGCACTGTCGCGTACAGCCTCCAGATAAGCGTGATCGGCCTCCTCATCTTCAATCTTTTGCTGCATTTCGTCGGCCAGGTTGCTAACGGTGCTGACAACCTCGTCCCAATCCTGGTGTTCTGCCTCCAGTTTGTCGGCCAGTTCGCGAGTTTCATCATAAACTACAGCCAGTTCCTGGTAGTCAACGATAGAAGAAGCATAAGCATCGGTGGCTGCCTTCAGGTTGTTGAGGAGTTCCTCGTAGTTGCCATCGGCATCGCGTGCAGCGTCCATGCAGCTCTCGAAGGTTTCCTTCACTTCCCTGTTAGCCATCGTGTTATCAAAGTCGGCAGAATAAAGATGATCGTTCTTCTTCACGAGGTCTTGCAGTTCCAACTTGTTGGGGTCAACCTTTCCATAATAGGTCAGGCGGAAGTTGTCGAAGATGACCCATGACCTTTTACTTGTGGTGCGAACACCGATGGTGATGCCAGCGATGGGCTCCGTAACGACGATATTCAGTACACTGGTGTAGTCGAGTTCCTCGTTGTCGCCAGTGTGGTGACGGAAGTGATAGATGGCACCGCTCATGCCATTGGGTACCCAACCTCCGTTATAACCAGCATCGCTTGCCCATGCGGGATCTGGAGTCTCATAAAGTTTATCAGCAGTAGGATAGTCTCTGATGGTGGCCAATGTTGCTATCTGTTCGGATCCATCGGGGAAGATGGCATACAACTCGGCTGGAATAACAGGATTATCTCTTACACCATCAACATCATCGGAACGATAGAAACCCTGGCAGGTGAACTTATAGACACCAGCGGGCAGGAAGTCGATGTACTGGCTGATGTCGAAAGCAGCGTGGAAGACTTCAGCATCCTTACCCCAAGAGTCATCTTCTGTGCCCGCCATTGGGCCAACTACTGTAGCACCCTGACCATTCCATATGGCAGTGGCAGGGTTCGCACCCTTGACGGTCCAGCCTTCCATACCATTGTCGAAGTCGAAGCTGGGGTTAACCATGACATCGTCGGTAACGTCGAGAGGATCTTCCTCGGAAGCGCCATCCCATTTGTCACCGAACTCAACCTCCTTGATGGCAGATCTCAGCTTGCTGGCTGCTGTGTTCAATTCAGCAACCGTAGCGTCGGCATTGTTGTACACAGTGCTTGCAGCATCGGTGCTCACGCCTGCTTCCTTGGCCTCGTTCAATGCGTTGTAGAGGTTCAGCTTGGCCTCGTAGAGTGCCATGGCTTCGGCGTATGCGGGGATAGCTTCCTTGTCGATGCTGTTAACGGGAATGAATGCCCACTCGATGTTGGCATCCTCTTCGGTTGTGTTGAATGTAACGGCTGCACCGGCCCCCGAAACTGCCGCAAACTCATAGGGGGCATTGTCGTAGCCGCCCATGCCCATTCCGAGTTCCTCGTTGTAGGCCGAGTGCCAATAATAGTTGCCACTCTCAGCCTTCACGAGTGTCCAGTACCAGCAGGCTTGGGCATTGTGGTCAATGAAACCGCTGGTTTCGCTGTCGCGGAACAGGTAAGTACCCCTAAATGAGCGCTCGCCGCCGGCACCGTTGAACTTCTGATCCTTGTTGGGGTTCAGTCTCAGTTTAATTGCGCCAGGGTAGTCCTCTGCTTCAATCTCGTCCAGTGGTTCAACAACGATTTCCATGTAAGGTTCGCTGTTCTCACCCACTGAAATCTGAGTACTCCACGAGTTTGCGCCCGTGACAAACTGACCAACGCCTACATTGTACAGGTAGTAGAGCGTGGTGCCGTCGGTCTCGTAGTCCACACCCTTGAAGGGGCTGTCGGGAGCAACGGGAGCCGTCCACTGTGCATGCATACCAATGGCCATCATGACCATGGTAATTAAAGAAAGTAGTCTTGCTTTCATTTGCTTTGGATTTTTGGTTAATAAATTAGTTTAGTTAAGTGTTGTTCTTATGAAACTGATGCAAAGTTACTAATCCACGCGCGTATGTATTTTAATAAATGTCTCAAAAATTTACTAATATGTCACAGGTCTCAAAAATCGCCATTTCATCGTGTTTATTCGTCCTCATTGTCTCCTTTTTCGTCTTTGTCGTTGCCGTTGGACACGAAGTCTCGCGGAGTCACACCGAAGTGCTTTCGGAACATGGTGGAGAAGTATCCGAGGTTCGAGAATCCGACCGTGTATGCTACTTGGGTGATATTCAGTTTCTGCTCGCGCAACATGCGGGCTGCCTGCTCGAGACGGATGTTCCGGATAAATTCGGTGATGGGCAGCCCCGTCATTTCCTTCATCTTGCGGTGCAGGTGGGCACGGCTTATGCCCACTTCGGAACACAGTTGATCGACACTGAACTCGCTGTCGGAAAGATGCTTGTTGATGCTTTGCATGATGCGGTCCATGAGCAATTCGTCATTGCCGCGCTGTTCGGGAACTTCGACGCGTTCCACTCCTGCCTGCTGGGCACCGGAGTATTTGCCACGCAGGCGTTGCCGCTGGGCCAGCAGGTTGCGCAGGGTGGCTGTCAGTTCGCTGGTGGTGAAGGGTTTGGCCATATAGGCATCGGCGCCTCGTTCCAGTCCTTCGAGGCGGCTTGCAATATCGGTCTTCGAGGTCAGCATCACCACTGGCAGATGGGAGATGCGGGTGTTGGTGCGGATGAGTCGTAGCAGAGTGAAGCCGTCCATTTCGGGCATCATCACATCCGATACGACGGCGGCAAATGCGCCTTCGGGGGCCGTAAGCAGGGTCTGCAGGGCCTCGTTGCCGTTGGATGCCGTCTGGCAATGGTAGTGCGCCGACAGTTCGCGCGCTACCTAGGCCGATAGATCGGTGTCGTCGTCCACAATCAGGATGCTCCCGCTTTCGCTCTTGTGGGTGGTCTTTGCAGCGGCAGGTGCTGGTGCTGTGGCCGGTGTCGGTGCGGATGTGGCGTCGGTTTTGGGCAGTTCTACGGTGAAGATGCATCCCGACTTCCCATCGCTTCGGTTCTGTGCGGTAATCTTTCCCCCATGCATCTCCATGATTACGTGGCACAGGTGCAGTCCGATGCCTGTTCCGACAACTTCTTTTGTCTCGCGGCTTTGGTAGAAACGCTCGAAGATATGGGGTATGGAAGCAGGTGCAATGCCTGGACCCGTGTCGGTGATGGAGAATTGGATGGTATCGGTCGGCGGGGTGAGGGCAACTGTGATTTCGCCTCCGTCGGGAGTGTACTTAAAGGCGTTGGAGAGCAGGTTGGCCACAACTTTCTCCAGTTGCTGCGGGTCGGCCGTAGCATAGACGGGCTCCTCGGGATGTTCGAAGCGGAAGGTGAAATTGTGTTCCTTTGCTGCGTAGTCGTGCATGTGGCAGATGGCATCGATGAGTGCTGTGAGGTCGATGTTTACCGGGTAGAGCTTCATTTGTTGCCGGTCGATTTTTCGCAGGTCGAGTATCTGGTTCACCAGTCCCAGGATGCGTTGTGCGTTGTGGTGTATGATGTCGAGCTCGGCCTGTTCGTCCTTGTCGGATGAACGTGCGCGCAGTTTTTCCAGGGGCGACAAGATGAGCGTCAGCGGCGAGCGTATGTCGTGGGTGGCGTTGATGAGGAACTGCATCTTGTCCTCGTCGAGCTGGCGACGAATGTCCCTCCGATAGGTGTAGGCGGCATAGAGCAGAATGGCCGCGATCAGTGCTATGTACATCCAATAGGCCCATGTCGAGCGCCACCAGGGTGGTAGTATCTCGATGGTGTAAGTCTCTGCGTCGGTGTAAGTTCCGGCTTGCAAGGCACGCACCCTCAGACGGTATTTGCCTGGTGCCAGATGGTTGAAGGCTATGGTGTTTTTGCCGAGTCCCGTGCTCTGCCATCGCGATTCTCCTTCGATGCGGTACTCAAAGACTACGTCGGCGGCATCGGCAAAGTCGAGGAGCGAGAACTCGAGCTGGAAACTGGCATCGATGTAGCTCAGGCGGAATTGGTGGCAGGAGTCGATGGCCGTCTGCATGACGTTGCGCCCATTGCTGCGAGTCAGGATGTTGGCATGTTCACCGGCAATGACGAGGGCGGTCAGGTGAATTTCCGACTTTACGGGCCGATGCTGCCGGACACTGTCGGGCAGGAAGCGTGCAATGCCGTCGGCCGTTCCGAAGAGGATGTGGTCGTCGGTTGTCTGCAGTCCGGCTCCCTGTACGAACTCGCGTGTCTGCAGTCCGTTGGATTCGACGTAGGCCACCAGTTGTCCCTGTCTGGGGTTCAAATGCCAGATGCCGTCGTTGGTGCTTAGCCAGATGTCGCCCTTCCGGTCCTCTGCGATGTAGTTGATGGTGATGTTCTTCAGAGCATCGGTCTTGGGTTCAAGTGTCAGCCGCCGATCCTTTGTCCATCGTTGCAGTCCCTGTTCGGTGGCCAGCAGCACATCTCCGTTTCGCAGTACGCGAAGTGCGGTACAAGCCTCGCGGTCGGCAAGCACATTCCACCCTTCGGTCTTGAAGGAGCCTGTTTGCGGGTCATAGCAGCTTATGCCCGACGAAGTGCCTATCCACAGACGTCCCTTCTGGTCGGTGTCCAGGGCATATATCCAGTCGTTGGCCAGTCGGCTGCGTCCGAGTGTATCGGTGTCGTGCATGGTCAGATGACGCAGAAGCGTCCGCGTCGCTTTGTCGATGATGTACAGTCCTCCGCCGAAAACGGATACGCCCAGCTGGCCGTTGCCCAGGTCGGTCATGGTGTTGACCTGCTGGCCGGACAAACTGGCAACGCCTGTCGCATTTCCAGCCTTCGGGTCGTAGGCCCACAGGCCGTCGGTGGTTCCCAACCAGTACTTACCATTCAGGTCGCGATAGAGTATCTCCGCCCCTTTCGGCGCATGGGGGTGGGCTACAATTTTGCCCATTTCATCGAAACAATAGACACCATCGCCTTGTACCGTACACCATACGTCGGTACCCTCTCCGCGGACGATGGAAGAGACGCATGTACCCGTCTCCTGCCGTTGTGCTGCAAAGCTCCATGTCTGGAACAGCGAACGGCGGTGTATGGGTATCATGAGCAAGCCGCGCTGTTGACAGCCCACCCACAGGTTGTCCTGATGGTCGACAAACACCGACTCGATGCGAGCCCGGGACAGGTCGAAACCGCCGATGACGGCCTGGAAACGCCGGGGCTGCGTCGTGCCTTTGGGTATCCAGTACAGTCCGTCGCCGCGTGTACCGATGTAGAGGTTGCCCTGTCGGTCGGTGGTGGCATTGGTGAAGTGGGAAGCCACGGTGGGCGATTCCATCCTCTCTATTCCCTGTTCGTGGTTCAGGCGCAGGAGTCCCTGCTGACACAGTGCATACAGGGAACCATTGCGCTCGAAGAAACTGACTACGGCACCACAGGGCGAGACGTAGATTTTCAGCTTGCCCTCCGGCGTGCGGCAGGTGATGCGGTTCTTGGTACCGAATCTCAGAATGCATCCGTCGGTGGTCTGATACAAATTGCTGAAGTAGTCGTTGTCGTCTTTTGCGCCGTATCCCTCAATCTGGGTGGCCTGCATGGTTGTGGGGTCGATGGAATACAGTCCGTAGCCGGCAGTGGCAGCCAACAGGGTGCCGTCCTTCAGTTGCAAGATGCTGGCCACGCGAGGTTCGTAGCCGTTGGGGAAACTGACGGCGCGGAACTTCGTCGTGCCCTTGTCGTAGAGCAACATGCTGCGCGCTGTGCCCACCCACAGGCGTTGCTCACTGTCGGAGAGCAGCGAGCAGACAATGGTGGGACGTGTCTCGTCGCCCTCTGCCAGTGTGGTGCGGTGGACGAAGTTGTAACCGTCGAAGCGATTGATTCCGTGTTCGGTACCTATCCATAGGAGTCCGTTGGCGTCCTGGTCGATGGTTGTTATCATGGTGCTTGGCAGTTGGTCGGCACCATAGAAGCGATAGGCCTGCGCGCTGGCCCCTGTGAAGGGCAGGAGCAACAGGAGGAATGATATGAGGGTTCTATACATTGGTATTCTGTGGATTTCAGGTTAGCGATAACAAAATTACGAATTTAGATTCGTTTTACGAAATTTTTATGAATATTTCGTACGTTTGTTGCCTTGTTAAAGCCAAAACCTAACGTGTTTTCACCACTTTCCTTATGACGAATGAGCAGATACAAAAAAAGGATTCGCTTGACGCACAATTGTCCGTCAAGCGAATCCTAACGTCGTTGGAGCCCAAACCTAACGTCGTTTCCCTTGACGCACAATTGTGCGTCAAGGGAAACGACGTAGGGGTGAATGTCAAAGTTTAGCGCAGAACCTTCCTGGTCCGCCATTGTCCGTTGCTCATCTGCTCGCGGACGACGGTGATGCCACGCTGCGGTGCTGCCAATGCACGGCCGTCGGTGGTGAAGTACTGTGTAGCGACCACCTTGGCAGCCTCGCTGGGGGTGCTATGTATGCCCACCTCGTTGGTGACGGTCACATTCATGCGGGTGACGCGTCTGGTGCCGTAGTCGTCGGTGAAGTTGGCAACAATCTGTGTGGTGCCCAATGCCTTACCATAGACGATGCCGCAATCGTACTCGGCAATGACCTTCTTGCTGCTCTTGGCCGTAACCAGGTCGCTGACGTCACGACGGTAACCCGACTTGCCGATGGCATAGAAGTGAGCCTCGACGGTTTCGCCCGGCCGAACCTCGACATTGACGGGGTCGGCAACCAGGTCTGTCATCATCAGGTCCTCGGGAATCAGCAGGTCGAGCGTGCCAGGTGCAAAGAACATTTCCTCGGTGAACTCGGGTTCGGTGGAGAACCAGTCGACGTCGACGAAGCCGCCGTTCTGCTTTGTGGCGTAGTTGAAGATGTAGAATCGCTGTCCTACGAATATCTTCAGCGTGTAGCGCATGTTCAGGTCGATGCCGAACTTCGTCCACGTCTTGTTGTCGAGGCTATAGTAGAACTTTGCTACGTTGGTGCCATAGTTTACGATGGCGCGCAGGTAGATGGTATCGGTCTCGATGACATCGCCGTCCTGCTCCTTGGCTGGGTGATGTTGCCCCAGTCCTCGTAGTCGCTACGCTTGCTGTAAAGGCGTCGGACGCCGTCCTCCATCTTCACACCAATCAGGGCATAGGGGTCCTGGAACACCGCCAGACCGGCCACGTCGCCGTCCTTCATGCCACCGATGGCCATCTTTATGGTGCCATAGCTGTCCTGCACCTTGTTGGAAGCCGTGTTGGCAGCGGAGTAGCCCAGAATGCGCTGGGTCAGTGAGTTGCGGGCCTGCATGAGGTCGTTGGTGATGCCTGTCGTGTTCAGGTGCAGCCATCCGTGACTCAGGCTCCAAGCCGAGTTGTCGGGGTTGTGGTTCCACTGCCACTGCATGCCCAGACGGGTGCCGCCAAACGGGTCGTTGGTGGGCAGATAGGTGATGGGGCCTCCGGCTCCCACGTCGGGTTTCTTATATCCCGTTCCGTTTTCTGTCACGTCGCGGCCAGATTTGCCCAGAATGGGCCATCCGTCCTTCCATGTCACAGGCTCCAGGTAGGGGATGCGACCTATGGCTCCGGCATCGCGGAACAGAATGGTCCACCACTGGCCGGTCTGTGTCTCCACCAAGCCGCCCTGATGAATCTTCTGGTCCTTGAAGACACGGTCTGCGGACTCCTCGTAGGGACCCATGGGGCTCTTGGAGCGGAAAATGGTCTGCGAACCCTCGGTGCCACCGTATGTGGCATATATATAATAGTAGTCGCCGATGTGATACATGTGGCTTCCCTCGCAACCGTTGCCGACCGAGATAACCCTGGTGCTTGAAATCTCCTGATAGGTGGTGGGATTGAGTCTGACAACATAGATGTCACCAATGCCACAGGCTACATAGAGGTTGCCGTCGCCGTTGGGGCCGTCGTCGAAGAGCCAGCCCGGATCGTGGTAGGCTTTCTTCAGTCGGGTGTCTGTCCATTCGCCATCGGGTCTGGTTGCAGTGAGGAGAACACTCTGTGAGTCCTCCGACCAGGTTGAACATGGGAAGTAGATGTAGAACTTGCCGTTGTGGTAGTTCAGGCTTCCTGCCCACATGCCCTGTGAATAGTGGTTCTTGCCGTTCTTCAGGTTATAGGCGTCGTTGTCGACGATTTGTTTCAGGGGGTTGGCACAATACTCCCAGTTCACCAGGTCCTTCGACTTCAGAAGGGTGGCACCTGGCAAGTGGAACATGGTGGTACTGAGCAGGTAGTAGGTGTCGTCCACGCGGATGACGTCGCAATCCGGGAAGTCGGCATTGACGATGGGGTTCACATACTGTCCGTTGTTGCGGTCGGCAGTCCACTGACGGGTATATTCGGGGCGGGGCTGCTTCTCCTTGGCCCATTCGGCATACCAGTCGAAGCAGGCCTTGGCGCAGGCCTCGGGTTCGCCGCCATAAGCGGGAACCACCTTCTTATAGTTGGAATTTGCATAGGTATCCCAGTCGAAGTAGCAGTGCGAGCCGGAGAGGGTCATGGAGATGTTGCCGTAGTGGTCGTGCAGTGCCTTGTAGCACACACCCCACTTGGACGTGCTGCCGGTCGACCAGGTGCCGTAGTTGCTCTCCACGTATTCACCATGTTCGTTGTAGTGTCCCGTACCTGGTTTCTTCGGACTCCAGTCGATTTCAGTGATGACGATGGGGTTGGTATCGACCACCGGTACCTGGTTATGGAACTGGGCAATGAGGTTGCTCTTGCTCTTCTCTATGTCTTTGTCGCGATCCACACTCTCGTCGCTACAGCCGTACCATCCTGTGTAGTCATGTACGGCATAGCCGATGTTGTAGCCTGTAATGGGGTAGCGGGCATAGTCGGCATAGCCAGACTGCCATCCTGCACCGGGAACCCAGATGATACCCGTGAAGCCGTTGGCGCGAATCTTATCGACGACGGGCTGGAAGTAGTCGTGCAGGGCTCTGGCATTGCTGTTGCCGTTAGCATCCTTGACACTGACGGGCTCGTTGGCCAGTTCGATGCTCAGCCAGCCTGCATTGCGGCGTACGTTGGCATTCTGTGTCACGATGTCCCATACTTCTATCAGATATTGCTGATAGTAGTCGCCTACCCTCAGGTCGCCAGGGCATACGCCTGGTGGGCGCATGATGACGTACAGACCTCGTTTCATGGCCTTTTGGGCGATGGGGAAATAAAGTGAGGTGAGGTATTTCTTCAATCGTGACGGATTGAAGTGCTTGATGTTTGCCTCTCCGCCAATGTCGGAAGGTTGGTCTGCCGCAACTTTATAGGTGTAACTGTTATCGTTGGTCCAGCAGCAGTCGAGATGGAGGCGGAACAGATTGCAGTATGCTCCCTGTGCCGTGTCGGTGATGGCGGTGAAAATGCGGTCGAAGTACTGGATACAAGGCTGCACCGTATTGTCGTTGCAGGCACCGCCCCATCGTCCGTTGTTGAAGTACGGACTGGGAGTGTCCATGATACCGTGCAGAACCACGGTGTTGCCGTGCGTGTCTTTCAGTTGGTTGCCTTCGACATGCAACGAACTGATGGTCCCGAATTGTGCCCATACTGTGCTACAGAGGCATAGCAGGGCGAACATGAGTAAATGTCTTTTCATATCAGTGTTGTTTTTGGCATTGTTCGTGATAGTTTTCATGTGGCAAAGTTACATGTATTTGTGCAAACGTACGTTGAAGAATGTCGCATATAGTTTAATATTTGTCTCATGGGCAAAAAAACAAGGGTCACCGATGCTCGCGCACGGGTGACCCTTCCCAATTAATTAACTAACCTTTTTGAAAAATCAATATTTTACCTTAAACTATTTTTCTTCTTTGAGCTCGCCCGAATAGGCTTGTCTTAATTCTCAAACGATAAATGAACCGTTACAGAACGTGCATGCTGCCGTCGGCCTCGTAGGCTATCTCTGCAATCTTGGCACTGCGCAGCCAGGTGCGTCCGCCCGAAGGCACGCTGTCGTGATGGAGCAGGAAGGTGCGTCCGCGCCATTCCACGATGCTGTGGTGTGTGGTCCAGCCGACAACGGGCTGCAACAGTTCGCCGCGGAAACGGAAGGGACCGTAGGGCGAATCGCTGGTGGCGTAGCACAGCAGGTGGCTGTCGCCTGTGGAGTAACTGAAATAGTAGATGCCATTGTGCTTGTGCAACCACGAGGCCTCGAAGAAGCGATGCGGGTCGCCGGCACGCAGTATTTCTCCCTTTTCGTCGACGATTTCCACAGGACGGGGTTCCTCTGCAAACTGGGTGATGTCGTCGCTCATGCGCACTACGCGGGCAGGCAGTGAGGGCTCGTCGCCTTCGGGCAGGATGGCACTCTCCAGCGCGCGGTTGTTGCGATAGCGCTGCAACTGTCCGCCCCACAGACCGCCGAAATAGACATAGACCTTGCCATCGTCGTCCTTGAAGGCACAGGGGTCGATGCTGTATGAACCACGGATGGGGTCGGGAAGGGGACGGAACGGTCCTTCGGGCTTCTCGGCTATGGCCACACCCAGATGGAAGACATCGTTCTTGTCCTTCAGACTATAGATGAGATAGTAGCGCCCGTCCTTCTCCACAACATCGCTGTCCCAAAGCTGGCGGCCAGCCCAAGGGATATCATCTACACTGAGAATCATGCCCAAGTCGCGAGCCTCACCCTGATCGGGGTCGTCGAGGCAAAGCACATGGTAGTCGCGCATATCGAAATGGTCGCCGTTGTCGTTTTCGGGGATGCCGCTCTCACGGTCGTGGGAGGGATAGATATACAACTTGTCGTTGAAGACGTGGCCCGAAGGGTCGGCCATGTAGTCGCTGGGGAACAGATAGCGAGCTGTAGTTGCTCCGCCATTTGCTGGCTGTGTGTTGTCCATATCTTAATTTTTTAATCTTAATCTTTAATCTTTAATTTTTAATCTTTAATTTCTTCAGGTCATTATTGTTTGGCTCTTCTTTCTGCCAGTTCAGCCTGCATCTGTTCGTTGAAACGCTTGCTGATGGGGTAGAAGAACAGGGCTGCTACACCGACGGCAAACAGCAGGGCCGGAACTAAGCTGGAGACGAGGCGAATGCCCTGGATGGCCTGTTCGCTCTGCACCACATTCAGTCCTGATGCGTAGCCAAAACCTGAAAGGATGAGGCCTGCGAAAGCACCGCCCAGGCCCAGACCTGCCTTCAGGGCAAATACAACGCCAGAGAAGCAGAAACCGGTGGCACGACGATGGTTGACGTACTCGATATGGTCGGCAACATCGCCAATCATGGCCCACAGCAGGGGAACGGTGGGAGCGTAAGCCAGGGACTTCAGAACACAGAGGACGAACATCGAGGTCACATCCTGGGGACCGGGCAGCCAGAACATGGCGGTGAAGACCACCGTCAGGCTAAGGCAGACGATGAAGGTCTGGCGTTTGCCGTAGCGGTTGGCAAGGAAGTTGGAGAGCAGGATGACGCCTACAAACTGAACCAGTGCACCAATCATATTGAATAGGGAGAAGCCGATGGCGTATGCGTCGGACTGCTCATGGGCAATCAGGTTGAAAGTGGAGAGAATGACATTTCCCTCACCCTCGGGACGTACAAGTCCCAAATTGTCGAGGAAGGCAAACAAGGCACCTTGGTCAACATAGTTCTGGAAGTAGAAACTCATGGCAGAGCCCCACATGGCCAGCGTGATGAACACGAAGAGCGTGAGCACGAACATTGCGCGCCAAGGTACGTTGGAGAGCAGTTCCTGCACATCCTTGCGAATATTCATTTCCTGCTGTGGGGGAGGAGCAATACGCTCGCGTGCGGATGCGAATGTAATAATGAAGCATACCAGGCAGATGGCGGCATACAGGCCAATGGTGCAGAACCAGCCGTGAGCTTCGTCCTGACCGCCGAACTTGGCAACCAAAGGCAACGTCAGGCCCTGTACGACAAACTGGGCAATGGTGCTGCCGATGAAGCGAATGCTGGTGATGCTTGTGCGTTCGCGGATGTCACCTGTCATCACACCACCCAGAGCTGAGTAGGGCGTGTTGTTGAACGAGTACATGGTCATCAGCAGAACGTAACTGATGGTGGCATACACGGCTACCAGGCTCTTCTGTTCGATGCCTGGATTCCAGAATGCAAGTACGTAGAATACGCAGAAGGGTATGGCCGTCCACAGTACCCAGGGACGATATTTACCCCAGCGGGTCTGGGTGCGGTCGGTAAGGATGCCTACGGCAGGATCTACGAATGCATCCACGATGCGGGCTATCAGCAGCACCGAGCCTGCTACGGCACCATCCAGTCCGAAGATGTCGGTATAGAACTTCAGCTGGAAGATCATCATCATCTGGAACACCAGATTGGCAGCAACGTCGCCCATCGAGTATCCCACTTTCTCACGTAATGTAACTTTTCCGTCTGTCATTTTTGTGTGTTTTTTAATTACTACGCTGCAAAGTTACATTAAAATGGTATATTCCGTTTCCTCTTTCGTTCCAAAGACTTTGTTTTTTGTCTCATAATGCGTTGCAAGGGCATATTTTAAACTTTTTCGTACTTTGGTGCTACAT
The DNA here is from genome assembly GCA_902783655.1 of uncultured Bacteroidales bacterium. Classification (GTDB taxonomy): domain Bacteria; phylum Bacteroidota; class Bacteroidia; order Bacteroidales; family Bacteroidaceae; genus Physcousia. Next base: position 24,104 of record CACZRZ010000170.1, read on the forward strand.
TTGTTGACAAAAATGCCACGTTGTTAATAGATGTTGTGCAATCCGATCCTACGCGTGCGCGCATATTTATTATAAGGTATAAGGGGCATGTTTGGGCTGTGTTAAAAGATTTTAAGGGGAAAATACAATATTATGGTATGCTCGTGCGTTTATAAGAGAGGATGAAAAGACTATTGTGGTTGGTTGTGGGCGTGCTGACGGCTATGCCTGTCTGTGCACAGTACGATGCAGCGTTCGCTAACTATTGGGCGCTGCAATCCTACTTCAACCCCGCCTCAAGCGGTCTGGAAGGGCAACTCAACGTTCAGGGTGCCTTCAGTATGCAGATGGTGGGATTCGAACAAGCCCCGCAGACCATGTTGGCCACTGCCGACCTTCCACTCTTCTTCCTGAGTCCCCGACATGGTGCTGGCGCGGGATTCATGAATGACAAGATTGGTCTCTTCTCCAATAAAAAGATGTACCTCCAATACGCCTACCACCAACCGCTGTGGGGCGGCCGGCTGAGTGTCGGAGTCCGAGTGGGCATGCTGAATGCAACGTTCGATGGCTCGAAACTCGATGTGATAGACACTGGCGACCCGGCTTTCTCTTCAAGCCAGGTGGACGGCATGGCACTGGATGTGGATTTGGGCCTGAGATACAGCCATAAGCGCTGGTATGCCGGATTGAGCACGATGCACCTGACGGGACCGACGGTGAAGTTGGGCGACGACAAGGCTAATGAGATGAAGGTAGGCAGGCTCTACTACCTGACGGGTGGTTACAACATCCGTTTCCGCAGTCCCGAGTATGTGCTCTACACTTCCTGCATCCTGCGAACCGACTTGCAGGCATGGCGCGGTGATGTGACGGCACGCATGGCGTACAACGGCGAGAAGATTCGGCTCTATGCCGGTCTGTCGTATAGCCCGACGGTGAGTGTCGGTATCTTGCTGGGAACGAACTTCCACGGTGTGCAGATAGGCTATGCCTACGAGGTGTACACGGGAGGCATCGGGGTACTGCACGGCACACACGAGATAGTGCTTGGCTATCAGACCGACCTGAACCTGTTCAAGAAGGGCAAGAACTTGCATAAGAGTGTGAGGCTGTTGTAAGAGGATTGAGAGTTAAGGATTAAGAAATAAGAATTAAGAATTAAAATGATATAAAAAGTTATGAAGCGGACATTGTTCTTTACTTTTTACTTTTTACTTTTCACACTGCTGTTGACGGCCTGCATGGGCAGCGGCAACTCGGCTATGGCCACGGGTGGTGAGGTAACTGGTGTCAAGGGAACCAGTTTCTCCGAGCCTGTGCCGTTCGGTATGGTTCCCGTCAGGAAGGGTTCGCTGCGTGTGGGCATGGAGGAGGACGACACCTTGTGGGGTGCAGGATTCCCGAAGCGTGAAATCTCGGTCGACGGGTTCTGGATGGACGAGACGGAGGTCTCGAATGCCAAGTATCGCCAGTTTGTCAACTGGGTGCGCGACAGCATCATCCGCGAACGCCTGGCCGACCCTGCATTCGGTGGTGACGAAACCTATAAGATAGAGGAGGACAAGGAGGGTAATCCCATCACTCCGTATCTGAACTGGAACAAAGCCATCCCCTGGCGCAAGGCCAACGAGGACGAACAGCGTGCCATAGAGAGTGTTTACATCACTCATCCCATAGACGGGACAAAGATGCTGGACGCCAGTCAGATGAACTATCGTTACGAAATCTACGATTATGTTGCCGCTGCTCAGCGTCGTTTCCGTCTGAATCCCGAGGAACGTGACCTGAATACCGATGCCAGTCACGACGAGTATCGTAACCGTGAGGTGATGATATCCAAGGATACGGCATGGATTGACGACGATGGCAAGATTGTCAGACAGACCATCACACGCCCGCTCACTGGTCCGTGGGATTTCCTCAATACCTACATCGTGAACATTTTCCCCGACACAACATGTTGGGTCAACGATTTCCAGAATGCCGATAACGAGCGCTATATGAAGCTCTATTTCAATAATCCAGCCTTCGACGATTATCCCGTTGTCGGCGTGACGTGGGAACAGGCCAATGCTTTCTGTGCCTGGCGTACCAACTTCCTGCTGAAGGGTCTGGGCGGCATGGCCAAGCAGATACAGCGCTATCGCCTGCCGACCGAAATCGAATGGGAGTTTGCTGCCCGTGGCAAGTCGGGCAGTGCCTTCCCCTGGGAGAGTGGTGAGGTGAAGAGTGACAAGAATTGTTTCTTTGCCAACTTCAAGCCGGATCGTGGTAACTATACCGAGGACGGTAGCCTGATCACCTCAAAGTGTGGTGGCTTCAGTGCGAACTCGAACGGACTTTATGACATGGCGGGTAATGTGGCCGAATGGACCTCGACCGTCTACACCGAGGCCGGCGTGGAGAGCATGAGCGACATGAACCCCGAGCTCCGTTACAATGCTGCCAAGGAGGATCCCTACCGACTGAAGAAGAAAAGTGTGCGCGGCGGTTCGTGGAAGGATCCCGAGAGTATGATTCGTTCGGCCTGGCGCACCTACGAGTACCAGAACCAGCCCCGTTCGTACATCGGCTTCCGCTGTGTCCGTTCGATGGTGAATGACAATAGTAAGCAACCGACTAAGAAAAAGTAAGAGAGGCCCCACCCCCTAACCCCTCCCGAGGGAGGGGAGTGGTCACCATTTAGTTAGAGATACATATAATAGAAGGTAATCATTAAAAACTGAACCTCCAAACGTATATATGCCCTCTCCTCGGGGAGGGATTGGGGAGGGGGTCGAATTTATGTTATGGGAAAGAAACTGAATCTGATAGAAGTCATCCAGAAGTGGATGGACACCATGGCCGGACAGACCTTCATGAATTATGCCTATTCATGGGGTGCTGCCGTCGTTATTTTGGGTACACTGTTCAAACTGACCCATTTGCAAGGTGCCAACCTGATGCTGTTCATCGGTATGGGTACGGAGGTGTTCGTGTTCATTGTTGCCGGTTTCGAACGTGTGACGGAGCGTGTGCCCGAAACTGCCGGTGGTGCCGGTTTGTCGAGTGAGACCGTAGAGGAACTGGCCGCCGTAGCCTCGGCTGCTGCACAAAATGGCGGTGGCGTGGCTGGTGGTGGCGGTGCTGTAGTCATCGGTGGCGGAATGCCTGCCGGTGGCGGCACGGTGGTCATTGGCGACGGTGGTGCTCCCATTGTGGGAGGTGCCGAGGGAGAAGCCCCTGCTCCAGTCCTGCCAGACAACGGAGAAGCATCGCCCATAGTTGCTGGCGGTGGTCAGCCAGTCATCCTGGGTGGCGGAGGTGTCATCGGTGGTGGCGTCATTGGCGGCGGTGCCGGCCTGACGGAAATGGCTCAACTGCAAGCTACCGACCCTGCAACCGTGGAGGAGGCCGTCAAGAACTATGCCGAGCAGTTGACCGAACTGACCGAGGTGCTGGGTCGCGTGAAGACACAGGCCGAGCGGATGTCCACCGACAGCGAGGAGATGGAGAACCTCAACCGTACGCTTACGGGCATTGCCACCGTTTATGAACTGCAGTTGCGCAACATCAGCAAGCAGGTAAGCACTATCGAACAAATCGACGAACAGACACGCCGTATGGCACAGCAGATTGAGGAACTGAACAACGTCTATGCACGTATGATCAAGGCCCTCACTGTCAATGTCGTCGGACCCATCAACCCGCAGACTGAGGCTTAATTCTCATTATTCAATTTTCAATTTTCAGTTTGAGAAATGGCTCAGATAAGAAAGAAGAAAGTATCGCCTCGTCAGAAGATGATCAATCTGATGTATGTCGTGCTGATGGCCATGTTGGCCCTCAATGTCAGCAGCGATGTGCTGAAGGGCTTCACCATCGTGTCCGATGGCATCGAGCTGGCTACGCAGAATGCCATACAGACTAACGAGGGCATCTACAAGAACTTTGACGAGCAGATGAAGGCCAATCCCACCAAGGTGAAGCAGTGGTACGACAAGGCCCAGTATGTTCGTCAGATAAGCGACTCGCTATACAACCTGGCCGAGGACCTGAAGGTGGCCATCGTCAAGAAGAGCGACGGCAAAGACGGCGACGTACATAATATCCGCAACCAGGAAGACCTGGAGGCTGCCAGCAGCGTCATGCTGGCACCCAATCGTGGTCGCGGACGTGAACTCTACGATGCCATCAACAGTTATCGCGACCGCATTACGAAGATGGTGTCCGACAAGGGACAGCGCCGCATCATCGAGAGCAACCTGAACACCGAGGTCCCCCAAAAGGGTAAGCTCGAAGGCAAGAACTGGCAGGAGTATATGTTCGAGAGCATGCCTACCTCGGCAGCTGTCACCCTTCTCACCAAGTTGCAGAACGACGTGCGCCACGCCGAGGGCGAGGTGTTGCACGGACTGGTGTCGAACATCGACGTCAAGGATATCCGTGTCAATGAGGTCAATGCCTATGTGGTGCCCAATGCGCAGACCATCGTGCAGGGCGGACGCTTCTCGGCCCAGATATTCATGGCTGCCGTCGATACCACCAACCGCCCCACCATCTATGTGGGTGGCAAGGAAATTAAGAGCAGTAACGGACTCTACGAGACAATCTGTAATACGACGGGCGACTTTACCCTGACCGGTTGGATTGAAACGCTGAACGGCAGTGGAGAGAAGGTGAAGCGCGAGTTCCAGCAGAAGTACACCGTCATACCGCCTTCGGCCACCGTCAGTGCCGACATCATGAACGTCCTGTACGCCGGTTACGACAACCCCATGAGTGTCAGTGTGCCAGGCATCCCCAGCAATCGCCTGCAGGTGTCGATGACGGGCGGTTCGTTTACCCAGAAGGGTGATGGCAAGTACATTGCCCGTCCCACCAACGTTGGTGGCGAGGCCGTGGTGACTGTTGCCGCACAGACCGAAGGCCGTGTCCAGGAGATGGGCAAGTTCACCTTCCGTGTACGTAAGTTGCCCGACCCGACAGCCTACATCCCCATCGGCGACGACCATTTGCTGGGTGGCAAGATATCGAAACAGAACCTGATGGCTATGACCAACCTGGGTGCTGCCATCGACGACGGCTTGTTGAACATACCCTTCTCGGTGAAGGGCTTCGAGATGGTTTTCTACGACAACATGGGTAATGCCGTGCCCGAAATAGCTCAGAGCAATGAGTTCACCCTGCGTCAGAAGAACATGATCCGTCAGCTCAACCGTGGCAAGCGATTCTACATCACTCATGTCCGCGCTGTCGGTCCGGATGGAATCGAGCGTACGCTGAACAGTGCAATGGAAGTGATTGTCAATTAAAAGAGATAAGATAAAAGATAAAAGTGAGATAAAAGATAAAAGTTATGAAGCGCATAGCATTTTTAATTCTTAATTTTTCATTTTTAATTTCGACGCAGTCGATGTATGCCCAGCCAACAAAGCGTAGGACCACGACCAGCAATGCCGCTGCCCAGCGGAGTGCAGGACAGCAGAAGCAGACCGTGGACCGTGCCTCGCTGATGTTCCCCACCAGTGCAGAGATGCCTGAGGATGTGGTTTGGCGTCGCGACATCTATCGTCAGCTCGACCTCCTTGCCGACAAGAATGCTCCGTTGTACTATCCCGTTGAACCCACAGACCAGCAGGTGAACCTTTTTACCTATATCTTCCGCCTGTTCCTGGCAAAGCGTGTGTCGGCCTACAAGTATAACTTGGACGGTAACGAGTCGTTTGCCGAGAAGGATCGCGTGACCGATGTCAAGGAGGTGCTGGAGCGCAATTATATCTATTACGAGGAGAAGGACGGCAAGATAACAGTTGCCGACAACGATATCCCCTCGGCCAATGTTACACGTTACTATATTAAGGAGAGCAGTTTCTTCGACCAGCGCACGGGTACCTACAGGGCCAAGGTCACAGCGCTTTGTCCCATACTGATTGAGGAGGGCGAACCTGCCAAGCCCCTGTTCTGGATGAAGTACGACGACGTTGCTCCCTTCCTGAGCCGTCTGCCCATCATGACTTCGAACCTGAACAACATCACCAACATGACGGCCGATGACTATTTCACCATGAACCGTTACGAAGGCAAGATTTACAAGACGGCCAACATGCAGGGCCGCATCCTGGTCAACGAGACCGACACCGCCAAGGTGGAGGCTGAGCAGAAACGCATCGAACAGCAGTTGGAAGACTTTGAGAAGAACATCTGGCACCATCAGGAGAAGCCCGACACCTTGGACAGTGTGGCTGTGGCCGAACCGAAGAAGAATGCCGTGAAGCGCCAGCGTACTGCTACGACGTCGACCTCGAAGGAGAAGCAGGTGCAGCGTGGTTCCACTGCCAGCCGCCGCTCTTCCGCAGGCTCGTCAGCAAAAGAAAAAAAGCCCAAGAGCAGTTCGGGAAGTAGTGCTCCTGCTGCCAGTGTACGGCGACAGAGAAGATAAAAAAGGAGTAGTTTCAATTTCAATCTTCATGATCATGTCCAAGCGCTTATTAATAATCCTGTTGCTCGTGCCGGTACTGACACTTCGTGCCGGGGACGACAAGGCATGGCACCTCGGCGTGGAAGGAGGTGTCGATGTGGAGAAATTCAAGGTCAACAACGAGATCTTCTCCGCCGGCAACCGTCTCGGCTGGTTCGTCGGCCCGAAGTTGAAACTCAAGATTCCCTTGGTCGGGTTTGGCTTGGATGTGGCTGCGCTTTACCATCGCTATGAGATGGAATATACGGCCTACGACCTGAATGACTATGAAAAGTCGGCTCACATGCTGGCCGTTCCGCTCAACCTGCGCTATGACATCGGCCTAATCAAAATTTTCTCCATCTACATCGCCACCGGACCGCAGTACAACTACGCCATCAAGGAGGATAAGTCGGTGTACCAGAGGATAGACCTCGAAAAACACAGTTTCGACTGGAATGTCGGAGCGGGTTTCGATTTGTTCAAGCATTTCGAGATCGGTTTCAACTACAGTATTCCCCTCGGCGATAAAATTCAGTTGAACGGTGTCAAACTGAAGGGGCACACATGGAACATTCGTGCAGCGGTATTCTTCTGATAGATGTCGTCCTGCCTCTGCCGCTGGCTGAAACCTACACCTACCGCCTGCCCGAATCCATGCACGACCGCGTTCGGGTGGGCAGTCGTGTCATTGTACCCTTTGGTAACAAGAAGATTTATTCGGCAATAGTTGTAAAAGGCCCCTATCCCCAGTCCCCTCCCGAGGATGGTGCGTACAATGGGGATGAACGTAACGATGCCCTCCCCTCGGGGAGGGATTGGAGTGGGTGGAACCTCAAAGAAGTCCTCGACGTCCTCGACCCTGTTCCCATTCTCCTTCCCGACCAGTTGTGGCTGTGGCAGTGGATAGCCGACTACTACCTGTGCACCCTGGGTGAGGTGTACAAGGCTGCCCTGCCCAGCGGAATGAAACTGGAGAGTGAGAGCGTGGTGGAGTACAATTCCGACTACGACACCGATACACCCTTTACGCGCAACGAACAGTATCTGCTCGACCTGATGGAGCGCCTGCGCGAACAGCGTGTCCAGGACCTCCAAAAGGCCTTCGATGCCTCCCAAATGGTAAATGGTAAATCCGTAAATGGTAAATCAGTAAATGTCTTGTCTCTCGTGAAGAGTTTGCTCGACAAGGGGGCACTGATCATGCATGAACAGTTGAAGCAGAACTATCGTCCGCGCATCGTCCATTGTGTCCGCCTCACCGAGGCATTCTTCTCTCAGGACCGTCTGAACCAGTTGTTCGACGAACTGCGCCGGGCCCAGCGTCAGTCCGACCTGCTCCTTCGTTACCTCGACCTTTCCAAGGCCGCTGCCGCACTCACCCTGCAAAACCGTTCGCTCCTTGTCGAACTGGAAAAGTCCACCCTCATGGAAGGGCAGTCCGAAGCTGCCTTCAAGGGTCTGCGCGAGCGTGGTGTGCTGGAGGTTTATGAGCGGGAATTGTCAAGGATTGAAGGATTGAAGAATTCAAGTATTGAAGAACTGAAGACCGATGAGCAGAATAATTTTCAATCTTCAATTTTCAATTTACAATTGAGCCCGGCCCAACAAGTCGCTTACGATTCCATTCGCACGGCCTTCGCCACTCGCGACGTCTGTCTCCTGCACGGTGTCACCTCAAGCGGAAAGACGGAAATATACATCCGTCTCATCCAGGAACAGATCGGGCAGGGACGGCAGGTGCTCTACCTGTTGCCCGAGATAGTGCTCACGGCCCAGTTGGTGGAACGTCTGCGCCGTGTCTTTGGCAATCGTCTGGGCGTCTATCATTCGAAATATCCCGATGCCGAGCGTGTGGAGGTGTGGCAGAAGCAACTCTCCGACCAGCCCTACGACATCGTCGTCGGTGTGCGCAGCAGCGTCTTCCTGCCTTTCCGGCGTCTGGGGCTGATCATTGTGGACGAGGAACACGAGAACTCGTTCAAGCAGCAAGACCCGGCGCCTCGCTATCATGCCCGCAATGTGGCCCTTGTCCTGGCCCGCAGGGTAGGGGCCAAGACCCTCTTGGGCACGGCAACGCCCTCCCTCGAGAGTTACTACAACGCCCAGCAGGGCCGTTATGCACTGGTCACCCTGTCGGAACGCTTCGGCCAGGTCCAGTTGCCTCGCATCGAGGTGGTTGACCTTCGCGACCGCCGTCGCCGCAAGGAAATGAAGGGACCCTTCTCCACCGACCTCCTACGTGCCATGAGCGATGCGTTGGGACGTCGCGAGCAGATTATCCTTTTCCAGAACCGACGCGGCTACGCCCCGCAGATGGAGTGTCAGACCTGTGGCTGGAATCCCCGTTGCACCCAGTGCGATGTCACCCTGACGCTCCATCGCCAGAGCAACCGCATGACCTGTCACTACTGTGGTGCCACATATCCCATTCCCGAGCGTTGCCCCCAGTGCGAAGGGCACGAACTCGTGGGCGTGGGCTATGGTACGGAGCGCATCCAGGAGGAACTCGCCCAGTTGTTCCCCCAGGCGCGGATTGCCCGCATGGACCTCGACACCACGCGGAGCCGCACGGCCTACGAACGTCTCCTCTACGATTTCCAGCATGGGCGCACCGACATCCTTGTCGGCACCCAGATGGTGACCAAGGGCCTGGACTTCGAGCGGGTCAGCGTCGTGGGCATCTTGAATGCCGACACCATGCTCAATATGCCCGACTTCCGCAGCTACGAACATGCCTTCCAGATGCTCTCGCAGGTGGCTGGCCGTGCCGGTCGGCGCAATCGGCAGGGGCTGGTCGTCCTGCAGACCAAGTCGCCCGACCTCAGTGTCGTCCGTCAGGTGGTTGGCAACGACTATGCCGGCCTCTATCGTGACCAGCTCGACGAGCGTCAGGCCTTCCGCTATCCTCCCTTTGTCCGTCTGGTGGTTGTCACCCTGCGCCATCGCGATGTCCGCATCGTCGAGCAGATGGCTCGCGACATGGGGGCCCTCCTACGTCGTCAGTTCGGCAATCGCGTGCTCGGTCCCGACACTCCCGCCGTCTCGCGCGTCCAGCTCATGTACATCCGCCGGCTCATTCTCAAGGTGGAGGTTACCGCTTCCATGGCCGATGCCCGTCGCCGCCTGCGCCAGTTGCGCGACTTCCTCCTCCAGCAGAAGCCCTATCGTTCCGCCCAGGTTGTCTATGATGTCGATCCCGTGTGACGTCACTCCATCATTCTACCTTTTATATATTTTGTACGCGCACGTATGCGCGCATGCGTTGTTAGGTTGGGCTTCAATCGACGTGTCGATTCAGCTCCAACGACGCGTCGATTCAGCTCCAACGACACGTCGATTGACCCTCAACGACACGTCGCCTGTTTTCAACCCTATTTTCCTTAAATCTTCAATCTTCAATCTTCCGCTCGGCCCAAAGGGACGCTTGCGTAGCGCAGAGGAGCAAGAATCTTCAATCTTCAATCCTCTTTCCCCCTTTTTTAACACACTTTCATTAAATTTTTATATATTTTCTTTGTCATTTCTAAAAATATGTCTAAATTTGTCGCGAGTTATGCTGTGGAGTGTGCTCAGATGAAATGTAATTAGACTTAAAGGACAATAATAACAAACGAAATATTAACCTAATAAAACCAATTTTGCCAATGAAGTAAAAAGGGACACGGGTAATTGCCCGATGTTTGGGGCGCAACTCAGGCTCGGGACGGGATTCCGGCAACGGTTTCCTGGTTAACTAAGACTTTTATTACATTAATTATTATTAACTAAACATTATTATTTATGAAAAAACATTTTCTTTTACTCTTGATGGCTCTCCTGCCTATGATGTCATGGGCACAGACGGCAATCACAAGTGTTGAAGTCAAGGATTTTACCTATCAAGGTGATCTTACTTGGATTGAAGTAAGGAAGCATGTATTCATCAATGGCGTAGCGGCAGAGACCGGTTACAACCTTTCTTATAAAGATGAGCAAGGTAATGATATCGCTGAAGCCGACCTTCATGATGCTGGTTTCTACACTGTTACAATTACAGGTACTGGGACCTATACGGGTTCTAAGACAGCTGATAAGACCTTTGAGGTTCGTCAGGCGGGTCTCACCGTTAATATCCTGAAGGCCGAGCAGGAGTACAGCCGGATTCCCATTGTGAAGTACTCTCTCTATGGCGACTTCAAGTCTGGTGACACCGAGGACAATGTAGCTATTGCATTCACTATTCTGGAGGCAGGAGATCCCGATCATTTCTATGATGCCTCCGATGATCCTTATCCTATCTATGATCCTAAGACAACGCACATTACTGCAACATCCAAAAACTATATCATTGGTGTAAACGTTGCCAGCAATGCTCTCTTGACTGTTACAGGTTTGAAGATTGATGATATTGTATTCACCGCTGAAGCAGCTACCTATAATGGTAACGTACAGACTCCTGGCATTAAGGCTGATGATATGACGTTGGGTACTGATTATGTGGTTGACTATACTAATCCCGAAAGCAAAGATGCTGACACCTATACAGCAAAGGTCACTGGTATAGGTAACTTCAGTGGTACTAAGGTCGTTAATTATACCATCGCTCAGCTGACCATCACGGACATTAACATTGCTGATATCACAGAAGAATTCATCTTCGCGAATGATGAAAAGAAGCCTACGCTTACTGTAACGTCTAAGGAGGGTGCCCTTCCTATGGTTCTTGACCAAGACTTCACTGTTGTTTACTTAGATAACAAAAATGCTGGTGTTGCTACCGCTAAGGCAGAGGTAACTGTTAATAAGACTGATGGTAACTTTACTTTTGAGGCAGCGGATTTGAAGAAGACCGCAACCTTCACCATCAACCCTCGTTCTATTGTTAATGGGAATGACTTGGCTGATGGTTTCACTGCCTCAGGCTTTGGTTCACAGACTTATAAGGGCGCTGCTTGGGAAATCACACCTAACATCACTTATGAACCGCAGGGTGCTCTGACGAATGGTGTTGACTATGATCTGGCTTATGCTAATAATATAAATGTTACCTATGACGAAAAGGGTAAGGTAGCTGAAGCTGCTGAAGTCACTGTTACAGGTAAGGGTAACTTTACTGGCGAATACGTACATACTTTTAAGATTAATCCTAAAAACATTGCAAACATTCCCGATGCTGATATTGTACTCAATGATGGCAAAGCCATAAAATATCAAGCTGAGGAATTGGAGCCTTCAGTTGCTATAACTGATAACGCTGTTCCTGCAGAAAAGCAGACACTCGCTGAAGGTGAAGACAAAGACTATGTAGTTGCATATGCCAACAACATTAATGTTACGACAACCGAATCTAAGGCTACTGTTACCATTGCAGGTAAGGGTAACTACAAGGGTACTAAAGAAATCGAATTCGAAATTGGTAAGGGTGAGCTGTACATTCAGCCTGTATCTGGTTCTTGTGCTATTGGTTCTGTACCCGACATGAAATGGGATTGGGTAGATGGCAAGGGTCCTCAAGGTGCTGACAAAGATATCGCCAAGGATGAATTCTTCACAGGCGTGCAGCCTATCGTTAAGCGTGTTGAACCCGGCTTGGCAGTTGGTACGTACAATCTTATGGTTGTTCTTGATGGTGATGATGCAGACGATGAGACTAATGTGACACATCCTAACTATGATGTAATAGCAGTTAATAAAGATGGTGACGACAACTATGTTGCACAGTGGGAAATCACCAAGCAAAACGTTGTCATCAAGTCTAAGGAAATAGCCAGCGAAGAGTATGGTTATGCCCTGCCTGCAGAATTGAATTTGACAGCAAAGGATAAATTCCCCTTCGAAGTTGAAGGCCTTATTTACAATGAGGAGATTACTGCCCTGACCTATGTTGTTAAACAAAAGGACGGTGACAAGACTTACGTTGGAGGTGAGAACCTGCCTGTTGGTACTTATGTTGTTGAGATTCAGAATCCTGAAACTGGTACTCTAAACTACGTATATGATCTCACTGAAGCAAAGGCAGACTTTGTAATTACCCCGAAGGCTGTGACTATTGCCATCAACAATGCAACCAAGACTTATGGTGGAGATGATCCTGTATTTACCTACACTAAACCTGTATCGACTGAACTCGCGAACGGCGAAGAATGGGATGATCTTGGTCTGACTCCCACTCTGACTCGTGAGAAAGGTGAGGTGATTGGAAAGGAGTATGCAATCAATGGTTCTCTCGAATCTGATAACTATACCTTCACATTCACTCCTGGTGTCTTCACTATCACTCCTGGTGTCTTCGCTCTGAACCGTGTTCCCAGTAAAGACTACGAGAATGCTGACGAGAACACTGCTGCTGACTACGTTGCTAATTATGACGGTGTAGAACATGTTAACGTAACCTTCAGCATGTACAACTACGAAGGTACGCCCGCTGTTAAGGTAGAGCAGGCATTCAAGGCCAAGAAGTGGTATTCTCTGGTTCTCCCGTTCGAAACTAACATCCAAGAGTTGTCTGCTGCATTCGGCTATGCTGTAGTTAACACTCTCGCTGGCATGAATGGTGACAAGGTTCGCTTTGCTCTCCACATGGAAGAAACACTGCCCGCTAACACTCCGTTCCTCGTCAAGATTTGGAAGGACAAGACGCTGGCTGAGGTTAACGGCTTCACTGACAAGAAGATTGTTGCTCCCACACAGGTGGACGAGAATGGTGATCCTTACGTAGTAGAGGACGGTGTTCGCTTCATCGGTACTTACAAGGGTAAGGTTGGCGGCTTCCGCAGCAACGAGTGGTTCTTCACTATGGCCGAAGGTTACAACGAGTACTATAAGGGTAGCGACACCAACAATACCTATCTGCGTCCTCTGGGTGCATACCTGCAGGCTCAGCCCGGTGTTGAGGTTCGTGGTATCGAAGTTCAGGAAGCTGATGGCACCTACACTGCTATCGAGGCTGTAGAGATGGCTAACAACAATGCCGAAAGTCTGTACACCATCGACGGTAAGAAGGTTCAGAAGGCCGCTCAGAAGGGTGTTTACATCCAGAACGGCAAGAAGGTTATCTTGAAGTAAGAAACTCTCTATAAATATTCGTGGCCATTCATGGTAATGGCCACGAATATTAATTGAATTAAATAAATTATAAAGGTAAAAAAGAAATGAAAAAGAATGATTATCTGGAACCCGTTGTAGAGGTTATGGACGTGGAGGAAGAAACCATGTTGGCTCTCAGCGGTGAAGGTGAAACTATTGTAGGCGGTGGCGAGTTCCCTGATCCCCAAGGACCCGAAGAATAACCGTCTTAATGCAATCCGGAGCGCGTGATGCGCTCCAGAATACAGAATCCCTCGTCGACACTCCGTCGACGGGGATTTTTTATTTTCTCCTATCTCTTGTTCATTCCAAATATAAATTGTAACTTTGCAACATGAATGCGCGTCGAGATAAAGCCAAGGAGCATAGAAGAAAAGTGGACCACCAGGTGGAACCGCCTGTTGTAGAGGAGTATAGTGTTCGTACCGACCCACTTGCATTGGAAGGCGGTAAATTTTGTCTTGACGTGACAAAATTGGTTTTTATTTAATAAAGAAATCTAGAGTGATAAGGAGGTAATATTATGGGACTCGTTTATTTCTTATTGGCTGTTTTGTTCATTGGTATCGTTGCCTTTATTTGTACGGCACACTATTATCGGCAAATGGAATTGAAACGATAATGACATAGGAGCGTGTGTATGCGTAGCTTGTAGTTATTTCCTGTTAACTTTAGCTATGGCATTGCAAGAATAAGTTGTTCATGAAATAAATTATTGTAAACTTTATAAATCTTTAAAACTATGAGAAAAAAACTACTATCAAAACTAATGCTCCTGCTGGCATTCCTGCTTGTCGGGGCAAGTAATGCGTGGGCAGATACAACGAAGACCAGCACACTTACGTTTACAGCAAAGTGCGAGGGTTCGGGTACTGCCGACGATGGTGTAAAATGGACTGTGGAGTCCGATGGCACTGAGTCGAACTTTGATAATGACAAAGGCATTCACTATGGAACGAACAAAGCAGCAGTTCAGGCCATCAAACTTTCTACAAACGGCATTTCTGGTACCATAACGAAGATTGTCGTTAATGCTTCTGCCGCAAGCGGCGTATCAGCTTCATTGTATGCAACTGTAAATGGTGTTGCATTTGGCACACAGGAACAGGCTGTATCGGCTACTGCTACGGAATACACTTTCGAAGGCTCTGCTGCTTCGGGCCTGATAGAAGTTAAGCTGGCTAAACCTGAATCAGCCAATAAGGCTCTGTACATAAAGAGCGTCGCTGTAACCTATACGACTTCAGGTAACGAGCCGCCCGTGATGCAGACCGTTGCAACTCCGACGTTCAACCCTGCTGCTGGCGAAGTGGAAGCCGGCACAGAGGTGACTATTGCTACGACTACGGAAGGTGCCGCCATCTATTACACCGTCGATGGCACCGATCCCACAATTAACAGCACTAAGGGCAATACCGTAAAGGTAGATAAGGCCATGACCATCAAGGCCATCGCCGTGAAGGAAGGCATGAACAATAGTGCAGTGGCTACTGCCACATATACCATCAAGGCTGTCGTTGTCCCTGTTGAAGGCGAATTTGTTCTCTACACTGGTGCAATTACGCCTGGTGATTATATTATTTACTATGATGGTAAAGCAATGAAGGCAGGTACCGCCTCTAACCGTTTCCAGTATGAAGAGGTAGTCCCTGAAAATAACACTATTATCAATCCTGATGAGGGCATCGTTTGGACTCTGGCTGCCAGTGACGAATATTACACCTTATATAATGCATCGACGGGTAAGTACGCTGCATCCACAGGTACTAAGAATCAAGGCGCTTTGCTCGAAGACGGAACCGACGACAAGGCTCTTTGGACTGTAACAGGAACAGACGAAGACACTTATGAGTTTGTTAACAAACAAAATGCTGCAGCAAACGTAAATGCTAACCTGCGTAATAATGGAACTTATGGTTTTGCATGCTATGCTGCAGGTACTGGTGGTGCTTTAAGTCTTTACAAGAAGTCAGAAGGCACTCAGCCAACACCTGAGACAGCAAAGACTACAACCGTGACGATTGACGCTACCGGTATCACAAACACGAATCTGTTTGCAGGCACAGCAGCAGGTAAGTTGACGGCTATTGTAAAGGCTGGCGACGAAGTTATTGAGAATGCTGTCGTATCATGGGAAACGAGCGATGAAAATGTTGCTACTGTTGAAAACGACGGTACTGTAACTCTTGAGGATGCTGGTACTGCCACCATCACCGCTTTCTATGCAGGTGTAGAGAACCAATACAAGCCCTCTGAGGCAACTTATACGTTGACCGTAACCAACGACGACCCCAATGGTCCTGGAACAGCGGACAACCCATACACAGTAGCTCAGGCCGTTGCTGCTATTGATGCAGGTGTTGGTGTTAAGGCTATCTATGTAAAGGGTATTATCTCTCAACTGGACAGCTACAACTCTACCTATAAGTCCATCACTTACTGGATTTCTGCCGACGGCACCACCACCGACCAGTTTGAGGTGTATAGTGGACGTGGTCTGGACGATACAGACTTCGCAGCCCTGACTGACCTGAAGCTGGGTGATGAGGTTGTCATTTACGGTAACATCAAGAAGTATGGTGACGTATATGAATTTGATAAGCAGAACTATATCGTAAGTCTTGTTCGTGCTGAAAAGCAAGATGCTGGTTTGGCATACGAAACAACATCGTTCACCATCAACGTAGGCGAAAGCTTCACGGCTCCTGAGCTTACGAACCCCAACAACCTTACGGTTACTTATACCAGCAGCAATGAGAGTGTTGCTACCGTAGATGCCAATACGGGTGCTGTTACACTTGCTAACGGTACTGGTGTAACCACCATCAAGGCTAAATTCGAAGGCAATGATAATTATTTTGCAGGTGAGGCAAGCTATACCTTGGAGGTTGTTGATCCTAATGTACCAGGTAAGACTGTAGAGAATGCCTACACCGTGGCTCAGGCTCGTGCTGCCATTGATGCAGGTGAGGGCGTAACTGGCGTTTATGCAAAGGGTATTGTATCTAAAATTGTGACTCCATTAGATTCTCAGTATGGTAATATTTCCTACAATATTTCTGATGATGGTACCACCACGGGCGACCAGTTA
>CACZRZ010000171.1 GCA_902783655.1 uncultured Bacteroidales bacterium
ATCTTCCTACCTTTGGTTTTACTTTTTATCCTTTTACTTTAACCCAGTATTGCTACCACGTCGCTCTGGCGCATGATGAGGTACTTCTTGCCTTCCAGCTCCAGTTCCGTGCCGGCATACTTGCCGTAGAGCACTTGGTCGCCAACCTTCAGCACCATCTCTTCGTCCTTGGTGCCCTGGCCAACGGCTACGATTTCGCCCTTCAGGGGCTTCTCCTTAGCGGTATCGGGGATAATGATGCCGCCCACTGTCTTTGTCTCTGCAGGTGCGGGCTCAATGAGCACGCGGTCTGCCAATGGTTTGATGTTCATGACTTGTTTTTATGATTTAAAGATTTAACTGTTTAGTGATTCTTTACACAACGAAGTATTACAAAGGGCGTGCCAATATGAATTTCGTGCCAAGGAAATATAAGGTTTCTCTTGACGGACAATTGTGCGTCAAGAGAAAGCACGCGTCGTTGGAGCTCCAACCATAGTATCGTTGCGCTTGACGGACAATTGTGCGTCAAGGCGTGTCATACGTCGATGAAAGTCCCTCGTCATATTTCTTCGGCCGAAAACATGTATAATTCAGGATTATTTCTTATCTTTGCCATACCTTAAGTAAATAATGTACCTATTTATATATTATGGAGTATCGCAAATTGGGAAAAACGGGGCTTGAGGTGTCGGCCCTGAGTTTCGGAGCATCGTCGCTGGGTGGCGTGTTCCACGACATCGACGAAGGGCGGGCCGTCGACACGGTGGCTGTGGCCCTCGACGGTGGCATGAACCTGATAGACGTGTCGCCCTACTACGGGCATTACCGTGCAGAGACCGTGCTGGGCAGGGCCTTGCGGCAACTGCCGCGTGACCGCTACATCCTGTCCACGAAGGTGGGCCGCTATGGTAAGGATGGTGTGAACACATGGGACTACAGCGGCAAGCGCGCACAGGAGAGTGTCTATGAGAGCATGGACCGACTGGGTGTGGAGCACATCGACCTCATTCATGTCCACGACATAGAGTTCCAAGCCTCGCTGCCTGGCGGCTTGCAGAAGGTGGCAGAGGAGACGCTGCCGGCTCTGGTGGAGCTGAAGGAGAAGGGTGTGGTGAGCCATGTGGGCATCACCGACCTGCAGCTGGAGAACCTGCGCTGGGTCGTTGACCATACTCCCGAAGGAACCGTCGAGACCGTTCTGAATTTCTGTCACTATTGTCTGTGCGACGATGCCTTGGCCGACTATCTCGACTATTTCGAACAGCACGGCATCGGACTCATCAATGCTTCGCCCCTCAGCATGGGACTCCTCTCCAGTCGTGGTGCGCCAGCCTGGCATCCGGCTCCCCAGCCCTTGGTGGACGCCTGCAGAAAGGCTACGGAGTATTGTTCGCAGAAGGGCTACCCCATAGAGAAACTGGCCATGCAGTTCGCGGTGAGCAATCCGCGCGTGCCCACGACGCTCTTTTCGTCGGCCAACCCCGACAACGTGCGCCGCAACCTGGAATACATCAGCGAGCCCATCGACTGGCAGTTGGTGAAGGAAGTGCAGGAAATCATAGGCCCGGCCATGCGGTTAACATGGGCAAATACCTAACAGACTCTCCCCCCGCCCTCCCTGTCAGGGAGGGAGCGGTTACGTTGGGAAACTGAGGACTTAGATATATAATATACCTTAATATGAATACATCCAGTCAAATACATTCTGCTCCCTCCCTAACAGGGAGGGCGGGGGGAGAGTCTATTTATATCGACGCCCACTCCCACCTGTGGCTTCGACAAGACACTACGGTCAACGGCTTCCCCATCCGCACGAAGGAGGGAAACGGCAGTCGCAGTGAGTTCTTCGGCGAAGAACGGCAGATGTTGCCGCCCTTCATAATCGACGGACGAAACACGGCCGAGGTGTTCCTCTCAAATATGGATTATGCTCAGGTGGGTGCTGCTGTGGTGGTGCAGGAAGTCATCGATGGCAACCAGAACGCCTACCTCACAGAGGTGCAAAGGAAATATCCCGACCGCTTCTTCTGCATGGGCATGGCATGGAACCTTGCCGAGGCACAGTCCGTTGCCGATGCCGGTCTGAAGGGCATCGCCTTCCCAGGGCACCGCATGCAGGAGTCGCTGTTGACCCTCATGCCTGTGTTCAAGATGATGGAACAGCGGGGCATGATAGTCTCCATGTGCCTGGCCGACGGCGACAGACAGACTGCCGAGTTGCGCGAGGTCATTGAGGAGTGTCCATGCCTGAAGATAGCCATTGGGCATCTTGGAATGGCCGACCAGCCCCAGTCGCCGCCCTGGGAGAACGAATGCTGGAGGCAGGAGATTTTGCTGGCACGCAACGAGAACGTCATGGTGGAGTCGGGCGGCATCACGTGGCTCTATAACCCTGAGTTCTATCCCTATCCATCGGCCATACGTGCCATTCGCGAGGCTGCCGACCTTGTGGGGTGGGACAAACTGATGTGGGGCAGCGACTATCCTCGCACTATTACGGCCATCACCTATCGCATGTCCTACGACTTTGTTACGAGGTCCACAGAACTAACCCATGAACAGAAGGCAGCCTTCCTCGGTGAGAATGCAAGACGATTCTACGGGTTCGAGCATCTGCCGGAATTACCATATATAAAGAATATGAGTGAGTAAGAAAAGCCCCATCCAGACTCTCCCCCCGCCCTCCCTGCTAGGGAGGGAGCAGTTACGTTAGATAATTAAGAACTTAACTATACAAAATAGCAATACATCTTATAATACACATCCCATGAAAACAATTAGTCAAAACCATTCCGCTCCCTCCCTAGCAGGGAGGGCGGGGGGAGAGTCTTCCTATCCCAAAATCGGCATCCGTCCCACCATCGACGGGCGTCAAGGCGGTGTCCGCGAAAGTCTGGAAGAGAAAACGATGGCACTGGCCAAGGCCGTAGCCGAGTTGATAACCGCTAACCTGCGCAACGGCGACGGTTCGCCTGTGGAATGTGTCATTGCCGACTCGACCATAGGACGTGTAGCCGAGAGCGCAGCCTGCGCCGAGAAGTTTGAGCGCGAAGGTGTGGGCTCCACCATCACCGTCACCTCTTGCTGGTGCTATGGTTCTGAGACAATGGACATGAACCCGCACTATCCCAAGGCTGTGTGGGGCTTCAACGGAACGGAGCGACCGGGTGCCGTTTATCTGGCTGCCGTGCTTGCCGCTCATGCCCAAAAGGGGCTGCCCGCCTTCGGCATCTATGGCCATGATGTGCAGGACCTCGACGACAACACCATCCCTGCCGACGTGGCAGAGAAGATTCTGCGTTTCGCCCGTGCTGCACAGGCTGTGGCCACGATGAAGGGCAAGTCGTACCTGTCGATGGGCAACACCTGTATGGGTATCGCTGGCAGTATCGTGGATGCCGACATGCTGCAGCACTATCTTGGTATGCGTACGGAGTACGTGTCGCTTGTCGAGATTCTGCGTCGCGTGGACTTCAACATCTTCGACCCCGAAGAGTTCCGCAAGGCGATGGCTTGGGTGGAGAAGTATTGCAAGCCCCAGGAGGGCCACGACTACAACGAGGACCGTCCGCTCTTCCCCGGTACACCCATGACCACCTTCAACGGTAAGGGCAAGGGCAAGAACCGTGAGGAGAAGGACCAGGACTGGGAGTTCACCGTCAAGACGATGATGATCATCCGCGACCTGATGCATGGTAATCCGCGTCTGCTGGAAATGGGCTACAAGGAAGAGGCCCTGGGACACAATGCCCTCTTCGGCGGCGTGCAGGGACAGCGTCAGTGGACCGACTACAGGCCCAACTTCGACTTCCCCGAGTCCATGCTCTGCACCTCGTTCGACTGGAACGGTGTGCGCGAAGCCGATGTACTGGCCACGGAGAACGACTTCCTCAATGGTCTCTCCATGCTCTTCGGTCACCTGCTCACCAATCGCGGCGTGATGTTCTCTGACATCCGCACCTACTGGAGCCCGGAGGCCGTGCAGCGTGTCACCGGTACTGTGCTGAGCGGGCTGGCGGCTCAGGGTTTCATCCACCTCATCAACAGCGGTGCCACCACTCTCGACGCCACTGGCGCTATGACCGATGCCGATGGCAAACCCACCATGAAGGAGCCTTGGAATATCACAGACGCCGATGCTGAGGCCTGTCTGAAGGCTACCTCGTGGATGCCGGCCGACCGCGACTATTTCCGTGGAGGAGGTTACAGTTCGCACTTCGTCACCAAGGGTGGTATGCCCATGACCATGATGCGTGTGAATATGGTAGCCGGCCTCGGGCCTGTACTGCAGTTGGCAGAAGGCTGGACGGTGGAACTCGACCCGAAGACCCACGACATCCTCGACCGTCGTACCGACCCCACATGGCCCACCACCTGGTTCGTGCCACGTCTCGACCCCTCGAAGGACTGCTTCAAGGATGTCTATAGCGTCATGAACTGCTGGGGAGCCAATCACGGCGCCATCG